>NZ_JAWHTD010000028.1:0-56600 GCF_032586235.1 Aestuariicoccus sp. MJ-SS9
CCCCGCGCGCGCAACGATGCGTTGTAGCTGGACCAGTTCGTGGTGCGATAGCGGGCGGGTGATGGCTTGTTCATACAACGCGTCTAACGGCATGGATTCACGAAGTGAATCCTTCGCCGACAGACTTTTGCAACAACGCCCATCGTCGGCCTCGTGGTCATTGTGTTGTTCATCCTCGGCTTTTTCGGCCTTCGCTGAGTGCGGATATCTTTTGTAGCGGAACAATTGGAGGCAAAGCGATGACTAAAGGGAAAACCCCGAAACCCGACACTGCCGACCACGGCCTTGGTGCCAAAGGCACCATCTCTCAAGCCGGGCGTTCCGGTGGACGTTTGCCGCGTGACATCGGCACACAGGATGAGTTGAAGCGGGCAAACGAACGCCCCGCCGGCAAGACCCGCGTCACTAAATCCGACGAAAAAGGCGAGTAGTCGGAGTGCGTGTGACGCCACAAGGATCGTCTGATCGACGCGATCATGTCGTTCGCGAGAAAAGATGAAATGAGCTCATGACAGTGTCCCGGCCGGGGTGCGGAGAACGATGCGCGGCCATTTCAAATTCATATCAAGGACATGGGACCGACTGCACAGCAGTTTCTGGTTTCTGCCGTCGGTCATGGCAATCTCGGCCATGGCAACGGCTATCTTGTTGGTCATGCTGGATGCTCTTGAGGCCGCATGGCTCGGATGGATTGACGAATGGACTTATGCCTTCGGGCCAGAAAGCGCGCGGGCGATCCTGTCGGCTATTGCTGGATCAATGATCACGGTCGCCGGCGTCACATTCTCGATGACGATGCTGACCCTGCAATTGGCATCTTCGCAGTTTGGCCCCCGAATGCTGCGCAATTTCATGCGCGACCGAGGCAATCAGATCGTGCTGGGCACATTCCTGTCCACCTTCGTCTATTGCCTGTTGGTCCTTGCGTCCGTTCGGGGAAGCGGCGACTCCTACTTCGTGCCGGTGATCGCCGTGAGCTTCGGTATGATCTTGGCCGTCGCAAGCCTCGCGACGCTCATCTACTTCATCCACCACATCGCGACCTCGATCCGCATCGAGACCATTCTGGCGAAACTCGCGGTCGAGGCCCGCAAGACCGTTGCGCGGGTCTTCCCGGAGAACGGCCGCACGCCATCCGCATCATTTCCGGAGAAATCGCTCGAGGAGGCTTTGCCACCCGACTTTGACTCAGACAGCCGCTCCGTGGTCGCGTCGGGCGGCGGCTACATTCAGTCGATTGATCTGGACCGGCTTGTGCAGGTCGCCAGAGACCACGATCTTGTTGTCCGGATCGAGGGTCGGATCGGCAATTTTGTACCTGGAGCGGGTTCCCTTGTCGTCGCCTTCCCCTATGGCCGGGTCTCGGATGCCGTTGCCGACGACCTGTCCGATGCGTTCTCGTTTGGCCCCGAGCGCACGCCCGACCACGATATCGAGTTCTCGCTCAGGCGGATTGTGGAAATCGCACAACGTGCCTTGTCGCCGGGTGTCAACGACCCGACAACCGCATTTTATTGCCTGGACCGCCTGGGTGAGGTTTTTGGGACCTTGGCGGGTCGGCATTTCCCCTCGGGTCGGATCCTGGATCAAAACATGAAGCTGCGGGTTGTTTTTGATCCGGTGGCATTAGCGGAATTAGTCTGTTCGGCGTTTGCGGCGATTGCCCGGTACGGGATCAGAGACGCCGACCTTGTCGGACGACTGCTTGATGTCATGGAGAGATGCAGCCGCAGCGCGCCCGCATCGGATCGTGAGAAGATCATGCAACTCCATGATACGATCAGGGTAGGAAGCGCTGCTTCGGATTTCGAAGACGTGACCAGGGCGACGCAACCGGCCCGTTCGTGAGCGGCTACGCCTGACGTGACGCCGGTTTTCGGCTCAGAAATCGGGCCAAAGGCGCGATCGTGAGCCCTTGAACGATTATCGAGAACACGACGACGATAAAGGTCGCGGTGAGGATCAGCGGCTTCCAGTCGCTGTCCGGCAGGCTGAGCGCGAGGGCAACCGAGATGCCTCCCTTGAGCCCGCCCCACGTCATGATGGGCACAACCCCGCGCGAATACTCTCGGAATGGCCGGATCAGGACAACCGGAACCGCAACGGCGAAAAGGCGTCCAACCAGAGACAGGCCAATCGCAGCGACTCCAGCGGAAATCGTGTCGAAGTTCAGGGTGACGACGAAGACTTCGACGCCGATAAGAAGGAACAGAACCGCATTGAGAATCTCGTCGATAACGGTCCAGAATCCGCTCAGATACGCTTGGGTCTGTTCTGACATCGCATGTTTGATGCCGATATCCCCCATGAAGAGCCCGGCAACTACGGCCATGATCGGACCTGAGAGGCCCAGTGCGACTGCGAGCTGATAGCCCCCCAGGGCCAGCCCGAGCGAGAGCAGGATCTCCAGCGGATAATCGTCGATCCGGCGCATGACCCTGTATGTCAGGAATCCCAGGACGCCGCCGAGCAGCGCACCACCGCCAACCTCTTTCAGGAAGAACATGATGATGCCGAGCGTATCGGCAGCGGCATGCCTGCCGACCGGCTGGAAAGCCAGACCGACCAGTACCAAGAATACCACGTAGCCGACCCCGTCGTTGAACAGGGATTCCCCGATAATCTTGGCCTCCAGAGACTTCGGCAGGTTGGCTTCGGCCATGACACCGAGCACGGCCACCGGATCGGTTGGTGAGATCAGTGCGCCAAAGACAAGTGCCGCCAGCAACGGCATGCCGGTGACCCAATGGAAGCCAAAGCCGACGACTGTGACCGAGAGCGCCACCCCGAGCGTCGCCATGACTGCTATTGTCCAGGCCTGTTCCTGCAGATCCTCGAGGCGGACGTGGAGGGCCCCAGCGAACAGCAGAAGGCCGAGCATTCCTTCGAGCAGGGTCCGTGAGAACTCGGCTTCGGTCACGAACTGCCGCATTTCCATGGCGACACCGAGATCGGGGCGCAGCGCATCCAGGCCTAGGACGCCGAAGGATGCGGCAAGGGCGACGATCAGGATGCCGATAGCAGATGGCAGGCGGAAGACGATGTGATTTACCGCTCCGAACACGCCGGCGAACACAATCAGAAGCGTGCCGATCTGCAAGGCGTTCATCGGGACCTACGTTTTGCTGCCCGACGGTTTCCTGGCAGGTTCGGTCCTGCCATCTGGCTCGGGCCCACCCCAGCGGGGGATTGTCAGCTTGTTGTCAGGCCGGCGCCCCGGAAGCCGTCTGTCACCGGCTGTATCGGACGCATCAGCACCTAGACCCAAACCCGTTCCGGCATGTGTGTCGTCAGATGAGCCACTCAAATCAAAACCGGGTCGGTCGATCTTTTGAGTGCCTTCGTCTGGTGTGTGCGGTTCGTCTTCTACGGCCTTCCTGAGCTTGTGTTCGCCGGTTTCGTCTGGGACCTCCAGGGACCGAGACTTGGGTGAAGTGGCAGGTTTTTCGTGATCTTTCATGGTTTTCCTCCTTTTGTAGATAATGGAGCCTGCTCTCCGAACTTGGTGCGTGCGCCATCTTGGTCTGAACCAGGCGCGCCATCCGTAGAGTCACCCCCTGCGAACAGAATTCCCCCCAGCAATGATCCGTCGGAGCAATGCTGCCGCAGCCTGGTGCCTTTCGACATCGGTCGCGGAACCAACGGCGTTCTCATGGGTGGCAGCGGCATCCGTCAGAACGCCCATGATCTCTTTCTCGGGCAAAATCCCGGCGTCGTTCAGTGCGAGGAGCAGGGCCTCGCAAACTGAGAGGGCTGCCATGCCTGAATACATATGATCGTCTGTCATGGGGTTTTGACCTTTCCGGCGTGTGCGACGCCGAAAGACGCCCGCTGCTTGCAGAGCAGACTGGCAAGGAATCTGTTATGCTGCGCTGATCCACATCAGTCGTCGCTGCGGTTGTTTTGGCTAAGATTGTGTCAGGCGCTGGATGGGAACAAATGATCGAAAACACTCCGCTTGTCCGAAAGCTCGGCGCATTCGTCTGTGTCAGGCGCTGGATGGGAACAAATGATCGAAAACACTCCGCTTGTCCGAAAGCTCGGCGCATTCGTCGCCCTGTCGGACCCTGAATTGTTGGTGCTTGCGTCCTTGCACAAGCGCCGCCGCACCTTTGTGGCCGGGTGGGATCTTGTCCATCAGGGGCAATCGGATCAGGCCGCTTATATCCTCGCCTCCGGCTGGGCCTGTTCCTACAAGCTTCTTGAGGATGGTCAGCGGCAGATCGTGGATTTCCAGATCCCCGGCGACTTCCTGGGGCTGCGCAGTGTTCTTCTACATGTCTCGGATCACAGCATCGAGCCGGTGTCGGATATCGAGGTGACGGAAATCCACGTTGCAGACCTTTTGCAAGCATTTGCGCAAACTCCCCGGCTGGCCACCGCGGTTTTGTGGGCGGCGTCCCGGGACGAGGCGATGGTGGTCGAGCATCTGGTGGATGTGGGGCGTCGCGATGCGGCCGAACGCATGGCGCATTTCCTGCTGGAGCTTGGCGCAAGGCTTGCCTTGGTCGGACTGGGCAACAAGGACGGCTATTCCTGTCCGCTGACGCAATACCACCTGGCCGATTCGCTTGGGCTGAGCGCCGTCCACGTCAATCGGGTCCTGCGGCAGCTTCGCGAAGCAGGCATGATCACGTTTCGGGCCGGGTTCGTGGCGTTCGACGACTATGACCAACTGGTCAGGTTCGCCCAGTTCGATCCGTCCTACATGGATCAGAATGGGCCGCTTCTCCGCCGACTTCGCTGCGCATTGGCCTGCCGTCAGATGCGACCCAGCAGCATCAGGATGACCACGATGATCAGGATCGTGCCGAGCACACCGGTCCCGGCATGACCGAAGCCATAGCCATAGCCGCCGAAGCGCCCACTGAATCCGCCGACTAGAAAGATGATAAGAAGAACGATCAGGATCGTACCGAGTGACATGGCGCTTTCTCCTATGTTGGGGCGCGCTCGTCATGCGAGACGCTCCGATGGTGGTGTTGTCGGCAAGAGGTCGTTTCAGTTTCCCTCGATGGTCACGCCATGCTCGTTGATCTCGATGTCGATGCCGCTTTGGCGTTCCTGATAGTAGAGATAGCCTGCGCCGATGAGGCAGACCGCGAGGACTCCAATCAAGACGAGAAGAAGATTTCGGCTCATCGGAACTGCCCTCGCTGGCACGTGGAACTCTTGTCCAAGACGGAACACTGATCGCTAGGAGGCCGCGCTGCCGGGACCATTGCCTGCGAATGAGTGGACGCCCGAAGCACTGGGGCTCTAAGCGTCACGGATCGTATCCTTGATGCCGCCGACAGCGTTCTGGACCTTGCCCTCGACTTTCTCGGCTTCGCCCTCCGCTTCGAGCTTGGCATCGCCGACCGCCTTGCCGACGGCAGCCTTGACCTTGCCCTTGACCACCTTGGCGGAGCCGATCACCCGATCCTTGTCCATTGCGTATTCCTTTCCGAAGGTATGTGGTCGCCAAATCCGTTGCGACCAGGATTTATGCTGCCGGCGATGCCCTGCTTTCGCGTTGATGCCGGTCAGCGCGTGGGCGTGATCACGATTTCGACGCGACGGTTCTGCGCCCGGCCGACAGCCGTGGCGTTCGTCGTGATCGGTTCGTTATAACCGCGACCGGAATAGGTAATCCGCGAAGCGGACACGCCATCCCTAATCAGGATGCGGGCGACGGCCAGAGCGCGATCTTGACTCAGCTGTTGGTTATAGGCAGCAGAACCGACGTTGTCGCTATGACCCACAACACGGACCGTCGAGTTCGGGTGCGCATTCAGTGAACGTGCGACTTCGCGCAGGGCAGGCCGGAAACTTGAGGCTACAGTGGCGGACCCCGTCGGGAAGGTCACGCCTTCGGGCAGGATGACACGCAGCTGGCTGCCGGTATTGGTGATGACCGCGCCGCTGCCCGCCAGTTGTTGATTCAACTCGCGTTCCTGTCGGGCCATATCGGCCCCGATGGCGCCGCCCACCGCAGCGCCGATTGCGCCACCGATGATCGTGGAGCGCCTATCATCCCCAATGGCGTTGCCGATGACCGCCCCTGTCACGCCACCAATGACTGCGCCCGTTGCCGGCTGGTTGGCCGTGCCATCATTGTAGGTGCAGCCTGTCAGGGCGATAACGGTTGCGGCTGAGAGAATTCCAGCAATCTTGATCATGGAACTTGTCCTTTTGGAGCGAGCCTTTCCAGAAGATGACGTGGTGCCATGTTCCGAACCCCGCGATTGAGTCTTTTTCGCCTGTCGTTCCAAGGGCCGCATTAACCCTGATTAGCCCCTGGAAAAGAAAGCTGTCGCACCGCCAGACCCATTCGACGAGATTACGCTGTGATCCCAGGCTGTGGCGGCGGAGAAGTGATGGTCGGCGACCCGGATTGCCCCCGACAGTCGCCAAATGACCAAATAGCCAAATAAAAGTCGAGTGGCTCGGCCAGAATGACCGGCCACCCGAAACGTTGAATCGGCATCGCATCAAATGGCTTCGAAGAATTGAATGGGAAACCCTGAATTGGTTCCCCGTCTGCATCTGCCCGGCTTGCAAGGCCGGGCAGACACGTCGTTACATCACGCGAGAGCGTGAGTCGCGGCGTCCAGTTCCTTGTGCGTCGCGGCGTCGTTCTTGGCCGTATGGGCCTTTTCCGCAGCCTGATAGTGCTTCAGCGCCGCGTCCTTCTTCGGGCCGGAGGGCGCCTTGTCCCATGCTGCCTTCACGGTTTTCATCTTGTCAGCAACGTTGGCCGATTTGTCGGTTTCGGGTGTCATGGAACTGTCCTTTCGTGGACGGTCCGGAAACGAGAAACACGCGGGACGGGGGACATGGGAACAGTCTGTCCCACGTGTCTCTGGATCACTCGGACTGGTTACACGTTCACCTAAGTTCGGGTGAACACTGGGGACTATCGCGCCGCCCTCGTTCTCCCACACTGATGTAGGTTGGTCTGGACCTATTATTTCCGGTAGTTCCGGATGGAAGTTCACAAACCGGCGGAGTTTAGCCGACGTCCGGTTGATGATTGCCCGGGCGGCTCCACCCAGTGTTTCGCGGTTGTCTGCCGTTGACTTGGGAACACGCACAGAAATGGCAGATACAGGAAAAGTAACCTCGATATCTTCACCGCCAAGTGCTGTTTGGGCTCCGCCGAATTGGTCCAGAAGCCCCAGCATTGCTGTATTCTCGCTGTGGACCAGGGCATTGAACTCGGTGATTCCGCCTCGCTTCGCGAATTCCGCCAGCACTCCAAGCAGAAGACTGCCCAGCCCCTGATGTTGATGACTATCCGCAATGGTGACCGCAATCTCAGCAATATGCTTTTGATCGGGCAGCCGTAAATATCGAGCGATGCCAATCGGTTCTGGTATTGGTCCATCGATGAGCAAAGCGCCGACCGCGACGTGGTCCGGGTCGTTTGTGGCTGTAAACCTGTCCAGTTCCTTCTCGGTGAGGTTCTTGTGCGCCCCCAGAAACCGGAAGTACCTCGCACGACCGGACAAATGCGCGAAACCAATCTCCAACAGATGGCGATCTGCCGGTGTCACTTCTCTTACGAGAACGGACGCGCCGTTCTCGAGGGTTGTTTTGAAGGGGGTGAGTTTCACGCGTTGCCTCGAACGCCGGATACGAATGGTTGTTGTGCTGAAGTTTCATCTGTCGCGCGTCGCCCAGCTTTGGGCTGCTCTGCTAGCACCCGAGTCCCGGCACGACCCTCTATGATGGCGCGGGCATCTGTGAGCTGTCCAATACCGGCGAGTTTGCCGCTGGCTGTTGCGAAGGCCACCGCAGCAGCGACCTTTGGACCCATCGATCCGGGCGGAAGGTCAAGGTTCCCAAGTTTTGCCGGCGTTGTCGTGCTGATAGCGCTCTGATTTGGAGCGCCAAAATCTCGGTAGACGGCTGGCACGTCAGTCAGAAGCAAAAGCGCGTCTGCGCCGAGGCCAAGGGCAAGAAGGGCTGACGTTCGGTCCTTGTCGATCACCGCCTCGACGCCCTCCATGTCACCGCTCGCATTTCGAATAACCGGAATGCCTCCGCCGCCAGCGCAGATGACTATATGCTTAGCGTCCAAAAGAACCTTTATGGCGTCCAAACCTATGATGCGAAGGGGCATTGGCGACGGCACAATGCGGCGCATGCCGCCGTTTGCTTCCTGGACCATCTGCCAGCCGTGATCGCTGGCGGCCTGCGCAGCCTCTGTATCGGTATAGACAGGACCGATGGGCTTGCTGGGAGTGCCAAAGGCAGGGTCTTTCGGGTCCACCTCCACACGGCTGAGAAGAGTTGCACAGTGCGAACCCTTTGGGAGCGCGTTCATCAATTCCTGTTCGATCAGGTAGCCAATCATGCCATCTGTCTCAGCGCCCAGTACATCCAGCGGCCATGGTTTTTGAGGATCATAGGACGCACCTTGGAGGGCCAGCAAACCAACCTGTGGTCCGTTGCCATGGGCCACGATGATTTCGTGGTCACGCGCGAGATCTGCAAGTGCAAGTGCCGCGATCCTCACGTTCGTACGCTGTACGGCTGCGGTCAGCGGCTCTCCTCTGCGTAACAATGCGTTTCCGCCAAGGGCCACAACGATGCGCATGTCAGGCCCCCATTGTGGCGACGAGGACCGCCTTGATCGTGTGCATCCGGTTTTCTGCCTGATCGAAAACGACTGACGCTGCGCTTTGAAACACCTCTTCGGTCACTTCCATGGAATCGATCCCGAATTTTTGAAACGTCGCTTCGCCGACTTCGGTATCCCTGTTGTGGAATGCGGGCAGGCAATGGAGGAACTTGGCGTAGGGATTTTTCGTCTTTTCCATGACCTCGGTTGTCACGCGGTAAGGCGACAGCAGAGCGATCCGTTCTTCCCAGACGTCATCAGGTTCGCCCATGGAGACCCAGACATCCGTATAAACGAAATCGGCCCCCTCCAATCCTTCGGCATGCTTCTCGGTCAGGGTGATCCGCGCACCCGTGGTCTCGGCGATGGTGCGACATTGCGCGACAAGGTCATCGTCGGGCCAGCAGCTTTGGGGACCACACAGGCGGATATCCATGCCGATCAGGGCGGCGCCAACCATCAGGCTTGAGCCCATGTTGTTGCCTGCATCTCCCATGAAGCAAAAGGCGATATCAGACAGGTGCTTGTGCGTGAACTCGCGCATGGTCATCAGGTCGGCGAGGATCTGTGTAGGATGAAAATCGTCCGTCAGCCCGTTGAACACCGGCACGCCGGAGAACTCCGCCAGCACCTCGGCATCCTTTTGGCCGAAGCCGCGATACTCGATGCCATCGTAGAACCGGCCCAGAACCCGCGCGGTGTCCTTCATGGTTTCCTTGTGGCCGATATGGCTGCCGGATGGTCCCAGATAAGTGACATGCGCGCCTTGATCGTACGCCGCCACCTCGAACCCGCTGCGGGTGCGCGTGCTGTCCTTCTCGAAAATGAGGGCGATGTTTTTGCCTTGAAGCATTTGCTGTTCATATCCGCCTGCTTTCGCCATCTTCAGGCTGGCGGCGAGTTGCAACAGGTGCCGGATCTCCTCCGGAGTGAAATCGAGCAGCTTGATAAAACTGCGTCCATGCAGGTTCTGTGGCATTGGATGTTCCTCAAATGGGGTCGCGGATCAGCGGACAGGTCATGCAATGTGACCCACCGCGCCCGCGCCCAAGCTCTGATCCGGGGATGGTTATGACCTCGACACCCGCCTTGCGCAGAAGGGTGTTTGAATAGACGTTGCGTTCGTACCCGACGACAACGCCGGGCTCGAGGCAGACCACGTTGTTGGCGTCGTCCCATTGTTCGCGGGCGGATTCGTAAGCATCGCCGCCGGTTGGAACGGTGCGCAGGGTCTTGAGGCCAAGGGCGTCGGCCACGACCGCCAGAAACGGTTTCGTTTCGGCCTCCACGACGACGTCCTCGCCCTTGCCGGGGCGCAGGCTGTAGCAACGGATGGCATCGGTCACCTCGGCAAAGACCGTGACCAGATCGCGGTCGCAGAAGGTAAAGACCGTATCGAGGTGCATGGACCCGCGCGCACGGGGAAACTGACAGGCAATGACACGTGTCGCACCGCCACCGGCAAACAATCCACGGGCAATCTGGCCGACGGCCTGTGGTGTCGTGCGCTCCCCCATGCCGATCAGAACGGTGCCGTTTCCGATGGGCATGACATCCCCGCCTTCGACCGTCGCCGGGCCATGATCGGCCATCGGGTCGCCCCACCAGACGGGAAAGCCCGCGTCCTTGAAGTTGGGATGAAAGCGATAGATGGCGGCGAGGTTCAGCGTCTCCAGCCGCCGCGCGGGCCAGTGCATCGGGTTGAGTGTAACGCCGCCATAGATCCAGCATGTCGTATCGCGGGTGAAGATGTGGTTGGGCAGCGGCGCCAGGATAAAATCCGCGGGCTCCAGCATGGGGGCCAGCACACCCTTTTCCGGGATCGGCAGTTCGGCCCTGCTCATGCCGCCGATCAGGATGGTCGACAGTAGATCGGCGTCGACCTCCATCAGGTGGGCCATGAGGTCATCGGCCAGGCCGACGCCGACGGTGTTGTCGCTGATCCGCGCATCGAGCAGCCATTTGCGGGCGTCCATGTCTTTCAGCGTTTCCATGAGCAATTGGCGCAGGAACACGACCTCGACGCCGCGATTGCGCATCGCATCGACGAAGGTCATGTGCTCGATCCGCGCCTGCTTCACCCAGATCACATCATCGAAGAGCAGTTCGGCGCAGTTGGCGGGCGTCAGCCGGGCCATCGCGGCGCCGGGCTTGTGAACGAGGACACGGCGCAGCTTGCCCGCCTCGGAATGGACACCGTAGGTGATGCTCATGTCGGTGTTCCTTGCAATAGAACGCCAAGGCTGAGGGCAGCCATGACGATGATCGTGAGACCCAGAAGCACCGGCCAGACGAAGCGCAACCAGCGTTCGTAAGGAACACGCCCGATGGCGAGGCCACCCATGACGACCGCAGAGGTGGGGGTGACCAGATTGACCACGCCTTCTGCCGACTGGAACGCTGTCACCACGAGGCTGCGAGATACCCCTGCAAAGTCGCCGACGGGGGCAAGGATCGGCATGGACAGGACGGCAAGGCCGGAGGTGGAGGGCACGAAGAAGGAGAGGACGACCTGAATCCAGTACATCACGTTGATGAACACGACCTCATTGAGGCCCACGACGGTGCCTTCTGCCCAGTGAAGGATCGTGTCGGTGATGTGGCCCGCGTCCATGATCACGACGATGCCACGCGCCAGCCCGATGATCAGCGCCACGCCCAAAAGGTCGCGCGCTCCGCCGACGAAGGCGTCGACAAGCCTTTTCTCTCCTAACCGTCCTATGATCCCTATGGCGATACCGGCGAACAGGAACAGCCCACTCATTTCGGCCATCCACCAGCCGCCCAGCGAGACTCCCCAGATCATCACCGCGAAGGTCGCGCCGAAAAGTAGCAGGACGATCTTGTGCAGACCGGTAAAGTCGCTGAGTCCGGCCTCGGCCGTGCTGCGGAAATGCGCCTCGTTCTCGGCCTTTCTGTCAAAGACCAGCGACTGGGACGGGTCGGCCTTGACCCGTGCGGCATAGCGCATGACGTAAGCGACGGCCGCAGCGAAGGTGAGCGCAAGCAGGACCAGCCTCAGCGTCAGCCCGTCGGTGAAGGGCACTCCGGCGGCGTCCGACGCGATCACGGTCGAAAAGGCGTTCACGGTCGAGCCGAGTACGCCCACCCCGGCACCCAACAGGATCACCGCCACGGCGGTCAGCGCGTCATAGCCCGCCGCGATCATCACCGGCGTCAGGATGACGTAGAAGGCCAGAGTTTCCTCGGCCATGCCATAGGTCGAGCCGCCCGCCGCAAAGAGCGCCATGAGGATCGGGATCATCCACTTTTCCCGCCCTTCGAGCCGCACCATTGCGCGCTTGATGCCCGCATCGATGGCCCCAGTTGCCGTGACCACTCCGATGAACCCGCCGATCATCAGAACGAACAGCGCCACGTCGATGGCATTGGCAGAATAGCTTCCCGGATCGTAGAAGCCTGCGATGGGAGCGAGTATGACGTCGAAAAAGCCTTGCGGATTGGCGTCGGTGGGCGCGTAGGTTCCCGCCACCGGAACATCCTTGCCAAGCGCCTCGGACGCAGCGCGCTCATACTGACCGGCCGGGATCACCCACGTCAGCCCTGCGATGATCACGATCAGCGCGAAAAGAATGGTATAGGCTGAGGGGAAGTGGAAACGGGGGCTGCGTTCGGCAGATGTCGTTTTGGTGGGTGGCATAATGAGGTCCTTTCCCTGTCCGGTTTTTGAAAAGAACCGGCGGCCACCCTCATCTTGATCCAGGATCGCAGATCGCGGACTGACCGAGGTTAGGCTGCGCGCATCACATAGGCCATGGATCGGAACGCGAACCGTGCCGATGCATGGCCTGAACCTTGCCGCCCTAAGGAACCCGCGCCAGACAACTCTCGCGATCAACTCAGCGGGGTCTGCTGATGCGCCAGCCGCAGCCACTTGCCGTCGTCGTTCAGGTAGGTCGAGGTGCAGAGCGCCTCATAGATCGGTTCGTCGCTCCGTTCGGCAGAGACACGATAGGCCAATACGGCAATGTTGTTCTGGCATGAGAGATAACGCTCGCTCATTTCGACCGAACGCCACCGTTGGGCGACGTCTTTTTCTCTCCAGAGCGCATCGCCCTGAAGAATGCCGGCAGGATAGGGCAAGACGAAGACAGCGCCCTTTGCGGTCGCGTGACGCGCACTGTCAGCGCCTTGTGTCCAGAAGCGTTCTTCCAGATCCCAGAGGGTGTCATCTGCAGTCATTCAAGGCTCCTTTCAAGATTGGCGGTTGTGCTTGGTGATGGCTGTTTCGCGCAGGGGTTCATCTCACTGGCCTTGTGCGAGCATGGCGACCCAGCCAACGAACAGGGCGGCCGCAACGATCCAGTAGAATGGGGATCCCTGAGGCGGCAGCGCAAGCTTGGCCGAAGTGCCGTCCTGGGGTGAAATTGCGGTCGTCGCCCGCCTCGGCAGCAGGGCAAGAAGGCCCGAGACAATCCTGCTCCGATCCGGAACAGGGGTCGGTACGTCATGGAAACGTGTCATCAGCGCCTCCAACCTTTGCCGTGCCGCCGCTGCGGGCAACCTGGAAAGCTCCGAGGCTTCGCTCCAGGGATCAACGCCGAGCCGGGCGAGCATCGATAGAACGGTGACGCTGCTTCCGCGTCGATCTTCACCCAAGGGCGCGTGCAGAAACGGCTCGAATTGCGGGTCTTGTCCAAGTTGCATCGGAGCGTGTGCCATTGCGGGATCCTTGCTGGCGCCGTTTGTATGGGCCGGATTGGCCGATGTCATGACGCCGATCGAACCAAAGCGGGCGGGTGCCACACCTTGGTTAACGACCAACATGACGCAAACCGCGCCAGCTTGTGCTGACCCAGATCAATAGGAGGCTAAGATAGCCCCGTAGCGCTCACCTTGCGCCGCGCGCGGATGCCGTGCCGGTCCCCAGTTCGATGATTTCGGCTGTGATCGCCTCTTGACGCACCCGGCGCAGAGTCGCCTCGAATTCGCCCAGCTCGCGCGTGATCTGGCCGCCTGCGGCGGACATGGCCTCCATTCTGGCCTCGTTCTCTGCTGCAAAGGCATGCAGAGCCGCCTTGCACACCAGGGCATGGAGATAGTCCCCGCTGAGACTATTGATCAGGGCGTCGGTGGGTAGCTGGGTCAGCGGACGTGTCCTTCCAGGCGGCGGCAGGGCCGACAGATCGACCGGCAACAGAACCTGCCGGAGGACTTGAGGTCGCCCGGACGCCCATCCGGCATGGATCATATCCATACGCTCAAAACGACCCTCGCCCAGGGCGCGGTAGATCGCCTTGGCAATCTGATCGGCCAGTCTCGGGATGCTAGGCGTGTGCGAGGACATCGGCGCGGACCACACCGGATGGAGACCGCGCGCGGCAGCGATCGACAGACCACGGGTGCCGATCAGAAACAGGCTGGTGGCCGGCAGGTCGTCTTGGATGCTGTCAAGAACGCGTTCGCTGAAGGCACCGGCGAAGCCCTGTTCGGCGCAGAACACCAAAAGACCGATGCGACCGTCGGTTCGGCCGCGAGAGGTCTCGGCCGGTGACGTAGGACCTGCGGGTCCAAGCGCGTTGGATATGGCGGCGGCAATTGTTGCGGCATAGCTGTCGACGGCCTTAATCTCTGCGCGGGCGGTGCTGGCGCGCGCGGCGGCGATGCCCTTCATCGCGTTTACCACGGCTCCCAACTGGCGAATGCCGTCGATCCGGGCGCTGACATCGGCCAGTCGTTCGGTCATGTCGCTGGTTCCGTATCTTCAAGCTGCGTCGCAAGGCGGGTCATCGCGGCCATCAGGGCGGCCCGCGCCGTCTCATTCAGTTCCCCGGTCTCTGAAATGGCACGCAGGGCATCGCCGGCATCCTGATCAAGATTTTCCGGCAGTTTGTCCCGAAAGGTGGCAACAGCATCGAGCGATAGGGGGTCCAGTAGCCCTGACTGCACGGCGAGCAGGAGCGCCACCTCATCTGCCAGGCGAAGGGGTGCATTCTGTGGCTGACGCAGGATTGCGCGGATCCTTTTCCCGCGCCTGAGTTGATCGCGCACGCGACCTTCGGGCATGCCGCCGAACCGGGTGAAGACCTCGAGTTCCAGAAACTGCGCATAGTCGAGCCGTAGCGTGCCGGCCGCCTCGCGCAGCACAGGCGCTTGGGTCTTGCCGCCCACACGGCTGACGCTCAGCCCCACGTCCACAGCCGGTTTCTGCCCCTGATGGAACAGAGCCGCATCCAGCACGATCTGTCCGTCCGTGATCGAGATCAGGTTGGTCGGGATATAGGCCGACAGGTTCCCCGCATCGGTTTCTGCGATCGGCAATGCGGTCAAGGATCCGCCACCACGCGCCTTGGACAGCTTGGCAGCCCGTTCCAGTAGGCGGGCATGTATGTAGAACACGTCCCCCGGATAGGCCTCGCGCCCCGGAGATTGCCGGGTCAGTAGGGCGATCTCGCGGTGGGTGGCGGCGTGTTTAGACAGATCGTCGATCACCACGAGGGCGTGACCGCCCTGGTCGCGGAAATACTCCGCCATCGTGACGCCCGCATAGGGTGCTATCCATTGCAGCCCCGGCGCCGAGGCGGAGCCCGCGACAATCACGATGCAGCGCGCGAAATTCCCATGCGCCTGCAGAGCGTCGATGGCGCGGCGTACGCTGGATGTCTTTTGCCCCACCGCGACATAGATGCAGATCATGTCGCTGTGCGCTTGGGCGATCATCGTGTCGGTGGCCAGCGTCGTCTTTCCGGTGGAATGGTCCCCGACGATCAACTCGCGCTGGCCCCGGCCAAGCGCGAACAGTGTGTCCATCACGAGTATCCCGGTTTGCACCGGCTGGGTCACGAGATCTCGTTCGATGATCGACGGCGCCGGGCGCTCGATCGGCCACCGCTCTTCGGCCTCAATTGCCCCCTTTCCGTCCAGCGGGCGGCCGAGCGGGTCCACGATGCGCCCAAGTAGCGCGTCGCCGACAGGCACGCTCACCACTTCGCCAGTGCCGAAGACGGCGTCGCCCGCCTCGACCTTGGTCGCCGCGTCGATGAACACGCAGCCAATCAGATCGGGGTCCAGAACCCGTGCGAACCCGAATTGACCGCCCTCAAACCGCAGAACCTCGTCCAACCGCACGTCGCGCAAGCCCGAGATCATCGCCACACCGTCCCCGATCTCCTCGACACGGCCCCTGTGTTCGGGTCGCGGACCCAGTGCCGCGCGACGCACTGCGCCTTGCGCCGAGGCGAACCAGTCTGGCGCGTCAGGCGGCATTCTCGACCTCCTTCAGGATATTCTCCAGATCGGCCCGCCAGCTGTTGTGAAGCACGAAATGCCCGCTGCGGAGTTCCAGTCCGGCGATCAGGTCGGGATCGGTGACAAGACGAACGCTGGGCGTGCCGTCCAACGCATCCTTTACCGCTTGTTCGATCTTGGCCCTTTCCGCGTCCTCCGGGTTTGTCGCGGTGATGATCTCGATGTCTTCTGCCGAGGCTATCAGCGCCGTTCGGTCGGAGGCGGACATGCCCGCGATCGCCTCGACAAGTTGCGCAAGGAACGTCGCCTGAACCGCAGGCGTGTTTAACCGGCCCAGAAGCCGGGCTGCAATCTCGACTGACAATTCGGCGGCCCTCGTTGCGTTCTCTTTCCGCGCTGTGTTTCTGTCGCGGTCAATGGCGGTGCGCGCGGCAGCGATCATGGCGTCCGCCTTGGTTTGCGCATCCTTCAGCGCGGCTTTCGCTACTGTGTCTGCTGTCGCTTTGGCCTCAGCAAGTATGGACTCGCGTTCGGCCGCGATGCCTGCGCGGGCCTCGGTCACCTCTGCCAGCGCCGCTTCGGCTTTCGCCTGCGCCGTCTTGCCTTCGTCCAGTATGGCCTGCGCCGCTTCCTGCCGCCGGGCGATGGCTTCGGCAACCGGACGCCAGAAGACGCGGCCGAGAAGCCAGACGAGGATCAGGACGTTGACGGCCTGAAGACCCAATCCCCACCAATCCAGCGTCATGCGCCTACCCCAGAAGCGGGTTGGCAAAGAGCAGCAGGAGCGCGATCACAAGGCAGTAGATTGCCGTCGTCTCAATCATGGCCAGGCCGACGAAAAGCGTGCGGGAGATCGTGTTCGCGGCATCGGGCTGGCGGGCGATGGCATCCATCGCGGCAGCGACGGAGCGCCCCTCGGCAAGAGCGGGGCCGATCGCGCCGAACGCCACGGCGAATGCAGCGCAGAAAATACTGACAATGGGAGCGTATTCCATCAGGTATCCTTCATGGTGTTGGGAGCGTCGGTGATGTCTTTCCGTGAGGGGCGCGGGCCGGTCTCGACGGCGGACGTGATGAACACCATCGCCAGAACCGCGAAGATGTAGGCCTGCACCAGCCCGGTCAGCAGATCGAGCGCCATCAACGGGATCGGCACCAGAAGGCCCGCGAGCGAGCCGACGATGCCGACGACGAACACACCGCTCATCACGTTGCCGAAAAGCCGGACGAACATGGAAAAGACCCGCGTCAGGCTCTGCAGGATATTTAGCGGGATCATCACCGGGTTGGGTGCGGCGAAGGATTTCAGCCAGCCGCCCACGCCACCCTGGCGAATGCCGAACCAGATCACCGACAGGAACACCAGGACGGCGAGGCCCGCATCGGTTTCCAGCCGTGCCGTCGGCGGGTCGATCCCCGGCACCAGCGAAGACCAGTTCGCCACGAGGATGAACACGAAAAGCGTTCCGATGAAGCCGCGATAGGGCGCGGGTGCAGCCCCCGTCGTCTCGGAAATCTGGATATCGAGCGTCGCGACCATCAGCTCCAGCGCAGCCTGGCGCCGGGTTGGCCGGAGCTCGAGCCGTCGCGTCAGGAGGAACCCCCCGAGAACCAGGATCACCATGATCACCCACGTCGTGACGATGGCTTGCGTAATCTGAACCGGTCCGAGCTGGAACAGAACGGTGGAGTCGAGCGGAGAGTTCATGTTTGGATATCCCCCATCCTGCGGAGCATGATCCACTTTGCGCAGAGGACCCCCGCAAGGGCCGCCAACAGGGCAAGGCCGCCTGCCAGCACGGCGATGAAGAACCCGGTGGCCAGAAGCGAGATGCGCGCGAGGGTCAGGACGATCGCCCTGAGCGGTTTGCCTCCGCCCACGATCAGGTTGGCAGTCTCGCGAAGCGCACGGAAATAGCCCCATCCGATGAAGAGCCCACCCAGAAAGCAGATCGGAAGAAGGACGATTAGCGGGAGAGTGGAGGGATCGGTCATCGTGCGTTCATCCATTTCCAAGCGGTCCAGCCGCCTATGCAAAGCCCGAGCAGCATCATCGGGGCGCTCCAGAAAATGCCCGTCTCAAATTGCGCATCGAGCCAGCGTCCGAAGAACAGGCCCGCCAGAGTCGGCACCACGAAGATCCAGCCCAGCACGCCGATCTGCGCCAAACGTCGACCGACGGACATGTCACCTTCGCGCAACCACTGCTCGCGCCGGCTGCGATGCTTGCGGATTTCCTCGACCAGAGGATCGGTTTCTGGGGGCTCAGATGGGTCTTCGGTCACCGGAACTTTCCCGTGTCTGCGCCCCGGCGCAACCCGCTGATCATCTGGCGGATGGCGTTCATTTGCAGTCGCATCGTCTCGACATGTTCGACCCGTTCTTCGTCGGCGTCGGTCTGAAACCGGGTCAGAACCTCCGCGTCCAGCGTGGCCAGATCGTCGCCCGCCACGGCCTCGCGGGTGGCGATCGCGACACTGCTACCGCCAGTCACGGTCAGCACCCCGCCGCGCAATGCGCAGAACCGCTCGAGACCGGCGGTCTTCCAACTGAGGATGGAAACCGAGAGCGCGGTCAGTAATGGGGCGTGGCCGGGCCGAATGCCGAAGCTGCCGCTGGCGTCCTGAGCCCGCAAGCTTTCGGCATCCTCGTCCACAACGACGGACAGGGGGGTCACGATGCGCAATCTCATGCCGCTTCCTCGGCGTCGGCGGCGTCCGAGGCATTTGCAGCGGCCTCTTTGTTTCTTGCGTCCTCCAGCGTGCCGACCATGTAGAGCGAGCTTTCGGACCACGCGTCGGCTTCGCCGTCCAGAATGGCGCGGCATCCCGAGAGGGTCTCGGTGAGGGGCACGCTGGCGCCCGGCGTACCAGTAAAGGCCTCGGTCACCATGAAGGGTTGGGTCAGGAACCGCTGCAACCGCCTTGCGCGTTTGACGATCAAGCGGTCGGCGGTGCCCAGTTCCTCGACTCCCAGCAGCGAAATGATGTCGGTAAGCTCGCGGAACCTTGCCAGCGCCTGCCGGACCGCCTCGGCGGTCTGGTAATGCGCGTCACCGACAACCAGCGGATCGAGCAGCATCGATGACGAGCCCAACGGGTCAATCGCCGGATAAAACCCCTCGGAGGCCTGAGCGCGCGACAGCATGATGACACAATCCATATGGCCGGAAATCGTGGTCACCGCGGGGTCGGTAAAATCGTCGGCTGGCACATAGACCGCCTGAATGGCGGTCACGGCGGAGCCCGCCACTGAAGCTATCCGTTCTTGCAGCCCCGCCACCTCGGTCGCGAGCGTCGGCTGGTAGCCCACGCGCGAGGGAAGGCGGCCCAGCAAGCTGGATACCTCGGCCCCGGCCTGAACAAAGCGGAACACGTTATCCATCAGAAGAAGGACGTTCTTGTGCTTCTGGTCGCGGAAATATTCCGAAATCGTCAAGGCTGTGAGCGGAGCCCGCCAGCGCGCGCCGGGTGGCTCGTTCATCTGACCGTAGACCAGCACGGTGCGCTCCAGCACGCCCGAGTCCTGCATTTCAGTCAGCAGCTCATGCCCCTCGCGTGATCTCTCACCAACGCCCGCGAAGACGGAGATACCTTCATATTTCTCGACCATGGCGCGGATCAGTTCCATCACCAGAACGGTTTTGCCCACGCCCGCGCCGCCGAACATCGCGGCTTTGCCGCCCTGCGCCATGGGCGTCAGCAGGTCGATCACCTTGATCCCCGTCTCGAACACGTCGGTGGCGCCAGTCTGGGATTTCAGAAGCGGTGGCAGGGCGTGGATCGACCGGCGCGGCGTATCGTCAGGCAGGGTAGGCCCGTCATCCTGCGGATTGCCCACCACATCCAGAAGCCGCCCAAGAACGGCTTCGCCCACGGGCACGGTAACCGACCCACCGCTGGAATGAACCAAAACGCCACGGGCAAGGCCCGCAGTGGATTGGAAGGCCACGGCGCGTATTGTTTTCTGATCGAGGTGGCTGTGGACTTCGAGGGTGAGGATGGTCGGGCGGTCCCATTTCACGACCAGGGCAGAATTGATCGGCGGCAGGTCGGCCCCGGCAAAGACGACATCCACGACCGCCCCCCGGACGGCATGCACCGCGCCGTCGAGAGGCAAGCCGCAATCATCCACCTTTGCGCCGTTCCCGACGCGGGTCGCGTCCATGTTCGGTGTCGGGTCTGAGCTCTTGGGTGTCAAACGGGGCCTCTTTGCTTGCCTTTCGCCGACAGCCAGCCAGAAAACAGCAGCCTGCGGGGAACACTTGAAAGAGGCATAGAACGCTCAGCGACGGTGGGCACTGATCTGCATCAATGCGGCCCCAACGGACGTTTGCCGCACAGGTCGTAAGCAAAATGCGCCGCATCCAGTTCCTAGTGGCCCGCGTGGACGACCTGGCTGGAAGAAAATAGCAGCGGCTTCGTGCCGGCACCCTTCATCGGTGCGCCGGACAAGGGCTTGGGTCCGATCGTGGCGGCGCCTGGCACCTACGTTCACCAAACCTGATCCCACGCCCGCTTTTGGCGGTGGTAGGCCGCAGTAAGTGCACGCGTCATTGGGCCATGAAACGAAGCGGCGCGATTCATGACGCCCGGGGTGAGGACGTTCGACCAAAGGCCGATTTCGGCCAACCGAACCTAAGCGAAGATAACCGTTGCACGCTGCTAACGCCGATCAGTGCGGCGAAGGTTTATCCGCGGCACACAGGGTCATGTCTTCGAGCCAGACGATGAAATGAACGGAGAGGCACCATGATCGGGTATGTTGCGAACATCGAGGAACTGACCGAAGAAAACACCGACTTCCGGCGTGTGCTTTATTCTGGGACCAAGCTGCAACTGGTTCTGATGTCGCTTGAGCCCGGGACGGAAATCGGTGGCGAGATACACGCTGACACGGATCAGTTTTTCCGCATCGAAGAGGGCAAGGGACGGGTCGTGATCGACGGCGTGCCCCACAAGGTCAAGGCTGGCGACGGTATTGTCGTGCCAGCCGGCGCGCATCACAATGTGATCTGCACGGGTCATGAGGCGCTCAAGCTCTACACCCTCTACGGTCCACCGCATCACGAGGACCAACTGGTTCAAAAGACCAAGGCCGAGGCGGATGCATTCGACGAGGCTTTCTCGGGAGAAGCCACCGAGCAGGCGGCAGAGGTGGTCCGGTTATCGGCCCAAACATGATGCGCGATGCATTCAGGCCGCTCTCGGACAGAAGGTCAGGCGGCACAATACCCCACTCCCCAACAAACAAAGGAAATCAAAATGTCACTTGATAGCAAGACGAACCCGCAAGCTACCGCCGCAACTGATGTCGAGGCGGTCAGCCGTCAATTGGCCGCCCTGCGAGAGGATTTGTCGCGACTCACCGAGACTGTCAGCGGGATCGCGGGACGGCGCAGCAGCCGTATGGCCGCGGACATCGCGGAAGGCTTTGACGAAGCGAAGCATTATGCAGCAAGCAAGGGCCGCTCTGCAGAGGCGCAACTGGAAACGTCCGTTGCAGCCCACCCTCTCATGGCAATCGGCCTCGCCGCTGGCGCGGGTTTTCTGGTTGGCGCCCTGTCGCGACGGTGATGGGTATTGTCGATCACATCGTGCACAGCATTGGCCGAAACGTCCGAAAGGAGGTGCGACCGATGCTATTGCCGATCTTGCTTGCTCTGGCCGGGGGACTGACCGCAGCCGCAGGAGTGGCGTTCCTGACGGCCTGGGCGTATCTCACGCTCAGTATTGCGGTAGGGCAAGGTCCGGCGTCCCTCTTGATCGGCCTCGGATTAACAATTTTGGCTGCGGTCCTTCTGGTCTTCGCCAGAAATCGATTTGCGAAAAGGGCTCTGACCGACCCACCGGTCTCCCAACCGGCGGCACCTGCAACCGGCGAAACCGGTTTAGCCTCTCAGATTGCGTTCACGGCAGCATTTGTTTTGGCGCGATCCCTGGGCGAGGGCAGGCGGGACTGACATTGGCCCGGTTCACCCAAGTTTGCGCGCCAAGATTCAATCTGCGCAGCCTCTCCCAGAATTATCCATTTGCAGGAGACTGAAAATGACCTTTGAGTTCAGTGACAAGACAGCCATCGTGACCGGTGCCGCCTCCGGCATCGGCGCCGCAATCGCGCAGGATCTGGCACGCTACGGGGCACGGGTAGTTCTGGCGGATATGGACGAGGCAGGGATGTCTGCCGTGGCCGAACAGATCAAGGCATCCGGTGGGGAGGCTTTCATCCACAAGACCGACACAAGCGTTGCCGCTGAGGTGGAGGCCCTTGTGGCGTTCGCTGTGGCGAAGACGGGTGGATTGCATCTTCTTGTCAACAACGCCGGTATCGGTGGCCCCGCGCATCCGGTTGGGGAATATCCTCTGGATGGTTGGCAGCAGGTCATCGACGTCAACCTGACCGGTGTGTTTCATGGCATGCGCTTCGGCCTTCCCGAAATGGTCAAGGCGGGCGGCGGCGCGATCGTCAATATGGCGTCTATCCTCGGGTCGGTCGGTTTTGCGACGGCCGGTGCCTATGTCGCCGCGAAACATGGGGTTGTTGGCCTGACAAAGGTTGCGGCCATCGAATACGCCAAGGCCGGGGTTCGGGTAAACGCGGTTGGTCCGGGCTTCATCGCGACGCCGCTTCTGGAAAAGAACCTCGACGCAGCGGCGCTGGACGGCATCGCCGCCCTGCACCCCATCGGGCGGCTGGGTGAGGCCGCGGAGGTGTCGGCGATGACCTGTTTCCTGCTCTCGGATCAGGCCAGTTTCATCACAGGAAGCTACCACCTCATCGACGGGGGCTATACCGCGCAGTAAGCACCCGCTGCGTGGGCCTAACCGGTCACAACCCCATCGCCCACGACGATCTGTCGCCGACAGAAACCGGCAATCTCTTCGTCATGGGTCGAGATCAGGAAGGTCGTGCCTTCCTCGCGGTTGATCTGTCCGATCAGGTCCATCACCTGGTTTGCCGAGTCTCGGTCGAGGTTCCCGGTCGGCTCGTCCGCCAGCACCAGTTCCGGACTGTTCATCAAGGCACGGGCAACAGCGACTCGTTGCTTTTGCCCGCCCGAAAGGTTGGCCGAGGGGAATTCGATGCGGTCGGCCAGCCCCATGCGGGACAAGAGATCGCGGCCACGCGCACGGGCGGCAGGCGTCTCGCGCCCTTCACGTACGGCCGTGGGGAAGACCACGTTTTCGAGCGCGGTGAAATCCGGCAAAAGGTTGTGGAACTGGAAAACGAAGCCGATGTGGGCATTGCGAAACTCAGTCAGGGCCCGGTCATCGGCGGAAATCATGTCCTCGCCCAGCATGACATAGCTGCCCGATGTCGGCTTCATCAAGGTGCCCAGTATCGTCAAGAGCGTGCTCTTGCCCGACCCCGATGGCCCCAGCAGTGCCGCCATCTCACCGATGTCCAAGCGCAAGGAAAGGCCGCGCAGGACCCGTGTCGCGGCCTCTCCCGTCCCGTAGGTCTTGAAAAGGTCGGTTACCTCCAGAAGCGCGCTCATTGGCCTATCGCCGTTACGGGATCCACGCGGGCGGCCGAACGTGCGGGCAGGATCGAGGCGAGGATCGCGCCGATCACGGTCAGCGTGATGGCCAGGCCATAGGATCCTTGCGTGATGTCCATCGGCAGGGTGCCGGGCTCGAAGGCATCGCGCGAGGGGAAGGGCAAAAGTGCAAGGTATCCCAGCGCCGCGCCCATGATGCCCCCCATCAGCCCGATCAGCGCGCCCTGCGTGACGAAGACGAAGATGACGAACCCGCGCCCGGCCCCCATCGCGCGCATGATCCCGATCTCGGGGCGGCGGCGGTAGGTCGACAGCAAGAGCGCCGAGGCGACGCCGATCACGATGGTGATGAGCGCGAAGGTTTTGAGGAAATACCCGGTCTGCGCCTGTGCGTTCAGCGCCTCCATCAGTTGCTCCGCCCCGTCCGTCCAGGGCACCGCGTCAAGGCCCGTCAGGGCGCGGATCCGCAGGGCCGTGGCATCGGCCGCGTTCAGATCATCCAGCTTGATCTCGATCCGCGTGACGCCTTGCGGCATGGCATAGAGCGTCCGGGCGGTCGACAGGCTGACGAAGGCCCGCGCGCTGTCCATGCTGCCATTACCGGTCTTGAAGATACCGCTGAGCGTCAGCGCCGCCGTGACACCGTTTGAGCTTTCCAGCCGCAGCGTCTGGCCGATCGACAGCGCCAGATCATCGGCCAGATCGCGACCCAGCACGATCAGGCCCGACCCGAGCCGCACATCCCCCTCGACCATGTAGCCCGCCAGATCGAGGATGGCGGATTCGCGACCCGGCTCCACCCCGGTCACGCTGACCTGTGCGACCTGCGCCCCGCGCGTGACGAACCCCGCGCCGCTGATCTGCGGCGAGACGGCTCTGACCCCCGGAACCCCTTCGATCAGGGGCAGCCAGGTCGCGGCCTCGGACAGCGTCGCGGTGCGGGTGCGCCCCCGTTCGGCCACGACCAGCACATGGCCCTCGGGCGAGATCAGCACGGACGGGTCGTCGGTCTCGGCCTCGATGGTGATATGGCTGATGTCGCCCACGGTGCGCGACAAGATGAATTCGGCCAGCCCCCCGATCAGGGCCGACATGAAGATGAAGATGAACACGCCCACCGCCACGCCTGTGACCAACAGGGCCGTCTGGGCCTTGCTTGCCGTCAGATACCGGGTCGCGATCTTCAGGGCATAGAGCATCAGGGTTGATCCACCGCGACCGTCTGCCCATCCGCGATGCCTGTGGCGTCCACGATCACCGCCTCGCCGGCCTCAAGGCCCCCGGTCACGATCAGGCGCGCGGCTGGCCAGTCCACCACCGTCACGGGTCGCAACTCCGCCACGTCGTCCGACACCACGAAAACCCCGTCGCCGTTCAGCAAGGCGGTGCGCGGCACGGTTAGCGCGGCCTCGCGCTGCTCGACGATGACATTCGTCGCCACGGTCAGGCCGATGGGGGCCGAAACCGGGCTGTCGAAGGCGATCTTGATGGCAAGACCCCCGGTGGCCTCGTCCACGCGGTTCGACACGAAGCTGACGTGACCCTCGCGCGTGGAGGATTCCCCGGCCAGTTGCACGATGGCGGGCAGATCGACCGCGATCTGCGTCGCATAAGCCTCGTCCACATCCGCTTCGACGACCAGTTCCGTGAGATCGGCCAAGGTCAGCAAACGTGCCGACGGGCCGACGATCTGCCCCGCCTCGGCGTCAAGCTCAAGGACGGTGCCCGCAACGGGCGCCCGGATCGTGTAGGTCCCAAGCACGATCTGCGCCTGGTCGAGCAGCGCGGTCAGGCGCGCCACCTCCTGTGTCGCGGATCGCAGGGCGAAGGCATCCGCCCCCAGCACTGTCCTTGCGACGTTGTCGCCCAGCACGACAGCGCGATCATAGGCCTCCGACGCTTGTTGCTGCGTCACGAGCGCGGCGTCGAGCGCGGCCATGGCCTGCCGGACGGCGGCGGTCTGCGCGCCCGCATCGAGCTGCGCGAGGATCTGGTCTGCCTCGACCATGTCACCCTCTGCCACCGGAAGCTGCGCGAGGGTGCCGGAAACCACCGATCTGACATCGACGGATCGAACCGCCGCGATCCGGCCGTTGACGGCAAGCACACGCGTGACCGGGGTGAGGGTCGCGATCTCGACCGTGACAACGGTCGGCCGTGCCATCCAGACCTGCGACCAGACCAGGCCGCCAACCGCAAGGACCAGCAGGCCCGCACCCCCCCAAAGCCATCGGCGACGCCTTTTGACAGGCGCGGGCGCGACCGGGCGCAGGGCTGGCACGCGCGGCGCGGATGCAGCCTCGTTTTCCGTTCCGGCGCGCGGGTTATCCCTTGTCTCTATGGTGTTTGCCGAGGCCAAGCTGGATCCTTCCCGAACTTCATTCCGCATGGGCGGAGTGATGGCTCCGGTCAGACAGCGGCCGGGACAAGATATCCGGCCAGCGCGACCGCGCCCTGACATGGATCAGGGACGCCACCGGCATCGCCATGGCATTGCGAAAGGGAAGAGGCCACCTGCGCGCGTGTCGCCCGGCCTTGAGCTGGTTGTCCAATGGGAGGCCCCGATGCCCGACGATCCATATGAGGTGCTTGGCCTGACCAAGGCCGCATTGGCCGACGACATCAAGAAGGCGTATCGGAAACTGGTGCGGACAAGCCATCCTGACTTGCATCCCGACGATGCCGGGGCCGAGGCACGGTTCAAGGCGATCTCTGCTGCCTATGAGATCCTGAAAGATCCCGAGACCCGCGCCCGATATGATGCGGGAGAGATCGACGGGCTCGGCGCAGAGCGCCCGCAGCGGCAGTATTATCGCGATTTTGCAGACGCGTCGGACAACGCCTACCAGCAAACGCGCGGGTTCGGGCAGAATGCCGATCCGGCGGACATCTTCGCGGAGATCCTGCGTAACCGTGCGCGGTCGTCCGGTGGCGACTTTTCTGACCGTGGGTTTTCAGCCCATGGCCCGGATGTGCGCTATACGCTTGAGGTGCCGTTTCTGGATGCTGCACGAGGTGCCGAGACCCGTATCACGCTGCCGGATGGCCAGAGCCTCGCTGTCAAGATCCCAAGGGGCACCGAGGACGGCCAGACGCTCCGGTTGCGCGGAAAAGGCGCGCCCGGCTTCGGTGGTGGTCCGGCAGGGGATGCGCTCGTCACCATTCTGGTGCGGCCCCACCCGGTGTTCCGTCGTGACGGCGACGACATTCTCCTGACGCTCCCGATCACCATCGACGAGGCTGTTCTCGGCGGCAAGGTCACGGCACCGACCATCGACGGCCCCGTAGGTCTCACCATTCCCCCGGGGACAAGCTCGGGCCAGGTTCTGCGTCTGCGGGCGCGCGGGGTCGCACGGGCAGGGCGCCAGACAAAGGGCGACCAGCGGGTCGAGCTGAAGATCGTCGCGCCGCCTGACGTGGACGTTGGACTGCGCGAGTTCCTTGCGGAATGGCGCAAGACCCATGCCTACGACCCGCGCGGCGATCTGATGAAAGGGGCCGGGACATGACAGACCGCTATTCCGAAGACGACGTCGTTGCCATCGTGACGCGGCTGACCCGCTGCCAGCTTGTCACCTTCATCGAATGTGATTTCGTCAGGCCAGAGCGCGAAGCGGGCGCGTATGTCTTTCGCCGCATCGATCTCGCGCGGCTGGAGCTTTTGTGCGATCTGTCCCAAGATCTCGATCTGGATGAGACCGGCCTGGGCATCGTGATCTCGCTCATCGACCAATTGCACACCGCACGGCAGGAACTCGCGACCATGGCACGCGCGATAGGCGCGCTGCCGGCCGATCTGCAGGCCCGGATCATAGCGGAAATGAAAAAGTCTTGAGCGCAATTCGAACGTGACCCACGAGGGGTGCGCGTACGTCCGACAAAACGTACCGCCGGATCCCGACGCCCACGTTGGCATGCGGGTCACGCAGCGCCTGCCCCATCAAAGAACAATGATTTTTCTTGTCGCATAGTCGTCGCAACGTTTTTGCTAGCAACTGTATCTCTCATGCGGCCTGTGGTGACCATTTCTGACGCGATTTGCAGAGCGCGTTTGCGATGGTAATGAGTTTTCTGGCGACGGCAGTGATCGACGACGCGATGAATGGCTCAGCTTTTGGAGGGTGCAATCGGTTTCGAGGACAGGTGCAGCCATCCGGCCTCGGGCTTGCCTTTCCCGAGAACATGGCCGGGACCATGATGGCCCGCCCCGATGAGATCGAGGCGCAGGAGCGGCGTTTCCTCGACGCGCTCGCGCAGGTTTCGGATTACGTGCGCTATGGTGCGGGCATTGTGATGGAGGATTTCGACGGGCGTGCCGTCTTGCATTTTTTCGAGACCCCCGAGTGACAGGGTGGCCGTCTCGAAGCATCGCGTGAGTCGGCCACCTGCGCCATGACGCTCCCGGTCACCGCTGACCGGTGGTGCAACCGAGTTGGTAGCCGACGTTGCAATGCGCCTTGAGCCGCTGCGTATCTTCGGGGGTCCAATCCGGGGGCGCGGTGACCTGAACCCAAGGCCCTATATAGTCCTCCGCGAAGTAGGCATGGCCGTGGCCGGGCGGCGCGCCAAAGGACAGGGCCATTTCGAGCGCCAGCTGGAACTGCGTCACGACGGGCATGAAGATGAAGTGCTCTGTCATGTCCTCGGCCGGCGGATCCCGCATCCAGGGCGGCGCCCGCCAGAGCGACCGGGGGTCATAGAATACGACCGGGTCGCTTGAATATTGCAGGAAGACGATGCGCATGTTTCCCCAGTCCGCCGCGGCCTCGGACGCATCTGCCGTGTGGGATGCATACCCGTCCGGGCTCGACATGGCTACTCTTTCAGAAACCACTGGACTTCCTGCGCAACGGAAGTGGTAGTCGCAGGCAGGCAAGCCGCGACGCGCGGCAATTCTCGGCCCGGAGCACCCGGGCCTTCGGTCAGTGCCAGGCGACGCATCGGGCGACGCCGAGGATGGAGAGACCGAAGATGACAAAGCTCACGAAACTTCAGACGGCCCTGATCGAACAGGCGACGAAGCGCGCGGATGGTGCTCTGCTGCCTGTGTCGGAGATGGCCTGCGTGACGGACGCGGCGCTGACCCGCGCCATGGATGGCCTCGTGCAAAAGGGATTTGCGACGCGGATCGAGATGCCCGACGCCGATGATAGAGAGGGGCCCGCTTTCTTCTTGACCCAGATCGGGCGGAATGTCGCCGCGAACGAGGGCAGAGACGTGACTTGCGGCAAAAAGATCCCATCGGCCGACGAGCCCAAACGACCGAGCGGCAAGCTTGGCGCGGTTCTGAAGGCAATCGGCCGTAAGCGCGGCGCGACCCTCGCCGAACTCACTGAGGCAACGGGCTGGCAACCCCACACCACGCGGTCTGCGCTTACACGGCTCCGCCAGAGGGGCTTCCGCGCCGAATTGACCGAGGAGGGCGGGCGCAAGGCTTACCGGCTCCAGGGCTGATCCGGTGCGCGTGAAGAAGAGTGGGAGCCGGAGTCCCGGCGTCGATCTCAATGAGCTTGTGGCGCTCAGCGCACGCGATCTGAAGCAACTTTGGGAAGCGCGGCGGGGCAGCCCGCCGCCGGCGACACTTACGGCTCGGGTGCTGCGCGTGGCGCTTGCTTGGGACGTTCAGGCGGAGTCGCAGGGCGGTGAGGTGAGCGCGGTCCGGCGACAGTGGCAGGCTGTGATGCAGCGACGCGCAGAGGGTGCAGGCGCGGAGGAGGCGGTGAGCGGGCTGGCCGCGCCATCCACCTCTGTGGGCACACGGCTCCTGAAGACCTGGGGCGGGGAAACGCATGAGGTGATCGTTCGGGAAGACGGTGTCGTCTGGAACGGCCATACCTATACTTCGCTCTCCGCTGTGGCCCGTGCGATGACCGGGACGCCCCGAAATGGCCCCAGGTTCTTCGGGCTACGCGAGGACACATTATGATCCGGCAGCGCTGCGCCATCTATACCCGGAAGTCGACTGAGGAGGGGCTCGACCAGAGCTTCAATACGCTCGATGCCCAACGCGAGGCCTGTGCCGCCTACATTCTGAGCCAGCGGCACGAGGGCTGGTTGGAGCTCTCCGATGCCTACGACGACGGTGGCTTTTCGGGCGGGTCCATGGAGCGGCCGGGCCTCCAGCGTCTGGTTGCGGACATCCGGGCCGGGCGTATCGACGTGGTCGTGGTCTACAAGGTCGATCGGCTGACGCGTGCGCTGGCAGACTTCGCGAAGCTCGTCGAGATCTTCGACGGGGCAGGGGTCTCCTTCGTGTCGGTAACCCAGGCCTTCAATACCACCACGTCGATGGGGCGGCTGACGCTCAACGTGCTCCTTTCCTTCGCGCAGTTCGAACGGGAGGTCACGGCAGAGCGGATCCGTGACAAGGTGGCGGCCCCGAAGAAGAAGGGCATGTGGATGGGCGGGGCTGTGCCCATGGGCTACGACGCAAAGGACAAGGCGCTGGTCATCAAAGACACGGAAGCCGAAGCGGTCCGGACGATCTTCCGGGAGTACCTGACGCTCGGATCGGTGCCCGCCCTGCGAAAGCGCCTTTCCACACTCGGCATCGTCAGCAAGTGCCGGACGGACCGGCACGGCCGGGAGACTGGCGGCTGCGCCTTCTCCACGGGGGCCCTCTATCATCTGCTCCGGAACCCGGTCTATGCAGGCAAGGTGAGACACGGGGATGTGCTGCACGAAGGTCAGCACTCGCCGATCGTCGACTGGGCTTCCTGGCAACAGGTGCAGGACCTCCTCGACCGCAATGGCGGTGGCCCGATCTCGGGGCGACGCAAAGCGGCGGCACGGTGGCTCGATGGGCGACTCTTCGATCCGAAAGGCAGGCCGATGCGGACGACCTATGCCACGCGCGCCGTCCGCGCAGGCTCGGTTCGCCAGTCGAAGCGCTACTGGTACTACGTTTCGAAGGCTGATGCCGCAGACGAACGAGCGAAGGACCGTCTTCCCGCTGCCCCACTCGAAACCATCGTGCACGATGCTATACTTGATCAGCTGTCCGACCGGGCCTGGATTGCCAACTCGCTCTCCGCTGCAAATGTCGGTTCCGAGGTGCTCGGCCCGGCCCTCGCGCGAGCGCAGTCTATCGCAGCGCAAGGCAGCAAACGCGCCAGAGATGACGGAGAAACATCGATTGAAGCCTTCGCCCAGCGGATCGATGTGAGCGAAGGAAAGCTGCAGATCACGCTCGACCTCGCGCCGCTGCTCGAAGATGAACCCGAGCGGGCGATCCTGGCGCCCCCCGTCACCATTCCCATGTCGCTCCGGCGGCAGGGTCGCAACCGGAGCATCGTCCTCCATGCAGAGACCGGCGCGCCGCGCCGCGATGCGGACCTGATCGCGCTTGTCGCAGATGCGCGACGCTGGATGGCAGATCTCCTCGAAGGACGGGCTTCCTCGGTCGCCGAGATCACCCAACGCGAAAAAGTACGACCCGGTACTGTCAGTCGCATCCTGCCGCTCGCCTGGCTTGCCCCAGACATTGCTAAGGCAATCCTGGAAGGGCGCCAGCCCTCAGATCTCCCGGCCAGGCACCTGCGTGAAATCTCCCATCTCCCGTTGGATTGGGAAGATCAACGCCGGATTCTCGGCTTCCCTGGGGTCTGAAACGCAGCGCCTTCCGGGCCAAGATATCACGCGGAATCCGCCCCCAGAGACATTCACCAGGTTGTCGGCGAATTGCCCGGATAGAGAGACGATACCGGCACCCTCGACAGCCTCAATTCCCTGCAGGGCGCTGAAATATCAAGACATTATCTTGCGCGCAAATATCAGATTGTTCTCTGAGGTGAGAATGGTGGGCGACCTAGGAATCGAACCTAGCGTGCGTCTCCGCGAGGGAGTTACAGTCCCCTGCCACACCTTGCGGCCTGTCGCCCACTTTCACGCCGCGAAACCCGACGTGAGCGGGTGATTACCGCTGACCCCGGGTTGCGTCAACCGGAAAATCCCTTGCAGGCCGCGGGACGCGGTGCCAAGGATCGGAGCCTGACAAAGAAGGGCCGGACGATGGTGAAAAAACCGAAATGGGTGGTGGCGAAAGAGCAGGCGAAAAAGGCCTCTGCCGCCGAAACGGTGTGGCTCTTCGGGCTACATGCTGTGCGCGACGCGCTGCAGAATCCGGCCCGCGACAAGCTCCGTCTGATCCTGACGCCCAACGCGGCGGCCAAGCTGGCCGATGCGGTGGCCGGGGCGGGGATGGAGCCCGAGATCGTCGATCCGCGCAAGTTCAGCGCGCCGCTCGATCCGCAATCGGTGCACCAGGGGGCGGCGCTCGAGGTCCGGCCGCTGAACTGGGGGCGGCTGGAGGACGTGGCGCTGGGCGACGGCGCCCGCCCGCCGCGGGTGGTGCTGCTGGACCGGGTCACCGATCCGCATAACGTTGGCGCGATCCTGCGCTCGGCCGAGGTGTTCGGCGCGCTGGCGGTTGTGGGCACGCTGCACCATTCCGCGCCCGAAACCGGGGCGCTGGCCAAGACCGCAAGCGGCGCGCTGGAGCGCCAGCCCTACCTGCGCGAGCGCAATCTGGCTGACGCGATGGAGCGGCTGCGCGCCATGGGCTATCTGCTGCTGGGTCTGGACGGCGAGGCCGAGCAGACCATCGAGGCCGCGCTGGAGGGCAGGCGCGACCGGGCCGTGGCGCTGGTGCTGGGGGCCGAAGGGCCGGGCCTGCGGCAAAAGACGCGCGAGACCTGCGACGCGCTGGTGCGGATCGACTTCGCAGGCGGGTTCGGGTCGCTGAACGTGTCGAACGCGGCGGCGGTGGCGCTTTACGCGGCTCGGGGCTGAGTGCGGCGCATATCGCGGTCGGTGCCTGACGTGAATCGGATCGGAGCCAGCGTCGGCGCGTGCCCCTTGTCCCGGCCCGCCAGCCGCCCGATATGGTAGAGCGGACCAAAGAGGAGGCCCCATGCCCCATGCGACGAAGATTGCCACTTGCAGCTATTGCGGCGCGCGCGCGGCACTGGTGCTGAAGGGGCAAGTGCGGCACGAGCTGGCCTGCGCCTCCTGCGGCGCGCCGCTGCACGACATGAAGATGCTGCGCGCCGATGCGGTCGATCCTGATGCGGCCATTCACCGGCCCGCGCGACCGCGGCGCGAGGTCCACGCAACGCCGCTGCCGGCCTGGGAAAAGGAACGCCGCAAGGATCCCCGGAAGGTGAAGAAGAAAAAGCGCAAGAGCCTTGCGAAACGGTTCTTCGAAGAGGCCTTCGACGCGATCGAGGACATCTTCGACTGAGCCGCGACTGACCCGAGGAAAGGCCGCAAGGGCTTGACGAGGGGCCGCTCCTCCGCCCTTGCGGGCGTCCTCGATTGGAACGACCCAAGGTTCCGCTTTCCAAGACACGCCCCTTTCTGTATCCCGCGCCCAAGAGATGACGGAGGCCCCATGGTCGATTACGAAACCCCCGGTCCTGTGGAGGACGATTGGCGCGATGCGATCTCGTCGGTGGAAGAGATCATCGAGGACGCCCGCAACGGGCGCATGTTCATCCTGATCGACCACGAGGATCGCGAGAACGAAGGCGATCTGGTGATCCCCGCGCAATGGGCCACGCCCGATGCGATCAATTTCATGGCGATGTACGGGCGCGGTCTGATCTGTCTGGCCATGACGTCGGACCGGATCGCGCAGCTTGGTCTGACGCTGATGTCGACCAACAATTCCTCGCGCCACGAGACCGCCTTTACCACGTCGATCGAGGCGCGCGAAGGTGTCACCACCGGCATCAGCGCCGCGGATCGTGCGCGCACGGTCGCGGTGGCCATCGACGCCTCAAAGGGCGCGCAGGACATCGCCACGCCTGGCCATGTCTTTCCGCTGCGCGCGCGCGACGGCGGCGTTCTGGTCCGCGCCGGCCATACCGAGGCGGCGGTGGATGTCAGCCGGCTGGCCGGCCTCAACCCCGCGGGTGTGATCTGCGAGATCATGAACGACGACGGAACCATGTCGCGGCTGCCCGAGCTGGTGGCCTTCGCACAGCGCCATGGGCTCAAGATCGGCACGATCAGCGACCTGATCGCCTACCGGCGGCGCAACGATAACCTGGTGCGGGTGCGCAAGCATGAGACCATCGTCAGCGAATTCGGCGGCGAGTGGGACATGCGTATTTATACCGACGAGACCCATGGCGACGAGCATATCGTGCTGACCAAGGGCGATCTGGAAGGCGACGAACCGGTGCTGGTGCGGATGCATGCGATGGACCCGATGCTGGACGTGGTGGGCACCGGCCCCCAAGGCCGGGCGCATGAGTTCCACAACGCGATGGAGGCCGTCGCGCGCGAAGGGCGCGGCGTGGTCGTGTTGCTGCGCGACACTTCGATGAAGCTGGATGTCCACGACGATGTCAGCCCCAAGACGCTGCGCCAATATGGCCTTGGCGCGCAGATTCTGTCGTCGCTGGGTCTGTCGAAACTGGTGCTGCTGACGAATTCGCCCACGCCCAAGGTCGTGGGGCTAGAGGCCTATGGCCTCGAGATCGTGGGCACGCGCAAAATCTCGGAGCTTGGATAATGGCCGCCAACGAACAGCACTACACCCTGCCGCGTCCCGCGTTCGACAAACCTGTGAAGCTCTTGATCGTGGTGGCGCCCTATTATCGTGACATCGCCGACGACCTGCTGGCCGGAGCCCGGGCCGAGATCGAGGCGGCGGGAGGCACGCATGACACGGTAGAGGTTCCCGGCGCTTTGGAGGTTCCAACCGCCATCGGCATCGCTGAACGGCTGAGCAATTTCGACGGCTACGTCGCGCTGGGCTGCATCATACGGGGCGAGACCACGCATTACGATACCGTGTGCAACGACAGCTCGCGCGGGCTGACGCTGCTGGGGCTGCAGGGGCTGTGCATCGGCAACGGGATCCTGACGGTCGAGAACCGCGGCCAGGCCGAAGTGCGCGCCGATCCCCAGGGCCAGAACAAGGGCGGCGGTGCGGCGGCGGCGGCCTTGCATCTGATCGCGCTCGGCCGTAAGTGGGGCGGCCAGTCCAAGGGGGTGGGCTTTAAGCCAGCCCGGGACGAGTACCAGATCGCAGGCGACACAAAAGGCCCGACCACCGCATGACCGCCCTCTCCGGCAATCAGAAACGCAAGATGAAATCCGCCTCGCGGCTCTATGCCGTGCAGGCGCTTTTCCAGATGGAGCATTCGGGCCAGGCCGCGGATGCGGTGCGGCGCGAATTCCTCGACTTCCGCTTCGGGGCGGAGGTGGGCGAGGGCGAAGAGATGATCGACGGCGACATCGAGCTTTTCGCGCGTCTGCTCGACGAGGCGGTGAACTGGCAGGCCAAGATCGACCAGATGACCGACCGGGCGCTGGTGGCGAAATGGCCGATCACGCGGATCGATCCGACGCTGCGGGCGCTCTTCCGCGCGGCCGGGGCTGAGATGCTGACGCAGGACACGCCGCCGCGCGTGGTGATCAGCGAATATCTCGATGTCGCGCGGGCGTTCTTCCCGGACGGGAAAGAGCCGAAATTCGTCAACGCGGTGCTGGATCACATGGCGCGCGAGGCCAAGCCCGAGGCGTTCTGAGCAATTGCCCGGCCCGGCGTGAACCGATCGGCAGCGGGGGCCAGCCCCCGCACCCCCGGGATATTTTCGACCAGATGAAGAGGGGCGGGGCGCCGCGTATGGGCGCTGCGCGGTTCAGCCGTATCTGGCGACGAAGTTGCGCAGGATGCGTTCGGGCCAGAGGATGTCGGCGGCGTGCACCTTTTCGGTGAGGGCCGCGGCCTCGTCGGGCGGAAAATAGCCGCGGTCCTTGTAGATTTCGATCCGCGTTGCGAAGACCTCGGCATCCGCTTCGGGATGGAATTGCGTGGCATAGACGTTCTTGCCGTGGCGGATCATCTGGTAGGGGCAGGGCGCGCTTTGCAGCAGGTGGACGCTTCCCTCGGGCAGATGCTGGACCGCTTCCTTGTGGCCGACGAGGGCGTCGAAACTGTGCGGCAGCCCGGCGAGCAGCGGGTCGCTTGACCCCTCGGGCGTCACCTCGCAGGTCACCGCGCCGACGGGTTCGCCATAGGCGGCCTTGCTGACCGTGGCGCCCAGGTGATGGCCGAGAATGCCGATCCCGTAGCAGCAGCCGAGAAAGGGCAGATCCTGCGCGGTGATCGCGGGCATCAGCGACAGGCAGGCGGTCTCGATCCGGGCCTCCAAGGGCGATTTCTGCTCGGGCGGGTCGCTGACGCATCCCGGGCCGCCGCCGACGATTACGCCGGCGTAGTCGGCAGGGTCGAGGCCCGCGGGCAGGTCCTCGCAATCCAGACGGATGCGGTGGGTGCGCGCGGCATCGAGCCCGGATTTTTCCAGGATGGCGGTGTATTCATTGTCGCTGGCCGCGGTTTCGGGGCGCAGCTGCAGGATCAGAAAACGGCTCATGCAGGCGGTTTAGGCTGCGTCGGACTTGTTGTCGAGCACCGACAGCAGCGCCGTTTCCAGCTCTTTCTCGAGCTCCTGGGCGCGGGCGATATAGGCGGCGTTCTCGGAGGCGGGGATGTTGGGATCCCAGAGCTTGGCCAGTTCGCGCACCGTCATGCGGTCGTGGTGGAAGAAGGTCGTCTCGGCCTCGGCGGCCTCGAATTCGGTCAGGCCGATGTTTTCGAGCACGTAGCGCCCCGCGCGCAGCGACGAGTCGAAGGTTTCGCGCACGATGTCGTCCGCCCCGGCCTGGTAAAGCCGGTAGACATGGGTCCGGTCGCGCGCCCGGGCGACGATGTGGATGTCCGGGCGCAGACGGCGGGCATAGGTGGTGAGCGTCACTGCGGCCTCGGGGTCGTCCAGCGCCACCACCAGCACCTTGGCGGTGTCGAGCCCCGCGGCATGCAGCAGTTCGGGGCGGGTCGGATCGCCGAAGAAGCCCTTGAACCCGAAGCGCCGCATAAGCTCGATCGTCTTTATGTCGTGGTCCAGCACCACGGTGGGAAAGCCGGTGGATTGCACCAGCCGGTTCACGATCTGCCCGAAGCGCCCGATCCCGGCGATGATGATCTGGCCCTGTTCGTCGATCTCGTCGGGCTGGGCGTCGTGGGCGCTTTCCTCCATCCGGCGCGACATCCAGTCGTAGAGGATGAAGAGCAGCGGCGTGATCAGCATCGAAAGCGCTACGACCAGCAGCAGCGTCTGCCCCAGCCGCGACGTCAGCACACCGGTCTGAAGCGAAAACGAGATCAGCACAAAGCCGAATTCCCCGGCCTGCGCGAGGCCGAGCGTAAAGAGCCACTGGTTGCGCCGCCGCAGCCCGAAAAGCCATCCCAATGCGTAGAGGATCGTGCCCTTGAGCACGATCACCCCAAGCGCCAGCCCCAGGATCGTGATCGGATCGCGGAAGAAGGCGGCAAAGTCGATGCCCGCGCCCACGGTGATGAAGAAAAGCCCCAAGAGCAGGCCCTTGAAGGGTTCGATGTCGGATTCCAGCTCGTGCCGGAATTCCGAGTTGGCCAGCACCACCCCCGCAAGGAAGGTGCCAAGCGCCGGCGACAGCCCCACCAGCATCATCAGAAACGCGATGCCCAGCACGATCAGCAGCGCCAGCGCGGTATACATCTCGCGCAGGCGGGCGGCGTGGATGAAGCGGAAGAGCGGGCGCGCGCCATAGACCCCGGCCACGATGATCAGCGCGATCACCCCCAGCGTGACCAGCGCCACACCCCAGCCGGGCAGGCCTTCGACCAGCGACATGGAGTGGTGACCCGCGTCGGCATGGGCTTCGGTCGCGCGTTTGATGGACCCGTCGGGGCCCAGCGTGGCCGTGGGAACCACGGCCAGCAGCGGCAGGACGATCAGCATCGGGATCACTGCGATGTCCTGCGTCAGCAGCACCGAAAAGGTCGACCGCCCGCCGCCGGTCTGCATCAGCCCCTTTTCGCTCAGCGTTTGCAGCACGATGGCGGTCGAGGACAGGGCAAAGATCATGCCCACGGCCAGCGCGGGCTGCCATTGCAGCCCCAGCGCGATGCCCGCGCCCATTACTGCCAGCATGGTCACGCTGATCTGCAGCCCTCCGAGCCCGATCAGCCGGTGCCGCATGTTCCAAAGCGCGCGGGGCTCCAGCTCGAGCCCGATGAGAAAGAGCATCATCACCACGCCGAATTCCGCGAAATGCTGTAAATCTGCGGTCGCGGCCACGAGCCCCAGCATCGGGCCGATCACGATCCCGGCCAGCAGGTAGCCCAGCACCGATCCCAGCCCCAGCCGTGCCGCGATCGGCACAGCGATCACGGCAGCCAGCAGGTAGATCGACGCCTGAAACAGAAAGCTTTCCATGAAATCGCCCGCGCTTTTGACATGCCCTGCCCCATGATGTGGCGGCGAGGGGGGAAAGGGCAACAGGCAACGGGGAATACGGATGAAATTTCGCGCAAAAGGCGTATGATCGGGCAAATCTTCTCTTGACCCCGAGGTTGAAATGACCCGTTTTGCCGCTGCTCTTCTCTTGGTCCTGATCGGCCTGGGCGGGCCGGGGCAGGCACAATCGACCGCGGATGTCGCGGCCATGGCCCGCGCGCCGGACCGTTTCGCCATCTGCGCCGAGCCGTCGCGCTGGCGCACCAGCGCCGATTACCTGCAGAGCACCGCGCGCTGCGCCTATGGCGCCTCGGAAGACCCCGAGGATCTCAGGCGCGTGTCGCTGATCGAGGACATCTATATAAAAAGCTGGTCCTTCGCGATCCTCAACAAGGTGGCGTTCTGGCTGTCGATCGTGCTGGCCGTGCTGGTGCTGATCTGGCCTTCGCTGGTCGCGCTTTTCGCGCCGCCCGATGCGGACAAGGGGGAAGAGCCCGCCACACCGAAACCGCGCAAAACGCTGCTGCAACGCGCGGTGGCGGCATCCAGCGTGCAAACTTCGATCACGGCGCTGGCGGCGCTCTCTTTTGCGTTCTACGCCCATTACAAGAGCAATCAGATGCAGTCGGAAAACCTGATGCGCGAGGTGCTTTACGCCGAAACCCTGGACGCGGCGCTGATCGACAGGGTGATCGCGACGATGCAAGAGATGGACGCGGGGTTCGGCTTTGCCACGCTGAAATCGCTGCAGTCCGATCAGAGCGGGTAGGGCGCGTCAGGCTTGGTCTGGTCCATGACGATCTGGCTTTGCACCCGGGCCACGGTGGGATGGGCCAGCAGAACCTCGTGGATCAGCAGGTTAAGCTCGGGCAGATCGGCGCAATAGACGCGCAGCAGGTAATCGGCCTCGCCGGTCATGGTCCAGGCGCTGGTGACCTCGGGACGGGTGCGCAGCAGCCGGGCAAAGGCGCGGCCTTCGTCCGCGCCGTGGCGGGCCAGTTGCACCTGGATGAAGGCCTGCACCTTGAGACCAAGCGCCGAAGGGTCCAGCCGGGCGGAATAGCCCAGGATCAGCCCCGCCTCTTCCAGCCGCTGCCGCCGCCGCCCGGCCTGACTGGCCGAAAGGTTCAACTCGGCCCCCAGTTCCTGCGCGGTGGCCTGCCCGTCGCGTTGCACGGCGCGCAGCAGGGCGAGATCGGTTTCATCCAGGGTCATGCGCAATCTCCGCGTTTTAATGCAATATAGCGAGCAAAATGCGCATATCTAAGGTGAATTGTCAAAAATTCGCGCCCATTCCGCATCGGTGACCGGATACATTTTCCGAAACGAGTGAATCAGTCAATCTTAGGAGGTCCGACATGGGTCCGTTTCCGCACGACGCGCCGCAATCCACCATCACCGCCGAAAACCCCGCCGGCACCGACGGCTTCGAGTTCGTGGAATTCGCCCATCCAGACCCGCAGGAACTGCGCGATCTCTTTACCCGTATGGGGTACGAGCATGTTGCCAACCACAAAACCAAGGCCATCGAGCTTTGGCAGCAGGGTGACATCACCTATGTGCTGAACGCCGAGCCCGGCAGCTTTGCCGCGCGCTTTGTCGAAGAGCACGGCCCCTGCGCGCCGTCCATGGCCTGGCGCGTGGCCGATGCGCAGCATGCTTTCGAGCACGCGGTCAAGAATGGCGCCGAACCCTATGAGGGCGCGGACAAGACCGTCGACTGGCCCGCGATCAAGGGGATCGGCGGCAGCCTGATCTACTTCACCGACCAGTATTACGACACCTCGCCCTACAACACCGAATTTCAGTGGATCGCCCAGTCCAAGCCGCGCGGCGTGGGCTTCTATTACCTCGACCACCTGACCCACAACGTGTTCAAGGGCAACATGGACACCTGGTTCAATTTCTACGGCAAGCTCTTCAATTTCCGTGAAATCCGGTTCTTCGACATCGAGGGCAAGTTCACCGGACTGTTCAGCCGCGCGCTGACCTCGCCCTGCGGCCGCATCCGCATCCCGATCAACGAGGACCGTGGCGAGACGGGCCAGATCGTGGCCTACCTCAAGAAGTACAAGGGCGAGGGCATCCAGCACATCGCCGTGGGCGCGCGCGACATCTACGATGCCACCGATGCCATCGCGGACAACGGTCTGAAATTCATGCCGGGCCCGCCGGACGCCTATTACGACCTGTCCAAGACCCGCGTGCAGGACCACGAAGAACCCATCGACCGGATGAAGAAGCACGGCATCCTGATCGACGGCGAAGGCGTCGTGGACGGGGGCGAGACGCGGATCCTCTTGCAGATCTTCTCGAAGACCGTGATCGGGCCGATCTTTTTCGAATTCATCCAGCGCAAGGGGGATGACGGTTTCGGCGAGGGCAACTTCAAGGCGCTCTTCGAATCCATCGAACAGGAGCAGATCGACAACGGCGAGCTGACCGCCGCCGAATGATCCTCTGCGCCGCCGGTGGGGAAAACCACCATTGGCGGCGCGATCTTCTTCTGGTTGAATGGGCGCGTTTTCAAGACCGCCTTTTCAAACAAGGAGATTTGCCATGCCCCTCGTGGACTGGATCAAGAACGTTCATCATCAGCAGGATGTCTGGACCAAGAACCGCTTCAGCGGCGCGCCGCTGGTCACCCATGCGGTGTCGAAATCCTTCAAGGGCGAAAAACGCAACGATCTGATCCGGACCGTTTGCGAGTCGCCCGAAAAATGCGCCCATGTCCATTTCCCCGGTTCGTTCGACTGCAAGAGCCTCGAGCTGCACCGCTGCGACAGCGAATTCAGCCGCAAGCATCTGAGCGGCGCGCTGAAGGCGGGTTTTGAGGCCACGTTCGGCCAGGTGGACGACGCGCCCTTCGCGCAGAAGGACGGCAAGTTCATCGAGGACCGGGGCTTTTTCTTCGGCAATTTCGATATCGAGGATGACCGGGGCAACAAGATCGCCGACGGTGTGATCGACGGGATGGTCAACGTCGGGATCGTGCGCGAGCCTCTGCGCGAGCCCGCCGAGGAATGCCATCACGTGGGCCGCTGGTACGGCCGCATCCATGCCGATGTCCACCTGCCGGAGGAAGAGCGCGCCCTGCTCGTGGGAATGCTGGCCTTCGATGTGGACTACAACCTGACCCCCAGCGCGCTGGGGATCGCCTTTGTCGGTACGCTTGAGGGGATGCTGATCCGCGAATGCAGAAAGGGCGGCCGAGGCTGACAGCGGCCATAGGGCCCCGGGGGCGTCAGCCCTTGGGCATCTTGAGCACGACGTTGCGCCCGCCCTTGGAATAGCGCAGCTCGGCCTCGCCGATGGCGGTCACGCGGCCGCCGTCGATCCGGTCGCCCACCTCGACCTTCTGGTAGCGACCGTTGGCCAGCCGCACCAGGGCGCGGCGGCTCGAGGCCGTGCCATAGACCCCGATCAGGTTCAGGCGGCGCAGGTTGATCGCGTTGCGCACCGTGGCCTCGCGCGTGACGCTGGCCGACGAGGGGATGCTGGGGGCGACCGTGCGCGGGGCCACCGCTGCGACCTGCGTGGGCTCGGGCGGGCTGGTCTCGGCCTCTTGCACGATGGCGGCAAAGTTGCGCGGACGCGAGATCGGCGTGCGTGACCGGTCGACGGCGCGTTCGGTGGCCGTGGTGTCTTCTTCGGCGGCCTGTTTGACCGTCTCGGGCCGCAGGCGCGGACGCATGGCAGAAAGCTCGGACCGCGAGATGCCACCAAGCGTCGCGCGTTCGTTCTGTTCGATCAGGTTTTCGGGGCGCAGGTTCGGACGCACGAGGCTCAGCGCTGTCTGCACCAGGTCGGGCGTATCGACCGCTCCGGCGTCCTCCGGCAGGCGCGCGTCATCGGGGCGCGCCGGCGGCACGGCGGGCGGGCGGCCCGAGAAGATCCGCACCCCGTCGGGGTTGAGCGCGCCTTCGGGCGTGGCCCGCACCAGCCCGCGCTCGTCCAGATCGAAGGTCACGCCGGGCCCCAGCGGCGGGCGCGGGGCCTCGATCGGGGTATCGTTGCGCTGCAGTTGCGGCGCGGGCAGGGCGACCGCGTCGAACTGCTCGACCCGGCGGTCGATCGAGGCCACGTAGAGGTCGTCGACCTCGGTCTGAAGGGGCTCGAGCGGGGCGGTTGGCGCGCGCTGCCAGATGCCGGTCGCCGCATAGGTGGTTTCGGCCTCTTCCGCGGTCAGGGCGCGGGGGCGTTCCACCTGCGACAGCGCCTCGGGCGCGGTGGCGACGGTATCGGTGTCAGCGGCCATGTCGGTGTCGGCGTCGAGCGCGGCAAGCTCGACATCGGCGGCGGCCTCGTCGACGACCGGCACCTCTTCGACGGTTGGCAGTTCGGCAACCGCAACGGGTCGGTCGGATTTGAAGAACCGCGCAAGCCCATTGTCGAGAAAGACCGAAGCCCAGGCCGCCACCCCTGCCAGCACCAGCAATAGCACGGCCGTCAGGATCAGCCCCAGATAGCGCGGCTTGCCGCCGACCTGCGTGGCGTCGCGCGCGCCGAAGACGGTCATGCGGCGGCGTTCGTCCTGCGCCGCGGCGTCGGGCGTTGCAGGCTTTGGCTTAATCGGGGCAGGGCCCGGTGCCGGTTCGGCGGCTTTGGGGCGGGCGGTCTTTTTGGCGACCGGCGGTGGCGCTTTGGCGGGCTTCGGTTCAGTCCCTGCCTTGTCGGCTTTGTCGGCCTTGTCCGCGCGCCGGCGGCTGAAGAACCCGCCCTTGCCTTCGGTCTCGGGGGCCTGCACCGCGGGGGCGGTCACGCCGACCCCGGCCGCGGCCTTTTCAGGGCTCTGCGCCAAGGGCGTGATCCGTGCGCCGGTGTCGCGCGGCGGGGCTGCGGTCGCGCCGCCCAGTTTCGGGGTCTCCGCCGTGGGGGGCGCCGGTTCGTCGCGCGACGCGCGGACGCTGGCAAAGGCCGTGGCCGGTGCGGCCTCATGCGAGGGCGGGACGCGCAGAACTTCAGCTTCGGCCGCCGGTTCCGGTGCGGTATTTGGCTCTGGCGCGTCCTTGCCCTTGGGCTTGGCGTCCGCGGCTTCGGTTTTCGCCGACTCCTCGACCCTCTGCGGTTCAGGCGCGGGTTCGGGTTCCGGCGGTTCGGAGGGTTCCTCAACTGCGCCCGTCTCCGCGGGTTCCTCCGGGGCCGGTTCCGGTTCGGCACTGGCCTCTGGCGCCGGCTCCTCGGCAGCGCCGGGGGCGTCTTTCTCGACCGCGGCGTCGGGCTCCGCCCGGGTTGCCTTATCCTCGACCGGCTCTTCAGCGGCTTCGACGGTCTCATGCGTGTCCGCGGCATCCTCCACCACCGGTTCGGCCTCGTCGGCGGGTTCGTCCACGATCACCATTCCCAGAGGATCGCGCTCGGGCTCGGCCCCGGTCCAATCCGCCGCTGCGCCGAAAATCACCTCTGTCGGGAAGTTCCCTTCGACCGGGCGGGCGACATGCGCGGCGGGCACAAAGCCGTGGCCCTTGGCGAATTCCTCGGCCTCGTCCAGCGTTTCGCGCGCCACCGCCGCCACGAAAAGCCTGCCGCCCGCCACGGTCCAGTCGATCGCCAGATCGTCCACCGCATAGGGCGTGGCCCCATCGAGCGCGGTGCGGGCCGCGTCGGCGCGCGCGGCGTCGTCGCCGCCGGGATCGGCCAGATCGAGATAGCGGATCTGTTCGTTCGGGATGACGAGGCGCACCGCGCCGTCGCCTGCGACCTGTGCGCGCATCGCGTCCAGCGCGCCGTCGAGGTCGGGCGCATCCAGCGCCACGTCGGCCAGACGAACCCAGCCCCGCGCACGACGTTCCAACAGGCCAATGCCTTCGAAAGACAGGGAAAGTGCGTGCGTTGGTGTCATGCGGCGGTCTTTAGCATTCATCCTTGGGGGATGGGAGTCGTAACCCCATTCGCACCATTCTAAGGCAGGTCTTTGCCAAGGCAAAGAAAAGACAGGTTGTCTGGCCGCCCGCCGCAGGCGACACTGGGCCAAGCCGTCGCGAAAGGAGAAACCCATGCCGCGTATCGTTCTATTGCTCGTTTGGATTCTGTCCGCCGGGGCGCTTTACGCGCAGGAACCCGCGCAGCCCACCCTGACCGTCACCGGCGAAGGGCAGGCAGCGGCGGTGCCCGATATGGCGACCATCACCCTGGGGGTGACGGCGCAGAGCGAAAATGCCGCCGAGGCGATGGACCAGACCTCGGAGGCGGTGGCGGCGATCCTCGAGCGTCTGGACGGGCTTGGCCTGCAGCCGCGCGACATCCAGACCTCGGACGTGTCGCTGAACCCGATCTGGTCGCGGCGCATGAACAACGACACCCCGCCCCGGATCGAGGGGTTCGAGGCGTCGAACCGCCTGAGGCTGCGCGTGCGCGATCTGGAAAAGCTTGGGGTGATATTAGAGGCCGCGCTGGAAGATGGCGCGAACCGTCTGGGCGGGCTCAGCTTCGGTCTGCGCGATCCAGACCCCGTGATGGACGAGGCGCGCGCGGCTGCCGTCGCCGATGCGCAGCGTCGTGCGCGTGTCTATGCGCAGGCCGCAGGGGTGACACTGGGCCCGGTGCTGCGGATCCACGAAGGCGGCGAGTTTTTCCCGGTCGAGGCGCCGATGATGGAGATGGCCCGCGCCGCGGACGTGCCCATAGCGACGGGCGAGACATCGCTGACCGCGCGGGTCACCATGGTCTTTGCACTGGAGCAATAGGCGCGCGTTAAAGAAAAAGCGGCCGCAGGGTGATATGCCCGGCGGCCGCCCAAAGCGTGGTCCGGCGGGTCAGCCGGCGGCGTTCAGCGCCTGATCGAGATCGGCGATCAGATCGTCCGCATCCTCGATCCCGATGGAAATCCGCACCACGTTCGGCGCGGCCCCGGCGGCGACCTGCTGTTCCTGCGTCAGCTGCCGGTGGGTGGTCGAGGCCGAATGGATCACGAGGCTGCGGGTGTCGCCGAGGTTGGCCACGTGGCTGAAGATCTCGAGCGTATCGACGAATTTGACGCAGGCCTCATAGCCGCCCTTCAGCGCTACGGTGAAAAGCCCGCCCGCGCCGTTGGGGCAGATCCGCGCCACCCGGTCGTTATAGGGCGAGGACGGCAGCCCGGCATAGGTCACCTGCTCGACCGCCGGGTGGTTTTCCAGCCAGCTGGCGACGCGCATGGCGTTCTCGACATGGCGCTGCATGCGCAGCGATAGCGTCTCGATCCCCATCAGGGTGTAATGCGCCGCCTGCGGGTTCAGCGTCATGCCCAGATCGCGAAGGCCGACGGCGATACCGTGGAAGGTGAAGGCCAGCGGGCCGAAGGTCTCGTGGAATTTCAGGCCGTGATAGGCCGGTTCGGGTTCCGACAGCGACGGGAACTTGTCGGACGCGGACCAGTCGAACTTGCCCGAGTCGACGACGACGCCGCCGGTGACCGTGCCGTTGCCGGTCAGGTACTTGGTCATCGAATGCACCACCAGAGTGGCGCCATGCTCGATCGGGCGGCAGAGGTAGGGCGTGGCGCTGGTGTTATCGACGATCAGCGGCAGGCCCGCCTTGTCCGCCACCGCCGCCATCGCGTCGAGATCGGTGATATAGCCGCCCGGGTTGGCGATGGATTCGCAGAACACCGCGCGGGTGTCGTCGTCGATGGCCGCGGCGATGGCGTCGAGATCATCGAAATCGACAAAGGTCGCCGACCAGCCGAAGCGCTTGATGGTCTGGCTGAACTGGGTGACCGACCCGCCGTAAAGCCGGGTCGAGACCACCACGTTCTTGCCCGGCGACATCAGCGGGAAAAGCGCCATGATCTGCGCCGCGTGGCCCGACGAACAGCACACCGCGCCGACACCGCCCTCGAGCGTGGCGACGCGTTCCTGCAGCGCGGCCACCGTGGGGTTGGTCAGGCGCGAATAGATATAGCCCACCTCTTGCAGATTGAAGAGCGCCGCGGCGTGCTCGGCGTCGCGGAACACATAGGCCGTGGTCTGGTAGATCGGCACTTGCCGCGCGCCGGTCGCCGGATCGGGGCGCGCGCCGGCGTGGATTTGCAGCGTGTCGAAGCCGTAGGTGGGGCCGTCGGTCATGGGGTTTGTCCTCCTGATGGGGTGTTTGGCCAGAGTCGTAGGCGAAAGCTGGCCGGCTCACAACGGATCATCTGCGTGCAAGCCGTTTCATCCCGGCACGGCTGAATGGCGTCCGGGCCACACTGGGCGCAGCATACTTGTAAAGTATGTTGACGGACGCGGCGCCTCAGCATAATCGTAAAGTATGTTGAGGCAGAAAGGACCATGAGCATGGCCACCACCGACCCCAAGACCGCCGCCCCGGACACCGACGCGGGCAAGACCAAATCCAAACGCGCCGTTCGGCTGGCCAAGGCCACGAACGTTGCCTTCAGCCTGGAACCCGAGGTGCGCGCGCGCTTCTCGCAAGAGGCGAAGGACCAGGGCATGGAGCTGGGCCATTACCTGCAGAAGGTGCTGGAAAACCACCTGCTGGACAGCGCGCCCGAGGACGATCCGCTGGCCGAACGCATCCGCGCCAAGCGCGCGGTGATCGACCATGTGGTCAACCTGGCGCAGGAACTCGACGGGAAGGGCAAGTTCGACGAGCATTTCGTCGTGACCGTGATGAAAGAGGCCGCCAAGGACGACACCTTCATGGGGCTCTATCACATCGCCATCGGCGGCGAGGGCAAGGCCGCAGCGCGGGCGCAGAAGCCGCTGAACCAGCAATTGGGCCGGCTGATCCGCAAATCCGTCGGCGCGCGCGGTCTGCGCACCGATGCCGGCCGCGTCGCCCGCGCGCAGGTATCGGGCGAGATCATCTCGTCCTACACGTTGCTGACGAAAACGTCCTGACAGGCACTGACCCCCGCGCCGTCGAATGGCGCGGGGGTTCCAGAAATTTGCCATAGTCGTCGGGTGTGAGGTTTCACGCCAAGGCCTCTTTGCCGGATCAGATCTGGGCAATCTTTCTGAAACGCTTGTAACAGGCGGCGGAAATCCTCGCCGTTGTGCTGCTTTTTGTGGGTGTCGCGCTCGTCTGCCATGGTCTGACCGTCGGCATCACCTATCGTAAGGTGCCCGTCGTCAGCGTGACGCAGGTGCCGGGGAAGGATATGTTGGAACGGCTTGTGGTGGTCGATCTGGGCCACAGGCTCTGGCCGATCCGAACCGACGACCGTTTGCTGCGCGTGCGTGCGGGCGGGACGGTGTGCCCGATGTCGCGCCGGATTTTGTTGCGTCGCTGGCAAAGCCGCAGTCTGGCGTTGCCGGGCGATTACCGCAACCGCTAGGCCGGGCGCGTCAGCGTTTCCACGCACAGCACCGTTGGAAGGTGGCGCGCGATCTCGTGCCAGTTGTCGCCCTCGTCGTCGCTGGCGAAGACCGACCCGGAATTGGTACCGAAATAAAGCGCGGCGTTTTCGTCGACGCACATGGCCTGACGCAACACGGTGAAAAAGCAGTTTTCCTGCGGCAGGCCATTCCGCGTGGCCTACCATGTCGCGCCGCCGTCGCGCGACCGCCAGACCGCCGCGGCGGCCCCGGGCGGATAGCGCCCGGCGGAATCGCCGTTCAGCGGCAGGGTCCAGATCGTCTGGGGCTTGCCCGGATGCACGGCCATCGGAAAGCCGAAGGTCGAGGGCAGGCCCGGCGTGATGTCGTCCCAGCTGCGCCCGCCATCGGCCGAACGCCAGACGCCGTGGTGGTTCTGCTGATAAAGCAGATCGGCCTCGCCCGCCGCGCGGACCATGTTGTGCACGCAATGGCCGGTCTCGCCATCGCGCGGCGCGGCGGGGTGGGGGTGGTCGGCGCAGGCCCCGGCGTTGGAAAGCCGGTTGCGCCGCTGCCAGCTTGCGCCGCCGTCCTCGGTCGCAAAGACCCCGGCGGCGGAAATGCCGACCCAGAGCTTTTGTGGATCGTCAGGGCAGGGAACGATGGTGTGCAGGGTCAGGCCTGCAGCACCCGGGTTCCAGTCCTTGGCTGAAGGGTGGTCGGTCAGCCCCTCCAGCACCTGCCAGGTTTCGCCGCCGTCGTCGCTGACCAGCAGAGTGGCCGGTTTCGCCCCGGCGTAAAGCCGCCCATGCGCATGGCAGACCGACTAGAGCGCCGAGAAACGGTCGCCCATCGGCGCTGGTGGCGGAGGTTTCATCCCGAGTTGCGCAGCGACCTCGGGCTCTGCCAGAATCCAGGCATCCGCTTGTCCCTGTGTTAGCTTGGCCAGCGTCCAGTCCGTTCCGTCCGACCGCCAAATCCCGGCTCCGTGCCAGTCGCTGCCGCCCGCGGCCCAGATGCGCCCGGTTTCGGGGTCGCCGGTGGCGTGATTGATCGGCCAGAGATCGCAATGCGGCCCGCTTTGCCGCCAGCCGCCGCCCTCCTGCGTCAGCAGGAAGAGCCCCTTGGTGGTGCCGATCAGAAGGGTCGTGGTGTCCGGCATGGTCGCGCCCCGGCAATGCGCGGCCAGCATACCGCAAGAGCGGCGAAATCCGAAGCGAATGGTTGCCGGTGGCGACGCGCTCAGCGCATCCAGAAGCCTTCGCGCTTGAGCTGGTTGCGCAGGTTCTGTTCACGCGGCGGCAGGTCGTCGCGGTCGAACATGGCGCGCACCTTGTGGCCGCGATTCTGGTAGATCATGCGCTTGAACGGGTCGTATTGCTTGAGCAGTTTCTTGATCCGGTTGGGCGCGCTCACCTCTTCCAGCACCTCGACCACGCGGTCGTCCTCGCGCGCATAAAGCAGCGGCAGCAGGCGGTAATGGCAGGTGGTGCCCCCGTCGAGCCAGCCGGGCTCGAGAGCGTCGCGCCCGCCGCCGAAGGAGTGGATCACCAGCGGCAGCGCGATCTGGTCGAGCCAGGGATCGAGGCTCTGGCAGACCAGTTCGGGCACCGGATCGTCGCGGATCGACAGGGCGTAGTCCAGGAACCGCTGCCCGAATTTGTGCGGGCAGGAGTAATAGAAAAAGCCTGCGTTGAAATAGAGATAGCGCCGCCAGTATTCGTCGGGCTGGGTGAGGTCGAGCGAGCTTTCGAAATCCAGCCCGAAGCGGTCGTATAGCGCTTTCCAGGTCCGGGTGTAGCCGGGGCCGTAAAGCTCGATCACCGGCCAGGTGCCTTCGCGGCGCAGGGACGCGCTGGGGCGGGCGTAGTCGATGGGCACCTGATGCAGATCGTCCAGCACCAGCGTGTCGGTGTCGAAAAAGAGGAACGGCTTGCCCTTGGGCAGGGCGCTTAACGCCTCGATCTTGTTGCCGTAGGCATAGGCATGGCCGAAGTGGTGCGATGTGAAGGGCACGATTGTGGCGCCCAGGGCCTGCAAATGCTCGCGCACGGCGGGGTCGTTGATGCGTGGATCGTTCGGCCAGAGCGGCCCGGGCTGCGGTTCGGCCACATAGAGCCGAAAGCGCCCCGGCGGCGTCGTGTGCGCCAGCGACGCGGCAAAAAGCAGCGCCTCGTATTGCAGGCGGCCGGCCTGGGCCACGATCAGGAGATTGACGGCTTTGGGCGCCGCTTTCTTTCGTGCCATACTTGGGGCGTCCTGTCTGCTCGGCCTCTTTGGGGGCAGTATAGACGGCCTCGGGCCGGTCGCAAAGCGGGACGGCGGGGCGTGGAGCGAAAGGATTTGAAATGCTGGATATTCTGTTGCTGATTCTCACGATCGCCATTCAGGGCGGCGGCGGTGGCGCCACGAGCACCGCGTCGGTCGCGGTGCCCCAGACGGCGCCGGCCCTGGTGGCCGAACCGCAAGTGCCCACCGGCCAGTTCACCACCGCCGTCGAGATCAAGCCGATCCTGACCATGACGCAGAGCAACTGGGTCGCGGTGCGCGATTTCAACGGGCAGGACCTGGTGTACTTTTCGCACCTGCTGTCCTGGCGCTGCGGGCTGTTGCGGCTGCGCTGGGGCGTGAACGACGGCCCCCTTCAGGACTGGCCGCTGCCGCCCTGCTATGAGGGCACCAACGCGCCGAACGCAATCAAGACCGAGGACGGGCTGCCCTATGTGGCCCAGCCCGCCGGGTCGGTGCAGAGCGTGACCATCGAGATCACCTACGACGATCTGGAGGTCCAGACCGCGCGGTTCGAGCGGGCGCAGATCCTGATGCCGTGACGGCGCGGTCGCGCCCGCAAAGGCTCAGAGCGCGATCGGCTGCATCACCTGCGGTTCGATCACGTCGACCCCGGGCAGGCCGGCGGCCAGCGCTGTGGCATCCTGCTCGAGCAGGGGGAAGGTGCGGTAATGGCAGGGGATCACGGTCTTGAAGTCGAAATACCGCTTGGCCGCCCAGGCGGCCTGCGCCATGTCCATGGTGAAATGCCCGCCCGCCGACAGGATGCCGATGTCGGGTTTGAAATAGGCCCCGATCCAGTCCATGTCGGCCATGATCGCGGTGTCGCCGGACAGATAGATCGTGCGGCCCTCGCCCTTGATCACGAAACCGGATTCGCAGCCCACGTACATCGGCTTGTCGTCCACCATCATCGACGAGGAATGCGAGGCGGGCACCATGGTGACGCTGACATCGCCGAAGGTGACCGTGCCGCCCTTGTTGAAGCCAGCGCCCTCGACCGCGCCCTGGGCCGTCAGCCAGTTGGCCAGTTCGTACATGCCCGAGACCGGCGCGCCGGTCTTTTGGCTGATCGCGACCGCATCGGCGGTGTGGTCGAAATGGCCATGGGTGATCAGCATCTGCGTCGCCCCCTCGATCGCGGCGTCGTGCTGGTCTTCGGGCAGCACCGGATTGCCGTTCAGCCACGGGTCGACCAGCAGGATCTGATCGCCGATCTCGATCCGGAAGGATCCGTGCCCCAGCCAGATGATGTTCATATGTAACCTCCCTTCGCTTGTTCGGATCAGCCTAGCACGCCCGACGCGGCGGTCCAGCGCCAAGGCAGGCTTGCCCTCGGTCGCCGCGATGGCCTATAGAGCGCGACGAGTTTCCAACCTTTGCAAGTCGAGAGGCACGTCACATGGCCGGCCATTCCAAATGGGCAAACATCCAGCACCGCAAGGGCCGTCAGGACGCCGTGCGCGCCAAGCTGTTCTCAAAGCTGTCGAAAGAGATCACGGTCGCCGCCAAGATGGGCGATCCCGACCCCGAAAAGAACCCGCGCCTGCGGTTGGCGGTGAAAGAGGCCAAGGGCCAGTCGATGCCCAAGGACAATATCGAGCGCGCCATCAAGAAGGCGATGGGCGGTGAGGGCGACAATTACGAAGAGATCCGCTATGAGGGGTACGGCCCCAACGGCGTGGCGGTGATCGTCGAGGCGATGACCGACAACCGCAACCGCACCGCGTCGAACGTGCGCTCGACCTTTTCCAAGAACGGCGGCAATCTGGGCGAGACCGGATCGGTGGCCTTCATGTTCGAACGCAAGGGCGAGGTGGTTTATCCGGCCGATGCGGGCGACGCCGATACGGTGATGATGGCCGCCATCGAGGCCGGCGCCGAGGATGTCGAAAGCGGCGAGGACGGCCATTACATCTGGTGCCAGGACACCGATCTGAACGAGGTCGCCACCGCGCTGGAGGCGGCGCTGGGCGAAAGCGAGGCGACGCGTCTGGTCTGGAAGCCGGGCAACACGACCGAGCTCGATCTCGAGCAGATGCAGTCGCTCATGCGGCTGGTCGAGGCGCTGGAGGACGACGACGACGTGCAGCGCGTGACGACGAATTTCGAAGCCTCCGACGAGGTCATGGCGCAGCTCTGAGGCCCCGGGCCGCGCAGCTCTTCCTGGCAATATCCGGCACGCCCCCGACCGGGGGCGTGTTTTCGTTTTGGAGGAGGCGGTGCGCGAACCCGCGCCTGCGGCGCGGAACCGCACACCCTACGGCGGCGCACCCGGCCCCGCGCGCCAAGCGATTGTTCAGAGGATGGAACCAGAGCGGTGCTGCGGATGCGGTGGCCTTTTTGCGGGCCGGTGCTGAAATCCGCATCGTTTCGTGTTAGGCTCTTCGACGGATTTTTCAGTGTTTGTATATTGGAGTTCGGGGGAATGGATATTCGGCGGCGGGTGTTTCTGGGCCTGATGCTGGCCGGATTGGCAGAACCGGCGCGGGCGTTCGACGCCCGTCATTCGCTGGCCGACCGGCAAAGGTTCCGCAGTTTCGGCGGCGGTGACTGGGTCTTCGACGATCCGTTCGAACGCTCGCGCCCGGGCGCGCGGGCCTTGCCGCTGTCCGCCTGGCGGCGGAACCGGCGCGACCGGCCGACCGACCAGCTTTTGGATCTGATCGGCTTTGCCGAGGCGGGGCGGCTGCAATACGATGCGGTGCACATGTCGGCCCGACGCAAGCCGCCCGCACGGCCGACCGAGCTGACCATCGGCCAGATCAAGCGCTGGATCCGCGCCACCCCCGGTCAGCATCACGCCATCGGGCGGTATCAGTTCATCCCTTCGACGCTGACGTTCCTGGTGCGCCGCGCCGGGCTTGCGCATGGCCATCCTTTCCAGCCCGCGGTGCAGGATCATCTGGCCCGGATGCTGCTGCGCGACGCGGGCTACGAGAAGTTCCTTGCAGGGCAGATGAGCCTGGCGCGCTTCATGGACAGCCTTGCGCTGATCTGGGCCGGGCTGCCGCTGCAGAGCGGCAAATCCGCCTATCGCGGCGTTGCGGGGAACCGGGCAACGATCTCGCGCCGGTTTTATGCCGAGCAGATGCAGGCGATCTTTGCCTGATCCCCAAGGGGTGAGCCAACCTGCCACGCGGCGCTTTGCGGTTGTGAGCGCGGGCGCCTGGCGGTAGGCAGGCCGCGGCAAGGAGGCGGGCATGCAAGCGGCGATGGCGGGATTCGCGCTGGGGTTTTCTCTGATCCTGGCGATCGGGGCGCAGAACGCCTTTGTGCTGCGGCAGGGGCTGCGGCGGGCGCATGTGTTCGCGGTCTGTCTGACCTGCGCGCTGTCGGACGCGGTGCTGATTGCCGCCGGGGTTGCTGGCTTTGGGGCGCTGGCGGCCGCGTTTCCCGGTCTGGAATTCTGGATGCGGGTGTTCGGGGCGGGGTTCCTCTTTGTCTATGGCGCCCGCGCGCTTTGGGCCGCGTGGCGCGGCGGGCAGGCGCTGGACGCGGGCGGGCAGGCGGGCGGGCTGTGGCCGGCGCTGCTGACCTGCCTTGCGCTGACCTGGCTCAACCCGCATGTCTATCTGGACACCGTGGTGCTGCTGGGCGCGGTCGCGGCGCAATACGACGACAGGCTGAGCTTTGCGCTGGGGGCGATGGCCGCATCCTTCGCCTTTTTCTTCGCGCTGGGATACGGCGCGCGGGCGCTGGCCCCGGTCTTTGCCCGGCCGGTGGCGTGGCGGGTGCTGGACGTGCTGGTGGGGCTGGTGATGTGGACCATCGCCTGGTCGCTGGTGGCCGGCTGATATCACGCTTGCCACCGCCGGCGGATCGGATACCTAAGGTGCCATGAACGCAAGCGCGAACCGGCCCCTGGCAGGCATTTTCTGGATGGTTGCGACGGGGCTGTGCTTTGTCGCCGTTACGGCCTTGGTGAAAACCCTGGGCGGGCGGGTGCCGGCGGCGGAATCGGCCTTTTTGCGCTATGTGATGGGGCTGGTCTTTCTGATCCCGATGTGGCGCAGCCTGCGCGAGACGCGGGTGACCGCGCGGCTGGGGCTGATCGTGGGCCTGCGCGGAGCGGTGCATTCGGTGGGCGTGATCCTGTGGTTCTTTGCCATGACACGCATCCCGCTGGCCGAGGTGACGGCGATGAATTACCTCACGCCGGTCTATGTGACCATCCTCGCGGTGGTTTTTCTTGGCGAGCGTCTGGCCCTGCGGCGGATCGCGGCGGTGGTCCTGGCGCTGATCGGCGCGATGATGATCCTGCGGCCGGGCTTTCGAGAGCTGGACCCGGGGCATCTTGCGATGATGGGCACGGCGCTGCTGTTTTCGGGCTCTTACCTCGCGGCCAAGATCCTGTCGGGCGAGATATCGGCGGCGGCGATCGTGGCCTGGCTGTCGATCACCGTGACCATTGGGCTGGCGCCCTTTGCGTTTGCGGTCTGGGTCACGCCGTCGTTGGCGGATCTGGCGGTGCTTTTCGGCGTGGCCTGTTTTGCCACCGCCGGGCATTACACCATGACGCTGGCCTTCGCCGCCGCCCCGGTGACGGTCACCCAGCCGGTCACGTTCCTGCAACTGGTCTGGTCGGTTGCGGTGGGCGCCGCGTTCTTTGGCGAGCCGGCGGACCCCTGGGTGATCGCCGGGGGCGCGGTGATCATGGGGTCGGTTCTGTTCATCACGTTGCGCGAGGCGCATTTGAAACGGCAGGTGACGCGGGGCCTGCCCGATCGGTAAGAATCTCCCCTAAGTTGTAAACAGACTGTTTCCAATTTCCGAAAAATACCGTCAGCGGGGCACAGTTTCGCCCAATTCCGGGGGGAAGCTCTGATTTGGAAACAATCCAGACGGAGCGACGAAAATGTTTGCTGAAAACAGATTGACCGAAGACATGGGGGCCATCACGGCCTTCCTGCTGGCCGAACGCGAAAAGACCCTGTCCGAAGCTGAGTGGCGGTTTCGCATGAAGGGCTATGGCTACAACCTGCGCCGCATCGGGGCCGGTGTCGAGGTGGCCCGGCTGCCGCAGAACCGCGTCCTGGGCACGCTCGAGCTTTGATCGGAACAAAGCGGAGCGTGGGCCGTGCCGGCCCCCGCGCTGGTTTGTGGTCTGCCGGTCGGGCGTGAGCCCGTTTGTCCGAGACCGTCGCTTTTGGCGGATCGTGCGGGCGGTGGTTTTTGATTGATCCGCCAGTCAATAAAAGATAGTTTTCCCCGAATTCGGGGGAAAAGCGATGCCAAAACTGGGGCAGGAGCCTGTCAGACGCGCCGCATTGGTGGCGGCAACGGTGGACGAGATCGGGGCAGCCGGGTCGCTTGACGTGACCGTCGGCCAGATCGCGCGCCGGGCTGGGATGTCCTCTGCGCTGGCGCATCATTATTTCGGCGGCAAGGCGCAGATTTTCCTGGCGGCCATGCGCCATATCCTCAGCGAATACGGCGACGAAGTGCGCGCGGCTTTGCGGGCGGCGCCCGAAGGCGCGCGGCTCGAGGCGGTGATCGCCGCCAATTTCGCGCAGAGCTGTTTCCGGCCAGAGGCGGTTTCGGCCTGGCTCAATTTCTATGTTCTGGCACAGCGCGATGCCGAGGCAGCGCGCCTGCTGCGGATTTACCAGCGGCGGCTGCGCTCGAACCTGATCTGCGGTCTCAGGGGCCGCTGTGCCGCGCCCGGGGCGGTGGCCGAGACGCTCGCGGCGCTGATCGACGGGGTGTACCTGCGCGCCGCGCTCGACGGCGGCGGCATCGACGGCGCGGCGGAGCAGGTGATGGCGGCGGCGCAGGCGCTTATGGGAGACCACAGATGAAACCCAATATCCTGATCGTCATGGTCGACCAGCTGAACGGGACGCTCTTCCCCGACGGCCCGGCGGATTGGCTGCATGTCCCCAACCTGCGCGCGCTTGCCGACAGATCGGTACGCTTTGCCAACGCCTATACCGCCAGCCCGCTCTGCGCGCCCGGGCGGGCGTCGTTCATGTCGGGGCAGCTGCCCTCGGCCACGGGGGTCTATGACAACGCCGCCGAATTCGCCTCGGCCATTCCGACCTATGCGCATCACCTGCGCCGGGCCGGTTACCGGACCTGCCTGTCGGGCAAGATGCATTTCGTCGGCCCCGACCAGCTGCACGGCTTCGAGGAACGGCTGACCACCGACATCTACCCCGCAGATTTCGGCTGGACGCCGGATTATCGCAAACCGGGTGAACGCATCGACTGGTGGTATCACAACATGGGCTCGGTCACCGGCGCGGGCGTGGCCGAGATCACCAACCAGATGGAATACGACGACGAGGTCGCGCATTTCGCCAAGATGAGGCTCTACGACCTTGCGCGCGGACGCGACGACCGGCCGTGGTGCCTGACGGTCAGCTTCACTCATCCGCACGACCCCTACGTGGCGCGGCGGAAATACTGGGACCTCTACGAGGATTGCGCCCATCTGCAGCCCGAGGTCCCGGCGATGGATTATGCCGACCACGACCCGCATTCCCGGCGCATCTTCGACGCCAACGACTGGCGCGCCTTCGACATCACCGAGGATCACATCCGCCGGGCGCGGCAGGCCTATTTCGCCAATATCTCGTATCTCGACGACAAGATCGGCGAGATCCTTACGGTGCTCGATGAGACCCGGCAAGAGGCCATCGTGGTCTTTGTCAGCGATCACGGCGACATGCTGGGCGAGCGCGGCCTCTGGTTCAAGATGTCGTTCTACGAGGGCTCCTCGCGGGTGCCGCTGATGATCGCTGTGCCGGGCGGGCAGGGCAAATCGGTGGGCGATCCGGTCAGCACGATCGACCTCTGCCCGACGCTCTGCGAGCTGGCGGGGGTGTCGATGGAGGACGTGATGCCCTGGACGGCGGGCCTGTCGCTGGTGCCGCAGATGAACGGGCTGCGGCGGACCGAACCGGTGGCGATGGAATACGCCGCAGAAGCCTCCGAAGCGCCGCTGGTCTGCCTGCGCGAGGGCCGTTGGAAATATACCGCCTGCGCCCTCGATCCCGAACAATTGTTCGATCTCGAAACCGATCCGCACGAGCTGCACAATCTCGCTGGCGCGCCCGCGCATCACGACATTCTGACGGCCCTGCGCGCCAAGGCTGAGGCGCGTTGGGATCTGGCCCGCTTCGACGCCGAGGTTCGCGCCAGCCAGGCCCGCCGCCGGGTGGTCTACGAGGCGCTGCGTCAGGGCGGCTATTTCCCTTGGGATTTCCAGCCCCTGCGCGCGGCGTCCGAACGCTACATGCGCAACCACATGGATCTCAACGTGCTGGAAGAAAACCAGCGCTTCCCGAGGGGTGAGTGATGCCGCGCCGCCGCGTGGCGCCCGGGGGCCCCCCCCCCCCCCCCCCCCCCCCCCCCCCCCCGCGCCCCCCCCCCCCCCCGCCGCGCCCCCCCGCCCCCCCGCGGCCCCCCGGCCCCCCCCCCCCCCCCCCCCCCCCCCCCCAGGCCCGCGTGGCCTG
>NZ_JAWHTD010000029.1:0-53261 GCF_032586235.1 Aestuariicoccus sp. MJ-SS9
GTCTTGCCGTGGTCAACGTGACCAATCGTGCCGATGTTGCAATGCGGCTTAGAACGTTCAAACTTTTCCTTTGCCATCGTACCAGATGCCTCGTGTCTGAGGGGTCTTGCCCGACCCGGATTTCCATCGCGGGCCATGTATTGGCTTGCGGCGGGAAAATCAAGCGGCAGATGGTGCAGCGATGCGGCGGGCCGCGCCGGCGTTATCCGGCCTCAGCGGCGACGGGTTCCGGCCCTGCCTCGGGCGCCTCGCCCTCCGGCGCCGGGCCGAACCAACCGTCCTCGGCCTGCCTGCGCCGCAGCCAGGTTTCCACCTTCAGCGCGGCATTGGCCGCAAGCGCCCGCATCTGCTCTTCCTTCGACTGCGTCAGCCCCGACCCGATCACCGTCTCGGGCGACACCGCTTCGAGCACGGTGATCAGCTGGGCCTCTTCGTTGAGCTTGCTCTGGCTGGCGTCGTCCCAGGCGGTGACCCGCAGGATCAGCGCCGACTTGGGGCTCAGCACCAGCGGCACACCGGGCTGCGCCAGCACATAGCCCTCGACGCTGATCCCGAGGTGATAAAGCCGCGTGCCCTCGAACCGGCCGAACCGCTCTTCGATGGCCGCGTCGACGGCGGCGGTCCATTCTTCGGCCGTGGCCTCACGCGACAGCGGACCCTTGACGAGGTTGGGCGCCACCACCTCGGAAAATCCCAGCCGGAAGTCGCCCAGCGGCTCGACCGGCTGGCCCAGCTGGCGCAGACCGTCGGCGCAGGCTGACAGCAGACACAGAACCGACAGGGACAGAAGCAGGCGGCGCATGGGCTGGTCCTTTTCGCGGTAACCGGGCTTTCGGATAGACCAGCGGCGGGTGCGGCGCAACGAGGCACCACCTTTGCCCGCGCCGCCGCCGCCCCTACATTGAGGATACGAAAGGAGCGCCGCCATGACCGACCAGACCCCGATCCGCGCACTGCCCGCCCGCGTTCCGCTGGTGACCGAGCCGATGGGGCTCTGGGCCAGTCTGCAGGCGTCGCGGCGCAACATCCTGTCGATCATCCCCGACATCGCCACCCGCCAGCCGATGGTGTCGGGCAAGACCGGCGTGCGCTGGCACATGGTGATGGATCCCGGCGCGCTACGGCGCATCCTGCTGGAAAAGCTCGACGATTACCCGAAATCCGACGTCACAAAGAACCTTCTGCGCCCGGCCATTGGCGAATCGCTTTTTATTGCCGAGGGGGCGCATTGGCGCTGGCAGCGGCGGACCGCCGCGCCGGTCTTTTCGCACCGCAACGTGATGAACCTGGCCCCGATCATGACATCCGCCGCCGAACGCTCGGTCGCGCGGGTAGAAGAGGCCGGACCGCGCGCGGTGAACTTCCTTGACGAGATGGTGACGACCACCTTCGACGTGATCTCGGACGTGACGTTTTCGGGCGACAAGGGCTTCGACCGGGCGGCGGTGCACAGGGCGATCGACGGCTATATCGCGTCCGCGGGCAAGATCTCGCTCTTCGACATTCTGGGCTTTCCCGACTGGGTGCCGCGCCCGGGGCGGATGTTGTCGGCGGGCGGCGTGCGCGAAATGAAGCGCGTGGCCGATCAGGCCATCGAGGCGCGGGCCGAGCGCGGGCACGACGGCGTGCCCGACCTGCTCGACCTGCTGCTGGCCGGAGAGGACCCCGAAAGCCAGCGCCGCATGAACACCGCCGAGCTGCGCGACAACCTGCTGACCTTCATCGTCGCCGGGCACGAGACCACGGCGCTGACGCTTGCATGGTCGCTCTATTTGCTGGCCTTCGACGAGGCCGCGCAGGAGCGCGCGCGTGAGGAAGTGCAGTCAGTTCTCAAGGGCCGCCGCGCGGTGACCGGCGAGGATGCGCAAAAGCTGCCCTTCGTGCGCCATGTGGTGGACGAGGCGCTGCGGCTCTACCCGCCGGCGGCGATGGTATCGCGCACGGCGCAGGCCCATGACACGCTCTGCGGGCGCGAGATCCGGCCCGGCGACACGGTGATGATCCCGATCTACGCTTTGCAGCGGCATCACCAGCTCTGGCAGGACCCGGACGCCTTCCGCCCCGACCGGTGGGAGACCGGCAAGCCCGACCGCTACGCCTATCTGCCTTTCGGGGACGGCCCCCGCATCTGCATCGGCGCGTCCTTCGCCATCCAGGAGGCGGTGATCATCCTCGGCACCCTGCTGGCCAACCTGCGCTTCAAGGCGGTGCCGGGCAAGGAACCCGAGCCGGTGATGATCCTGACCCTGCGGCCCGAGGGCGGCGTCTGGCTCGAGACCGAGCCGGTCTGACCGGGCGGTCCGTCAGGGGTTTTTTAACGCCTTGTCAGACGCTTAAGAGGGTTTCGCAGCGAAACCGATTCGGCCCCCGTCGGGGGGCGTTTCCCGCGCATGTTTCGCAGCGAAACTGTTTTTGTGAACAAATGGTTAACATCCGCAGCCCGGCCCGAATCCCACGGCCCGCGCCCGCCCGTGGGATGGCGCCTCCCCATCCGTTCTGTGCACTTTATCCCGGCCAAGTCATTGCCCCGAACGAGCGGCGCGCCAACGCCACCAATGCGCCAGCCCGCCGGGACGGGCAGGCGCGGGCCGCGGCGGCCTGCGGTCTTGATTCCGCGGCCGAAATTCCGCTCAAGCAACATACCCGCCCTTCCGGGCGCTTCGGCCGTCCCCTGGACGCCCGACCGCTTTCAGCGGCTCGCGCCGCCCTTCGGGCCGGGGCTCCGCCCTTCCGGGCGCTTCGGCCGTCCTCCGGACGCCCGACCGCTTTCAGCGGCTCGCGCCCGGAACCCACAAGACGTCGGCTTTGCCGCCGTCGTTGGCAGTGCGGGCGGCGACGAAGAACCAGTCGCTCAGCCGGTTGAGGTATTTCACCGCCGTCGGGTTGACCGATTCCATCGTCGCCAGCTCCACCGTCATCCGCTCGGCCCGGCGGGCCACGGTGCGGCAGTGGTGCAGATGCGCCGACAAGGCCGATCCACCGGGCAGGATGAAGCTGCGCAGCGGCTCGAGCCCCGCGTTCATCTGGTCGATCTCTCGCTCCAGCCGGGCGACCTGGCTCTCGATCATGCGCAGCGGCGGATATTCCGCCTCGGCGTCGCGTTCCATATCCGGTCGGCAGAGGTCGGCGCCGAGGTCGAAGAGATCGTTCTGGATCACGCTCAGCCAGCCGTCCATCTCGCCCTCGGCATGCAGCCGGGCGACACCCACGACCGAATTGAGCTCGTCCGAGGTGCCATAGGCCGTCACCCGCAGCCCGTGCTTGGCCACCCGTGCGCCGTTGCCCAGCGCGGTTTCGCCGTCGTCGCCGGTCTTGGTGTAGATCTTGTTGAGAACGACCATGTCAGTTGCCCCCCCGGATCCAGACGAAAAGCAGGATCAGCAGCACCGCGACGAACTGGGCGATGATCCGCCAGCGCATCGCCTTGTTGGCGTATTTCTTGTTGAACGCCCCGCCCTTGGCGAAGCTTCCGATGCCGAAGAGCAGAACGCCCACGACGGCAAGCATGGCGATGGCCATGACGATGAACAGCGGATCCTGTAGCACGAGATGCCCCCTTTGGTCCTTTGACCGCCCACATAGCGGTCGGCGGGCGAAAAGCGAAGGGTGGTTCCGGGAAAATCGCTCGACGCCGCGGGCAAAAACCAAACCATATCTCCCGATGCGGGCCATGACAGATACCGGCAGTGCGAAGCGCTGTCCAACATCGGATCCCGCGACGTCGTCCGCCCGTTCCCGCCAAGGCCGGTGCCTTCGCGACGGGGTACAAGAAACCCGACGCCCAGGTCCCTCACGTATGAGGTTGCGGCTCTATCAGCCGATGGCCGCACCGAAACCGCCTGCCGTTAACTATTCTCTAACCGTGACGCGCGAACCCTCGGCCTGATCAGTCCGAAAAGGGGCCGCCATGGCCGCGCAGGCCTATACAGTCGCGTTCGAGGGGGTCGAGGCCCGCCCGGTCGAGGTGCAATGCGCCGTCACGCCCGGGCTGCCGGCCTTTTCCATCGTCGGCCTGCCCGACAAGGCGGTGTCCGAGGCGCGCGACCGCGTGCGCTCGGCCCTGACGTCGCTTGGCATCGCCTTGCCGTCGAAACGCATCACGGTGAACCTGTCCCCCGCCGACCTGCCCAAGGAGGGCTCGCATTTCGATCTGCCCATCGCCATCGGGCTGCTGGCCGCGCTCGATATCGTGCCGCCCGACGCCATCGCCGAAACCGTGGCCCTGGGCGAATTGTCGCTCGACGGCACGCTGGTGCCGGTCATGGGCGCCCTGCCGGCCGCCATGTCGGCGGCAGAGGCCGACCGCGCGCTGCTCTGCCCCAGCGCCTGCGGGGCCGAGGCCGCCTGGGTCGGATCGTGCCGCGTGATCGCCGCCGCCAACCTGATGCAGGTGGTCCAGCATTTTTCCGGCCAATCGGTCCTGGCGCCCTGCACCCCCGGAGAGGTCACGCCCGAACCGTCGCATCGCGATCTGCGCGACGTCAAAGGCCAGGAGCGCGCCAAGCGGGCGCTTGAAATCGCCGCGGCCGGGCGGCACCACCTGATGTTCGTCGGCGCGCCGGGGGCGGGCAAATCCATGCTGGCCGCGCGCCTGCCCGGCATCCTGCCGCCGCTCTCCCCGACCGAGGCGCTGGAAACCTCGATGATCCACTCGCTGGCAGGCCTGCTCGACGAAGGCGGCATCTCGCGCATCCGCCCGTTTCGCGAACCGCACCACACCGCGTCGATGGCGGCCATCGTCGGCGGCGGGCGCGGCGCGAAACCGGGCGAGATCAGCCTGTCGCACAACGGCGTGCTCTTCATGGACGAATTCCCCGAATTCGCCCGCACGGTGCTGGAAACCCTGCGCCAGCCCATCGAAACCGGCGAGGTCATGGTCGCCCGCGCCAATGCCCATGTGCGCTATCCCTGCCGGTTCATGCTGGTGGCCGCGGCCAACCCGTGCAAATGCGGCTATCTGACGGACCCCGCCCGCGCTTGTTCGCGCGCGCCGCTCTGCGGCGAGGATTACATGGGCCGTATCTCGGGTCCGCTGATGGACCGGTTCGACCTTCGGGTCGAGGTGCCGCCGGTGGCCTTTGCCGACCTCGATCTGCCCCCCTCCGGCGACAGTTCCGAAACCGTGGCTACCCGCGTGGCCGCCGCGCGGGCGGTGCAGAGCGACCGTTTTTCCGGCCATCCGGGCCTGCGCACCAATGCGGATGCCGAGGGCCGGATCCTCGACGATATCGCCGCGCCCGACACCGAGAGCCGCGAGCTGCTGACCCGGGCCGCCGACCTCTTCGGCCTGACCGCGCGCGGCTATCACCGCGTGCTGCGGCTGGCCCGCACCATCGCCGACCTCGACGAAAGCCCGTCCGTCCGCCGCCCCCATGTCGCTGAGGCCCTCGGCTATCGCCTCATGTCCGCCCGCGACGGCTGAGCGCTGCGCCGTAGGGTGCGCCTTCAGGCGCACCGCCCCTCAGCCCCCAAGCCCGTCCATCCAGCCCGCCAGGCCCCGCAAGGTCGCCTTGGCCTCGGGCAGCACATTGTGAAAGAGCGGCCAGACATGCGGAACGTTTCGCTCGATGCTCAGCACGCTTTCCACCTCTTGCGCTTGCAGCCTTGCGTGCATCCGAACCGCATCGTCACGAAGGATCTCGGTGTCCCCCACGGTCATCCACACAGGCGGCGCACCCTTGAACGCCCCGAAAAGCGGCGAGGCGCGAGGATCCTCCGGGTTCTGTCCGGCCAGGAACATCTCGATCATTTGCCCGATCCGGCCCGCCGGCAGCACGTTGTCGCACTCGGCATTTTCCGTCACCGACGGGGCGGAAAAGGTCATGTCCGTCAGCGGCGAAAAGGCAAAGACCCCCAAGGGCTTGTCCAACCCCTGCCTGAGCACCTCATGCAGCGCCGCCAGCGCCAGCCCGCCACCGGCGCTGTCGCCGCCGAGAATAACGTCATGCTCACCCCGCAACGCGCGGTAACAGGCCAGCGCATCCTCGATCTGGGCCGGGAACGGATGCTCGGGCGCAAGCCGGTAATCCGGCAGACAGGCCGCCCGCCCGGTCAGCGCCGACAGTTTCGCAAGCATGGCCCGATGCGTGTCCGACGACCCAAAGACATAGGCCCCGCCGTGCAGGTAAAGGATCACCGGCCCGCCGCCGGCCGCGCCTCTGGCGCTGACCCATTGCACCGGCACACCCGCCAGCGCGTCACGGCGATACACCGTCCCGCGCGGCGCGTGAAAATAAAGCCGCGACTTCAGCTCGAACGCCCGCCGCAGCCGATCCGGCGCCTGGCGCGCCAGCGCCGGCTTTTCGATCCAACGCAGCTGCCTGTTAAGAAGCGCGAGCTGCCAGCTCACGCCCGCCGCGCCTCGATGGCTTCCCAGATCTTCGCCGCGATGTTGACCTCGTCAAAACGCTCCAGCTCCTGGATGCCGGTGGGCGAGGTGACGTTGATCTCGGTCAGATAGTCCCCGATCACGTCGATCCCCACGAACACCTGCCCCTTTTCGCGCAAAAGCGGACCGATGGCCGCACAGATCTCACGGTCGCGCGCACTCAGCGCCACCTTCTCGGCGCGCCCGCCCACATGCATGTTCGACCGCGTCTCGCCCGCCGCCGGCACCCGGTTGATCGCCCCCACCGGCTCGCCATCCACGAGGATCACTCGCTTGTCGCCGTTTTCCACCGCCGGCAGGAATTTCTGCACGATCAGCGGCTCGCGCGAAAAGGTGGTGAACAGCTCGTAGAGCGAGCTGAGGTTCCGGTCGTTCCGATCCAGCCGGAACACCCCCGCTCCGCCATTGCCGTAAAGCGGCTTGAGGATGATGTCGCCATGCTTGGCCTTGAAGGCGCGGATCGTGTCCAGATCGCGCGCGATAGTCGTCGGCGGCGTCAGATCCGGAAAGTCGAGCACCAGCAGTTTCTCGGGGTAATTGCGCACCCAGAACGGGTCGTTCACGACCAGAGTGCCCGGGGCCAGACGGTCCAGCAGATGGGTGCTGGTGATGTAATGCATGTCGAAGGGCGGGTCCTGGCGCAGCCAGACCACATCGAAATCCGCCAGATCCACGCTGCGCATCTCACCCAGCTGGGCATGATCCCCCTGCACCCGCCGAACCCGCAGATCCTGCCCGCGGGCGGTGATCCGCCCTTCCTCGAACGCCAACTGGTCCGGTTCGTAATAGAACAGCTCATGCCCACGCGCCTGCGCCTCTTCGGCCAGCCGGAACGTGCTGTCCGCGGCAATGTCGACCGCGCCGATCGGGTCCATCTGGAATGCAATCTTCATGGGGCCTCTCCTTGGTGCCCCGGATAAATGGCGCAAGCGCAGCGCCGGTGCAATGCCGCAGAGTTTCAGACGTAGGCGTTTTCCAGAATCCTGATCTGCCCCGCATCGTTCATCAGCGCCACGTCGAAACGCATCTCGGTCAGGGAGCCGCGGGCATGGGCCCCGGCATATTCCTCCCCCGCGAGCTGGATGCGGTCGATCTGACGGCGCGTCAGCCCTTCGAGAGCACGACCGAAATTCCGGCTTTTCTTGACCTCGACAAAGATCAGCTGCTTGCCGTCATCGGCGATCAGGTCGATTTCGCCGGCCGCGCCGCGCCAGCGCTGCGCCACGATGGCCGAGCCGCGTTCGGTATAGTGGCGCGCCACCTGCCCTTCCGCCGACAGCCCGGCGTGATAGGCGGTAGACCCCGTGGCGCGTCGGCGTTCGGCCGCATCGCGGCGCGCCGGTTCGTTCCGGCGTTCGGTCGCCCAAGGAGTCTGCCCCGGCTGCAAGATCATGTCATCCCTCCGACCCGGATGAACGGCCCGCCGGTTATTTCCGGCCGGCAAGTTCCATCGCCTTTTGATAGATCGCCCGTTTTGGCCGACCGTACATGCGTGCGACGAAATCGGACGCATCCCGCACCGACATCGTCAAAAGTGCTTCACTTAAACTCGATTCGACCAAGGATTCATTAATTTCCCCCGCCCCTTTGCCGATCAGCACGACAATTTCGCCTTTCACCGCCGTTGCCGCGATGTCTTCGGCGAGCGAGCCCAGCGTGCCGCGCCGGCATTCCTCGAACTTCTTGGTGATCTCGCGGCAGATCGCGGCGGGGCGTTCGGGGCCGAGCACGGCGGCGGCATGGGCGAGCATGGCCGCCAGCCGCTTGGGCGATTCGTAGAAAACCAGCGTCGCCGGCACCTCGCGCAGCTCTTCCAGCGCGCGTTTGCGGGGTCCCGCGGCATTGGGCAGGAACCCCGCGAAGAGGAACCTGTCGGTGGGCAGGCCCGCCAGCGTCAGCGCAGCCACCGCGGCCGAGGCCCCCGGCGCCGCCGTCACGCCGTATCCGTCCTCGACCGCCGCCCGCGCCAGGTCGAAGCCCGGGTCCGAGATCATCGGGGTGCCCGCCTCGGAGGCATAGGCGACCGATTTGCCCTCGGCCAGCGCACCCAGCAGGCGCGGCCGCACCCGCGCGCCGTTGTGGTCGTGGTAGGCCACCAGCGGGCGGTCGCCCAGCGCGACGCCGTGGATCTCCATCAGCCGGCGCAGGCTGCGGGTGTCCTCGGCGGCCAGCACATCGGCCTCGGCCAGAATGTCCAGCGCCCGCAGCGTGATGTCGCGGGCATTGCCGATCGGCGTCGACACCAGATAGAGACCCGGCGCCAATCCGCCCTTTTCCCGATTCATCTCTGGACCCGTCCTTTCCGCTCGTTATGATCGCCCGCAATGACGCGCGGGCCTGGACCCGCGTCCGACAACGAGGGAGTGTGCTATCCATGTTTGCCGTTTTGTCCTCTGCCCGCAAGGCGTTCCGCCGGGGTGTCGCCGCGCTGTCGCTGGTCGCTTTGACGGCCTGCGACGCGTCCCTCGTCACCGATCTCGGTGCCGGATCGGGCGGGCCGTCGGTCGATCCGAACGCCCCCATTCCGGTGGCGCTTTTGGTGCCACGGTCCGATGCCGGCGCGGCGTCGGTGGCGCAGAGCCTCGAGAACGCCGCCCGTCTGGCCATCGCCGATCTGAACGGCGTGCGCATCGACCTGCGGGTCTATGACACCGCCGGCAATGCCGGCATTGCCGCGTCGCAGGCGCAGAAGGCGGTCGACGAGGGCGCCAAGATCATCCTCGGCCCGCTCTTTGGCGAGGCGGCCAATGCCGCGGGCAATGCGGTGGCCGACGAGGGCATCAACGTTCTGGCCTTCTCGAACAACCCCTCGATCGCGGGCGGCAATGTCTTTGTCCTTGGACCGACCTTCTTCAACACCGCCGACCGCCTGCTGGGCTATGCCCGGGCGCGCGGCAGGAACAGCATCGTGGTCGTGCACCCGGCCAACACCGAAGGCGAATTCGGCCGGTCGGCGATCCAGCAGGCCGCCGAGCGCAACGGCGTCCGCATTGCCGCGGTCGAGAGCTTTCCCTTCAACGAAGCCGGCGTCGCCGCTGCCGTGCCGCGCGTGCGCGGGACGCTGCAATCCACCGGGGCGAATGGCGTCTTCCTGACCTCGACCCCCGCCGGGGCCCTGCCGCTGCTGCTGCAGCTGATGCCCGAGGCCGGCATTTCGCCACAGACGACGCAATACATGGGCCTCGCGCGCTGGGACGTGCCGCCGCAGACGCTGGGGCTTCCGGGCGCGCAGGGCGGCTGGTTCACCCTGCCCGACCAGAACATGCAGCGCAGCTTTACCGAGCGGTACGTCGCGGCCTTCGACGGCAGCCCGCACCCGCTGGCCGGTCTGGCCTTTGACGGGATCGCCGCCGTGGGCGCGCTGGCCGCGCAGGGCCGCCGCGACGCCCTGACCGGCGGGGCGCTGACGCAAACGGCTGGTTTTCAGGGCACAGGCGGTGTATTCCGGCTCTTGTCGGACGGCACCACGGAACGTGCGCTGGCCGTGGCGACGGTGCGCAACAATTCGGTAGTGATCCTTGACCCAGCTCCCTCCGGCTTCGGCGGCGCCGGCTTCTGACGCCGCTCCGGCCGACGCCCTTCCGGACAACCTGATCGCGCCGGCGGACGAGATTTTCGACCTGCCGGCGCAAAGAGACGCGCTTTTCGCCGCCCTGCCTTCGGGCGAAGGCGAGGGGGCGGTGCGCAAGGTCGTGGTGGCGCAGCTGTCCGCGGCGCAAAAGACCGGGCGCGAAGCGATCGCGCGGGCCTTTGCCGCGGACCCGCGCAACGCCCGCGCGCTCACCCGGTCCTACACCTGGCTGACCGACGGGCTGGTCACCCTCGCCTGGGAGGTGGCCACCCGCCACCTGCACCCGCTGCCCACCCCGACCGAGGGCGAGCGCATCGCGGTCATGGCCGTGGGCGGTTATGGCCGGGGCGAAATGGCCCCGTTTTCCGACGTCGATCTGCTGTTCCTGACGCCCTACAAGATCACCCCCTGGGCCGAGAGCGTGATCGAATCCATGCTCTACATCCTTTGGGATCTGAAGCTGAAGGTCGGCCATTCCTCGCGCACGATCCGCGATTGCCTGCGCCTTGGCGGGGACGATTTCACCATCCGCACCGCGATGCTGGAACACCGCTTCCTCACCGGCCACGAACCGCTTGCCCGGGACCTGGATCGGCGGCTCTGGTCCGATCTCTTTGAGGGCACCGAACGCGAGTTCATCGCCGCCAAGCTCGAGGAGCGCGACGCGCGGCACGAAAAGCAGGGCGGCCAGCGCTATATGGTCGAGCCCAACGTCAAGGAGGGCAAGGGCGGGCTGCGCGATCTGCAATCGCTCTACTGGATCACCAAGTACATCCACCACACCGACGACACCGAGGAACTGGTCCGCCATGGCGTCTTCCGCCCCGAGGAATACGCCACCTTCGTCAAGGCCGAGACCTTTCTCTGGGCCGTGCGGGCGCATCTGCACCTGGCGGCGAACCGTCCGGTGGAACAGCTGACCTTCGACATGCAGGTCGAGGTCGCCGACCGCATGGGCTATACCGACAAGGGCGGGCGGCGCGCCGTGGAATGGTTCATGCAGGATTATTTCCGCCACGCCACCGCGGTCGGCGATCTGACGCGCATCTTCCTGACCTCGCTCGAGGCGGATCACACCAAGGACGCGCCGCTCTTGTTGCGCATCTTCAAGCGCGCGCCGAAAACCAAGGACGGCTACGAGGTGCTCAACGGCCGCCTCGCCATCGCGGATGACAAGGCGTTCCTGTCGGACAAGATGAACATCCTGCGGCTTTTCGAAGAGGCGCTGCGGACCGGCCTGCTGATCCATCCCGACGCCATGCGGCTGGTGGCGGCGAACCTGCATCTGATCGACGACGATATGCGCACCACCAAGGAAGCGCAGCGCATCTTTCTCGATCTGATGCTGAAACACGGCAACCCCGACCGGGCGCTTCGGCGCATGAACGAACTGGGCGTGCTGTCGGCCTTTATCCCCGAGTTCGAGCCCATCGTGGCGATGATGCAGTTCAACATGTATCATTCGTACACGGTCGACGAACACACCATCCAGTGCATCTGGAACCTGTCGGAAATCGAGCACGGCAACCTGACCGAAGAGCTGCCCGTCGCGTCGACCATTCTCAACGAGGGGGTCAACCGCCGGGTGCTCTATGCCGCGCTGCTGCTGCATGACATCGGCAAGGGCCGGGACGAGGATCATTCGGTGCTGGGCGCCCAGATCGCGCGCAAGGTGGCGCCCAGGCTGGGGCTCAACAAGCAGGAATGCGCCACCGTGGAATGGCTTGTGCGCTATCACCTGCTGATGTCGGACATGGCGCAGAAACGCGACATTGCCGACCCGCGCACCGTGCGCGACTTTGCCAAGGCGGTGCAGACCAAGGAACGGCTGGACCTGCTGTGCGTGCTGACGGTCTGCGACATCCGCGGCGTCGGCCCGACCACCTGGAACAACTGGAAAGCGGCGCTGTTGCGCGCGCTTTACCGCCAGACCCGCCGCGCGCTCGAGGACGGGATGGAGGCGCTCAACCGCGAGAACCGCGGCGCCGAGGCCAAGAAGCTGCTGCGCGAACGCCTGCCCGACTGGGACGCGCGCGACATCCGCGCCGAAACCGCGCGGCATTACGGGCCCTATTGGCAGGGGCTGCATGTCACCGCGCATGTGGTCTTTGCCAATCTTCTCAAGGGCATCGACACCGACGAGATCCGCATCGACATCCACCCCGACGAGGACCGCGACGCCACCCGCGTCTGCTTTGCGCTGGCCGACCATCCCGGTATCTTCTCGCGGCTGGCCGGGGCGCTGGCGCTGGTGGGCGCCAACGTCGTCGATGCGCGGACCTTCACCACCAAGGACGGCTTTGCCACCGCCGCCTTCTGGATCCAGGATGGCGAGGGAACGCCCTATGAGGACAACCGCATCCCGCGTCTGCGCCAGATGATCGTCAAGACGCTAAAGGGCGAGGTCATCGCCCGCGAGGCGATCAAGTCGAAGGACAAGCTCAAGAAACGCGAAAAGGCGTTCCGGGTGCCCACCTCGATCACCTTCGACAACGAAGGATCCGAGATCTACACGATCATCGAGGTCGATACCCGCGACCGGCCCGGCCTGCTCTACGATCTGACGCGGACGCTGGCGAACGCCAATGTCTACATCGCCTCGGCGGTGATCGCGACCTATGGCGAGCAGGTGGTGGACACGTTCTATGTCAAGGACATGTTCGGGCTGAAGTTCTACACGCCGAGCAAGCAGAAGGCGCTGGAACGCAAGCTGCGCGAGGCGATCAGCGAAGGCTCGGACCGCGCCCATGCCTGACGTTCTGGTCAGTTCCGGGGCGCGGGTCTGGCGGCACTGGCTGGCCGCTGTCGCACTTTTGCTGCTGGCCGCCTGCGCCGAGGGCCCGACGACGGCGGGCAACGACACCGCCGATCGCATCGCCCGGCTGCGGTCCGACATCCTGGCGCTCGGCCCCGGTGTCGATGCCGAGGAGGCCGCCCGCGCGGCCCGGATCGCCATCGAATATCCGCTCAAGCTGCGGCAGGACTACCAAGTCTCCGACCCGGCGATCGTGCATAACATGAAGGTCAACAGCGGGCTGCGGCCGCGCGGGCTCTGCTATCAATGGGCCGACGATCTTCAGGCGCGGCTGGCGAAGGAAGAGTTCGAGACGCTCGACATGCACCGCGCCATCGCCAATGCCCGCAAGGTGTTCCGCATCGACCACAGCACCGTCGTGCTAAGCGCTTCGGGTGCGGCCTGGGACCGGGGCATCGTGCTCGACCCCTGGCGCTTTGGCGGCACGCTCTACTGGGGTCCGCCGCTTGAGGACCAAAGCTATGCCTGGGAGCCGCGCCAGCAGGTTCTGGCCTTCAAGCGCGCCCGCTTCGGCGACCGTGACAGGGACTGAGCGCGCAGCCCGCCAGCCCGCGCGACACAGCCCCGCCCCCCGCGCCGGAGCCTCGGCCTTGGACGTGGCGTGTTGCGCGATCCCCCGCTTCGAAATCCCGACCGGGAATGGCATCTTTAACCGAAGCCGCCGATGGGCTACTCCAATCCCCGTAGCCCCGGGCAGAGACATCGCCGCATGAAACCCATCCGCCTCCTTTCCGGCGTGCTCACCGTCGGGTTCTGGACCTTGATGAGCCGCGTTCTGGGCGTGGTCCGCGAGGTGATGATCCTGGCCTTCATCGGCCCCGGCCCGGTGATGGACGCTTTCGTGGCCGCCTTCCGCCTGCCCAACATGTTCCGCCGCTTCTTTGCCGAGGGCGCGTTCAACGCCGCTTTCGTGCCGATGTTCTCGAAACGCTACGAGGCCGGGGAAAACCCGCTGGGCTTCGCGCGCGACGCGATGAACGGGCTGGGCTTCGTGCTGATGATCCTGACCGGCCTGTCCATGGTCCTGATGCCCGCGCTGGTCTGGGCCACCGCGCAGGGGTTCGCGGGCGACGCCCGTTTCGACCTGACCGTGGCCTTCGGGCGTGTCGTCTTTCCGTACATCTTCTTCATCTCGCTGGCCGCGCTTTTCTCCGGAGCGCTGAACGCCACGGGCCGCTTTGCCGCCGCCGCCGCCGCGCCGGTCTTTCTGAACGTCTTCGTGATCGCCGCGATGCTGATCGGGTCGCGGGTGGGCGGCGAGATCGTGCTCTGGCTGGTCTGGACCATCCCGCTGGCGGGCATCGCGCAGCTGGCCATCGTCTGGGTCGCCGCCGAGCGCGCGGGCGTCAGGCTGCGCCCCGGCCGCCCGCGCCTCACCCCCGAGATGAAGCACCTGACCGTTGTCGCCGTGCCGGCGGCGCTTGCCGGCGGGGTGATGCAGATCAACCTGCTGGTGGGCCAGCAGGTCGCGTCGCATTTCGACAAGGCGGTGGGCTGGCTCTATGCCGCCGACCGGCTCTATCAGCTGCCGCTGGGCGTGGTGGGCATCGCCGTGGGGATCGTGCTGCTGCCCGACCTGTCGCGCCGCCTAAAGGCGCGCGACGACGACGGCGGGCGCGAGGCGTTTTCCCGCGCGGGCGAGCTGAGCCTGGCGCTGACCATCCCCGCCGCGGTGGCGCTGGTGGTGATCCCGCTGCCGCTGGTGTCGGTGCTCTTCGAGCGCGGCGCGACCGGGCCGGACGACGCCGCGGCCATCGCCGTGGCGGTGGCGATCTACGGGCTGGGCCTGCCCGCCTTCGTCCTGCAAAAGGTGCTGCAGCCGCTCTTCTTCGCGCGCGAGGACACCAGGACCCCGTTCCGTTACGCGGTCTGGTCGATGCTGGTCAACGCCGCCGCCGCCATCGGCCTTGCCCCGGTGCTGGGCTGGATCGCCCCGGCCATCGCCACGACGCTGGCGGGCTGGACGATGGTCGTGATGCTGGGGGTCGGCGGCCGCCGCCTCGGCCCGGTGGCGCGGTTCGACGACCGGTTCCGCCGCCGCATCTGGCGGGTGTGTCTGGCCTCGGCGCTGATGGGGGGCGCGCTCTGGGGAACCTTGCTGCTGATCGGGCCGTTCCTTTCTGTCGATTACTGGCGCTATTCGGCGCTTGCGGGGCTGATCGCGGTCGGCATTCTGGCCTACGCCCTGGCCGGGCAGGTCATCGGCGCGTTCCGGTTGTCGGAATTCCGCGAAGCCCTGCGCAGAGGAAAACGCTGAACCGATGACCCTGACCCCGCTCATCACCGCCGACGAGGCCTTCCCCGCCTTCGAACGCCTGGCCGCAGGCGCGCGCGAAGAGCTGATGATGTCGTTCCGCATCTTCGATCCGGCCACCAAGCTGCGCGCGCCCGAGCTGCGCGAGCGGGGGCTCGACACCTGGGCGGATCTGCTGACCTGGGTGGTGCGGCGCGGCGTGCGGCTGCGGCTGATCATCGCCGATTTCGACCCGCTGTTGGCGCAATCGCTGCACCGTCTGGCGTGGCGGTCGGCCTCGGGCTTTGCGGATGTTATCGTCGGCGACGTGCAGATCCTCTGTGCGCCGCACGGGCAGGCGGCGGGGCGGCTCTGGCACCTCGCCATGCGCGCCCGCCTGCGCAAGACGCTGAGCGCCCTGCGCGCCAGCGACCCCACGCGTCTGACCCCGGTGCAGCGCGACATTCTGGAAACCGCGCCGGTGCTGCGCCCGGTCACGATCCACCAGAAGTTCGCCCTGGCCGACGGGACGCGCTCTATCGTGGGCGGCATCGACATCAACCAGCGCCGCTTCGACACTGAAAAGCACGACCAGAGCCCCGAAGAGACCTGGCACGACGTCAGCATGTCGGTCGAGGACGCCGATTTCAGCGGCGCGCTGCGCGGGCATTTCGTCGACACCTGGAACGCAGCACTTATCTGCGGCGCGCCGTCGCTGGCCGAGCGTGCGTTGCCGATCGACATGCCGACCCGGCCGCAGGCCCCGCCGGATCTGCGCCTGATCCGCACCGTCTCGGCCCCATGCCCCGGCCTGACGCGGCTGGGCCCGACACCGAGGATCACCGACCATGAAAAGACCGTGCTGTCGCTGATCGGCGAGGCGCGGGAGCACATCTATATCGAGACGCAGTTCCTGCGGCACAAGCCCGTCGCCGATGCGCTTGTGGCCGCGGCCGCCCGTGCTCCGGATCTGCAGCTGGTGGTCGTTCTGCCGCCGGCGCCGGAACGGATCCTGTTTGACGGCGACGACGGCTGGGATGCGCGGCACGCCCACGGCCTGCAATTCCGCGCCCTGCGCCGGATCGCGGCGGCCTTCGGCGACCGCGCGGCGCTGATCTCGCCCGCGCAGCCCTGGGCCGCGGGCCGCGACGCCCCGGCGCTGAAGGGCGGCGGGACGGTCTATGTGCATGCCAAGGTGTTGCTGATTGACGATGCGGTCGGGCTGGTGGGCTCGGCCAACCTCAACGGCCGGTCCTTGCGGTGGGATACCGAAGCCTCGGTCCTCTTCCGCCGCCCCGACACGGTGGCCGCGCTGCGCAAACGGCTGGCCGAGAAGTGGCTGGGCGAGGATGCCCCGGGCGACACGGCCAAGGCCGCGACATGGCGGCAGGCGGCGCTGGCCAACATGGCCAAGGAGCCCGGGACGCGGACGGGCTTCGTGATGCCCTTCCCGATGGAAAGCGCAGACAGGTTTTCCAAGCGGCTTCCGTTTCTGCCTGACGATATGTTCTGAGCCGGAGTTGGTCGCAGAGGCCACGCGCACGGTAAGCCGCGACCGGCGCCTGCCCGTGGGGTGGCGCTGCAACATCCGTTCTGCGCGCTTTATCCCTGCCCAGTCATTGCTTCGCGTGATCGGCACGCTCACGTCGACAAAGCGCCAGCCCGCCGGGACGGGCAGGCGCTGGTCGCGGCGGCCTTCGGCCTTGATTCCGCGACTGGGGGAGCACCGAACTAAGGCCTAACCGCGCCGCAAGTACGCCAGCAACCGCGCCCATCCGCCCGGCACCAGCAGGATCGACAGGCTGAACCCCGTGGCAAAGGCCGCCAGATCGGCCACCCAGTCGTTGCCGCCGCCGAACAGAAGGCCAAAGAGCAGTTGGATGAACAACAAGAACCCGATCAGCGAAAACGCGCGGACCTGCGGCGCGCCCAATTGCCCCAACCGCATCCACAAAAGATAGGTGAACGCCCCGATCAGCCCGTAGACCGGCGGGAACGCCCCGAACAAAGGCTGCGGGTCGTTCAGCAGCACGCCGTAGGCCAGCGCCCCGCCGATACCCGAGACGACGAAGACCGCCAGCATCGCCACGCCGCCCATCGCCTCGGCCACCATCTTGCCCAGCGCCAGCAGCATCGCGCCCGCAAAAAGCGCCTGGGTGAAGGTGGCGTGCACGAAAGGATAGGTGACGAAGCGGATCAGATGTTCGAACCGCCAGCTGCCGGTCGCCCACATCCAGGACAGAATCTCGCCCGAAAAGGCGTATTGCTGCAACGCGGCCAGCCGCCAGCCCACAGCGCCCGGCCCGCCTATGATCCCCCGCGCGCCCAGCGAAAAGGCCAGCTCGATCCCCGCGATGAACAGAAACAACGCCGCCACAACCGGCGGCAGCGGATTGACGGGCGTTTCGTTGTGCGGATGGGTCATGGCGCGGTCCTCGGGTGATCGGTCCGGGGTTTCTTGACGGTGGTCCGGGGCATGGGTAAGGCACGCACAGCCAAACTTCCAGATGGAGAATTGCCATGTCCGAGGGGGTCCAAACCTCTCCCGCCTTCACAAAACGCGTGTTTTCCGGAATTCAGCCGTCCGGAGGGCTGACGCTGGGCAATTACCTCGGCGCGATCAAACGCTTCGTCGACATGCAGGACAGCGGGGTCGAGACGATCTATTGCGTGGTCGATCTGCACGCGATCACCGCCACGCTCTTTGACCCCGACACGCTGCGCCAGCAGACCCGCGAGCTGGCCGCGGGTTATATCGCTTCGGGGCTCGACCCGCAAAAGTCGATCCTCTTTAATCAAAGCCAGGTGGCCGAGCACACCCAGCTGGCGTGGATCTTCAACTGCGTCGCACGCATGGGCTGGATGAAGCGCATGACCCAGTGGAAGGACAAGGCCGGCAAGAACCAGGAGAACGCATCGCTTGGGCTGCTTGCCTATCCCGCGCTGATGGCGGCGGACATTCTGGTTTATCACGCCACCCATGTGCCCGTCGGTGAGGATCAGAAACAGCATCTGGAGCTGACCCGCGACATCGCGATCAAGTTCAACCACGATTACGGCGTCGACTTCTTCCCGATCACCGAACCGGTGATCGAGGGGGCCGCGACACGGGTCATGAGCCTGCGCGACGGGTCCAAAAAGATGTCCAAGAGCGATCCGTCGGACATGAGCCGGCTGAACATGACCGACGACGCCGATGCCATCGCCCGCAAGATCCGCAAGGCCAAGACCGACCCCGAGCCCCTGCCCGACACGCTCGAGGGGCTGGACGACCGCCCAGAGGCGCGCAACCTGGTCAACATCTACGCCGCCCTGGCCGATATTCCGCCCGAGCAGGTGATTGCCGAACATGCAGGTCAGCAATTCGGCACGTTCAAGCCCTCGCTGGCGGATCTGGCCGTGGCCAAGCTCGAACCGATCTCGTCCGAGATGGCGCGGCTGATGCAGGACCCAGCAGAGATCGACGCGATCCTGCGCGGCGGTGCCGACAGGGCCCGCGCCATCGCCGCCCCGGTGTTGGAGCGCACCTACGAGATCGTCGGCATGGTCCGCTAAACGCTAGCGCTTGCGTCGCCCGCCGGCGCTGCGCTTGTGAAAGCCGGGCGGGCGTTTGGCCACCCAATCCAGAAACCCGCGCATCCGTGGATGCGCGCGCAGCGCCTCGGGCGTATCGAAGTCCCGCGCCAGCTCGGCCTCGGTAAAGGTGGCGTGGATTTCGTTGTGGCAGATCTGGTGCAGCAGCACGGTCGGCCCGCCCTTGCCGCCTTTCAGCTTCGGCACAAGGTGGTGCAGGCTCTGACGCACATCCGGCGGGATGGGCCGCAGGCACAGAGGGCAGACAGGATCGGGCAAACCTGGGCCTTTCCTTGGGGTGACGTCGAAGACCGGCACGGCGCGGTGCGGTCCGTCAATATATGGCGCCTTCCCGCGGCCGGGCAATTTCCCTCCGGGGGATCACGGCCCGCCGCCGCCCCACTTGCGCGCTTCGGGTCAAAGCGGCATGACGGGGGCCATAACGCCACGCCGGACCCAAGGGAGCACAGAATGGCCGGGGACCTGTCGGGCCAGCCCGACCTCGCAAACCGCGCAGTAGTCTTTGCCGTCCGGGCGACGGCTCTGGCACGATGGCGCGCTGGGTTCCCGCGTGTCCGAAGTGCAGCGCATATGTCCGCCAGAGGCCGCCCGGCATGAAGACCGCGCTCGTCATCGGCGGCGGTCCGGCGGGGCTGATGGCCGCCGACGCGCTGCTGAGCGCTGGGCACCGGGTCATCCTGACCGAGGCCAAGCCGAGCCTTGGCCGTAAATTCCTGATGGCTGGCAAATCCGGGCTGAACCTGACCAAGGCCGAGGACCTGGCCACCTTCCTCGCCCATTACGGCGCGGCGGAGGACGCCCTGCGCCCGATGCTGGACGCCTTCGCGCCGGATGACGTGCAACGCTGGGCGCAGGGGCTTGGTCAACCCACTTTCGTGGGCTCCTCCGGCCGGGTCTTTCCCGAGGCGATGAAAGCCTCGCCGCTGCTGCGCGCCTGGCTGGCGCGGCTGGACGGGCTGGGGATCGACCGGCGGACACGCTGGTGCTGGACCGGATGGGACGGGGCTGCGGCGCGGTTCGACACGCCGGACGGCCCGCAGACCATCCGGGCCGATGCCACCGTGCTCGCCCTCGGCGGGGCAAGCTGGGCGCGGTTGGGGTCGGACGGGGCCTGGGTGCCGCATCTGGAGGCCCTGGGCGTGCGGGTCGCCCCCTTCGCCCCCGCCAATGCCGGGGTCACCGCCGACTGGTCCGACCACATGGCCCCGCATTTCGGCCAGCCGCTGAAAAACATCGTGCTGAGCGCCGGAGGCCTGACCAGCCGGGGCGAGATCGTTTTGTCGCGGACCGGGCTGGAGGGCGGCGCGCTTTATCCGCTGACCCCCGCGCTGCGCGAGGGGGCGGTTCTGACCATCGACCTCGCGCCCGACCTGACGCAGGAGGCGCTGACCGAACGCCTGTCGCGGCCCCGGGGCAAGGCCAGCTGGTCCAACATCCTGCGCAAGGCACTGCCCCTGACCGCCGTCGCGCGCGCCCTGCTGATGGAATTCGCCCGCCCGCTGCCACGCGATCCGGCGGCTGTGGCGCGGCTGGTCAAGGCGCTGCCTTTGCCCCTGACCGGGCTGCGGCCGATGGACGAGGCGATCTCGACCGCCGGGGGCGTGCCGTTCGCGGAACTGGACGCGGGGCTGATGCTGACGAAACGCCCGGGCATCTTCTGCGCGGGTGAAATGCTCGACTGGGAGGCGCCGACCGGCGGTTATCTTCTGACCGCCTGCCTCGCCACCGGGCTCTGGGCCGGACGGCATGCGGCGGCCTGGATGGACGCTGAGGAAAGCGCAACATAGTCCCGGGCCTGACCCGGGACCTCCCGGCCCGCCCCACCGGCGTGCAGCGGGTTAAAGCGCCGCCGCGCGCTGAAAGGCGGGCCGCGCGCGCAGGCGCGTCAGATAGGCGGCAAAGGCCTCGGGCGGTTCGGGAAACCGCGCATTCTGCGCCCAGCCGCCGCAGTGGCACAAAAGGATATCCGGCACGCTCGGCGCCTCTCCCATCAGGTAGGGCCCGGGCATTTCGTCGCAAATGCGCGCGATATTGCGGGCGTATTCCGCCTTGACGCTGTCCTTGATCGCCGGGACGCGCTCGTCCTCGGGCAGAATGAAGCTGTGCCGCGCAGCGGTCCAGAGCAGCGCATCCACCTCGTCGAGGATGCGGAAGGTCCAGGCGTCCTGCCGGGCGCGTGCCAAAGTGCCGGCGGGGGCTGTCCATGCGCCGTGCTTGTCCGCCAGATAGGTCAGGATCGCGGTGCCGTCGGGGATCGCCGCCTCCCCGTCGAGCAGAACCGGCACCTTCCCCAGCGGGCTGTGCCTGCGTACCTCGTCCGTGCGCGGCGCGGCGGCGATATGCTCAAAGGGCTCGCCCAGTTCCTCCAGCATCCAGAGCACGCGGAACGCGCGGGTGCGCAAAGCGCCGATGACGGTATATCCCAAGGGGCCTCTCCTTATTTGCGGCTGAGCATGGCCAGCCGAATGAAACAGCGTTCGACAAGGGCCATGGCCGGGGCGCTCTGCCCGGCGGAGCGCAGGCTCAGGTCGGTGTCCATGATATAGCCCAGCGCCTCTTCGAGCTTGGGCGCGCCCCAGCCTTGCGCGTGGCGCAGGATGCGGTCGCGGCGGGGGCCGAAGACCGGCGGGCGCAGCCGTCCGATGCCCTGCCCCGGCCCGCCCGGGTCCGAGGCCACCGTGTGCAGCGTCCGGAAGAACCGCAGCGCAAAGATCAAAAGCGTCACGGGCGCGGCGCCCTGCGCCTTGAGCCGCTGCATCATCGGGCCGATATCGCCCGTCCGTCCCTCGGCCAGCACATGAAAGATGTCGTCCATGTCGGCCTCGGTCGACGCCGGGGCCATCAGCGCCACCTCGTCGGGGCTCAGCGGGTCGGGGTCGCCGATCTTGTAGAGCGCGACCTTTTCCAGCGTCTGGCGAAAATCGCCCGGGTCGATCTCGCGCGAGAGGGCGGTCAGCGCCTCCATCGCGGGGCCGGCCACCTGCGCCAGCCCGGCCTTCGCCAGCGCCGCCTCGATCTCGGCCCGGCCCGGGGGATCGTTGTAGATGCCGGCGGCATAGGTCTCTTTCGCGCCTTCGAAGAGCTTGCGCAGCGCCGAGCGCGCGTTGAGCTGCCCGGCGGTGACCACGATCTGCGCGTCGCCCGGGTTCCAATCCTCGAGCGCCGCCGTGATCGTGGGCGCGAGCCCGTCGGTGGCGTCCTCGACAAAGGCAACGCGGGGGCCGGGGAAAAAGCCCTGCGCCTTGACCGCGTCCAGCAGCATCGCGGGGTCCTTGCGCAGCTCGGCGGCGGGGATTCGTGTCAGGCGCATTTCCGCCTCGCCCTCGGGGCCGACAAGGGCGGCGATCAGTTCCTGCCGCCGATGCGCCACGCGCATGGCGTCCTCGCCATAGATCAGGATCCCGGCCTTGTCGGGGTCGGGGCGGCGGAAATAGGCCGGGGCGTCGCGGGGGCCGAGCTTCATTGCGGCAGGTCCGGCGCGGCCACCAGAAGCTGGTCGATGACCTGATCCGCCAGCATGGTCATCAGCCGGGCATAGGCGTCGCGTTCCGCCGCCAGTGTGGCCACGGTCGACCCGCTGGCGGAATAGCCGGTGAAGGCGATGGTGCGGCCATCGGTGATCAGCCGCTCGCTGCCGGTCTCGCGCAGGGCGAATTGCGCCCGCGCCAGGATGCGGAAGCGGGTGGTGCGGCCGTCGGCCGTGGTGCCGAGCCCGCTGGTGTCGGTCTCGATGATGGTGGCGAGGCGAAAGCGCGGGGCTTCGGCGCGGCCCAGGCGCTCTTCGATGCGCTGCTGAAAGAGCTGGTCGTTGCGGCTGGCCGGCGCGTCCAGCCCGACATGCCCCACAAGCGCATTGGCCGCGCCGCCGGGGCCGTAGACCGGCGCAAAGCCGCAGGCCGAGAGGGCCGAGAGCCCCCCCAGCAGGAAGAGGCGGCGGTCAGACCACCACATTGACGATCCGGCCCGGCACCACGATCAGCTTTTTCGGCTGACCGCCGTCCAGCGCGCGTTGCACCGCGTCATGGGCCAGCACCTGTTTCTCGATCTCGTCCTTGCCGAGATCGCGGGGCACGGTGATTTCGCCGCGCCGCTTGCCGTTGACCTGGATCGGCAAGGTGACGCTGTCCTCGACCAGCATGGCCGGATCGGCCTTGGGCCAGGGGGCGTTGGCGACCAGCCCCTCGCCGCCGAGCATCGACCAGACCTCCTCCGAGAGGTGCGGGGTCATGGGGGACATGAGCTGCGCCAGGGTGCGCGCGGCCTGGCGTTTGGCGGCGCTGCCCGCGCCGGATTTGGCCAGCGTGTTGGTGAAGGCGTAGAGCTTGGCGATGGCGGCGTTGAAGCCGAAGGATTCGACGCCCATCGTGACGTCGTGGATGGTCTTGTGCATTTCGCGCAGGAGCGCCTCATCGGTCCCTTGCGGGCCCTCTTCGGCGTCAGCGATCTGTTGCGCGATGCGGTGGACGCGGCCCAGGTGCTTGAACGCCGCTTCGGCGCCCGCGGCGGTCCATTCGACGTCGCGTTCGGGGGGCGAATCGCTCAGCACGAACCAGCGTGCGGTGTCGGCGCCGTATTCGGCGATGATGTTCATCGGGTCGACGACGTTGTTCTTGGACTTGGACATCTTGGCGGAGGGGATGATCTCGACCTCGGTGCCGTCCGCCAGAAAGCCCTTGCCGTCGCGGAGCGTGACATCCTCGGGGTAGTGATAGACCGGGCGGCCGTTTGCATCCTTGGTGACGTAGATCGCGTGGGTCACCATGCCCTGGGTGAAGAGCGCGTTGAAGGGTTCTTTGCTTTTGGCCGGCAGGTGGCCGGTGATGTGCATCGCCCGTGCGAAGAAGCGCGAATAGAGCAGGTGCAGGATCGCGTGTTCGATGCCGCCGATATACTGGTCGACGTTCATCCAGTAGTCGGCCTGCGCCATGTCGGTGGGCGTTTCGGCATGGGGCGCGGTGAAGCGGGCGAAGTACCACGACGAATCGACGAAGGTGTCCATCGTGTCGGTTTCGCGTTTCGCCGGCGCGCCGCAGGTCGGGCAGGCGCAGTCGCGCCAGGTCGGGTGCCGGTCGAGCGGGTTGCCCGGCGTGTCGAAGCTGACGTCGTCGGGCAGTTCGATGGGCAGGTTCTCTTTCTTCTCGGGCACCACGCCGCAGGTGCCGCAGTGGACCACCGGAATCGGGCAGCCCCAATACCGCTGGCGGCTGAGGCCCCAGTCGCGCAGGCGGAACTTGGTCACGCCCTGGCCGACGCCATTGGCCTCGCAGAAGTCGATGGCGGCGTCGATGGCGTCCTGCCCGGTGGTTTGGGCGTCCCAGCCGAAGGGTTTGGTCCAGTAGACCATATCGGTCTTGGGCGGCACGAAGGCCTCGTCCAGCTCGGGCGAGCTGTCCTCGGCAGGAAGGAAGGTCGGGATGATCGGCAGGCCGTATTTCGTGGCGAATTCGAAGTCGCGCTGGTCGTGCGCGGGGCAGCCGAAGATCGCGCCCGTGCCGTAATCCATCAGGATGAAGTTGGCCACGTAGACCGGCAATTCCCAAGCAGTGTCAAAGGGATGGCGGACGCGCAGCCCGGTGTCGAAGCCCTTTTTCTCGGCCTTCTCCATGTCTTCTTCGGAGGTGCCCATCTTGCGGCATTCGGCGTTGAAGGCGGCCAGGTCGGCGTTGTCCTTTTCCAGCTGGCGGGCCAGGGGATGGTCGGGTGAGACGCCGATAAAGGACGCGCCCATCAGCGTGTCGGGGCGGGTGGTGTAGACCTCGATCCGGTCATGCCCGTCGGGGCCGTCGATCGTGCTGAAGGCGAATTGCAGGCCGCGGGATTTGCCGATCCAGTTGGCCTGCATCAGCTTGACCTTGGCGGGCCAGTCGTCGAGCCCGTCGAGCGCATCGAGCAGCTCTTCGGCCATGTCGGAGATCTTGAAGAACCACTGCGTCAGCTCGCGCCGTTCCACCGGCGCGCCCGACCGCCAGCCCTTGCCGTCGATCACCTGTTCGTTGGCCAGAACGGTCATGTCGACCGGATCCCAGTTGACCACAGCGTTCTTGCGGTAGACCAGCCCGGCCTCGAGAAAGTCGATGAAAAGCGCCTGTTGCTGGCCGTAATATTCCGGGTCGCAGGTGGCGAACATGCGCGACCAGTCGAGCCCGAAGCCCAGCGGCTTCATCTGCGCGACCATGGTGTCGATGTTGTCGTAGGTCCAGGTCTTGGGGTGCCCGCCGCTGGCCATGGCGGCGTTTTCGGCGGGCATCCCGAAGGCGTCGAAGCCCATGGGGTGCAGCACGTTGTGGCCGGTGGCCAGCTTATAGCGGGCGATCACGTCGCCCATGGCGTAGTTGCGCACATGTCCGATGTGGATGCGCCCCGACGGATAGGGGAACATCTCGAGCACGTAGTATTTCGGTTTGTCCGAGCCGGCGTCGGCGCGGAAGGTCTGGGCCTCGTCCCAGGCGTTCTGCCATTTCGGCTCGATCTCGGCGGGGTCGTAGCGCGACATCTGTCTGTCCTTGTCCATCGCGGCGGGCGCGGTGCGGGTTTGGCAAGCGTGATAGGACGCGGCGCGCGCAGCGTCCAGTCCAAGGCGACATTTCCGCCACCCGGCCCCGTGAAATGCCGCCCCGCGGCTGTCGGGGGCATTGGCGCGGGGGGCGGAAAGTGGCAGAAAATGCGGAAAATTCCGCGAGGCCCGGCATTCATGAAGATCCTTTGCATCCACCAGAACTTTCCCGGTCAGTATAAACATCTGGCCCCGGCGCTGGCGCAGCGCGGTCATCAGGTGGTGGCGCTGACGCCCAAGGTCGACAAACCGACCAAGTGGAGCGGCGTCGCGGTGGTGCCCTACAAGATCACCGGGCAGAGCACCAAGGGCATCCACCCCTGGCTGGCGGATTTCGAGACCAAGCTGCTGCGCGCGACCAGCTGCTACCGGGGCGCGCAGGCGCTGAAGGCGCAGGGCTTTTCGCCGGATGTGATCCTGGCCCATCACGGCTGGGGCGAGCCGATGTTCCTGAAAGACGTCTGGCCGGAGGCGCGGCTGGGGCTTTATTGCGAGCTTTATCACCTGACGACCGAGCCCTTCCTGAATTTCGACCCGGAGTTTCCGTCGAAATCGCCCGAGGCCGACAGGCTGCGGATTCGGATGAAGAACCTCAACAACCGCCTGCACGAAGAGGTGATGGATGCGGGCATCAGCCCGACCGCGTTTCAGGCGGGCACCTTTCCCGACCATTACCGCGACCGGATCACGGTGGCGCATGACGGGGTGAACACCGATGTGGTGGCGCCGAACCCGGACGCGCGGCTGGAAGTGACCGATGGCAAGGTGCTGACCCGCGAGGACGAGGTGATCACCTTCATCAACCGCAATCTCGAACCCTACCGCGGCTATCACATCTTCATGCGCGCCCTGCCCGAGATCCTGCGGCGGCGCCCCAAGGCGCAGGTGGTGCTGCTGGGCGGCGACGAGGTCAGCTATGGCGCCAAGGCGCCCGACGGCAAGACCTGGAAGCAGATCTACATCGACGAGGTGCGCGACCAGATTTCAGACGAGGACTGGAAGCGCGTGCATTACCTTGGCCGGGTGCCCTACGACCGGTTCCTGTCGATGATGCAGGTCAGCCGGGTGCACGTCTATCTGACCTATCCTTTCGTGCTGTCCTGGTCGCTGCTGGAAGCGATGAGCGCCGAATGCGCGATTCTGGCCAGCGACACCGCCCCGGTCAAAGAGGCCCTGACCGAAGACGAAACCGGCCGCATGGTCGATTTCTTCGACCACGCCGGGCTGGTGGACCGGCTCTGCGACCTGCTCGACGATCCCGAGGCGCGCGCCCGGCTGGGCAAGGCCGCGCGCGCGCATGTCCGCGCGCATTACGACCTGCAAAGCGTTTGCCTGCCGAAACATCTCGACTGGGTCGACCACCTGGCCACGCTGGACCCGCGCCCGCCGCGGGATTGACCCGGTCCTGCGGCGCTTGCAGCGCGGCCCGGCAGGTGGCCGGGGTCACTCCTGCGGCAAGGTCGAGATATAGGTCAGCACGTCCCCCGCGGCCTCGTCGCCAAAGGCGCGCAGGTTGATCATTTCGACACCGGTATGGGCGTTCAGGATCTTGTTCATGACCTCGTCCGGCGCCGCCACCGCCTCGGTGCCGACATAGGCCGGCCCGTCCGCGCCGCCCCAGTCGAGCTTGCGCCCGTCGAACCCATGACAGGCCGAGCAGATCGTCTGGAACACCGCACGCCCTTTGTCGATATCGCCCGGGATCACCGCCCGGGTTTCAGTATCGACGTATTTGGTCATGTCGATCTGCCCGCGCGAGACGAATGCCGCGATCCGGGTCAGTTCGTCGTCCGTGATCATGTCGGCGGTATAGCCATGGGGGGCGGCGCGCAGCAGCGCCGCGATCTCGGCCGGGTCGTCGCCGATTGCGCCGTCTATGCCCTTGATACCGGTATGGTGGCTGCCCTTCCGATAGATGCCCGAGGCGCCGAGATAATCCCAGCCATGGCATTCCTTGCAGCGCCAGGTAGATTCGCCGGCCTGCTTGGCCGTGGCCGGATAGGCGGGATGAGTGCCCTCGGGCGCATCGCGGTCCAAGGCGTCCATCCAGTTGTCGTAGATGCGGCCGCCGGCGGCCAGAAGCCATGCTTCCGACGGATTGCTGGGTGCGCCGTGAATGAACAGCGCCGCCTGGTCGTCATGTCCGTAATCGTGGCCGTCGTCATCGCTCGCCCCGGCCGGAGCGGCCAGACCCGCGCAGACGCAGACCGATGTCAAAATATTCCGGATTCGTTTGAAACACGCATTCGTCCCCCTTGCCCCGGTTGCGATTCCCAAGGCTGCCAAAACGCGCGTTTCGGGGCACCATACCATAAATTTCGGGATTGCGCAGTTAACCGCGCCCTTCACCCGCCGGCGGCGGATGGGCCCCGGCCTATGGCCGCGGAGCGCCCGTGCGTCTGTCCGCAGGGGCGCGACGGCAGTGTCAGAGATTGCTGTCCTGGCGTCGAAGCTGACGGGCGCGGGTCAGGATCGCGTCCTCGACCGCGCGCAGGGTGGCCGCGTTGACGGGCCCCGAGCGGGTCATCAGCGCAAGGTTCAGCGACCGTGCATCGAGCGCCGGATCGTTGACCAGAATCGTGGCACGATAAGCCTGTCCCCCGCCGGGCGGGCGGCCATAGCCGGTGACGATCACCCCTGTGAAGGGATCGACCGATTCGACCGGCAGAAAATCGAGCGTTTCCAGCGTGGCGTTCCAGATATACTTGTTGACCGATCCGATCTGCCCTGCATCGGGACGCTCGCGGAACAGGTCCCAGATGGTCGAACGCGGACGCGGCCGGTCTTCGTAGATGATGTCATCGATGATTTCGTCGGCGGGCCGGGTTTCCACCGGCGCCTGATTGCCACGGCTGCAAGCCGAAAGCGCGATCACCGACGCCATCAGGCCAAAGCCGAGAATTCTTGTCGGTCCGGTCATGACGTCGCTCCTGCTCATGCGCAATCAAGCCTTTGCATACAAGCCACCGGGCCTGCGGACAAGCCGAAGTTACCGCCTTTCCCGCGCCGCGCGAACGACAGTCGGAACGGGGCCTGAAAAGCTTGTGGCAAATGCGCATCACTGACGACCTTGTTGCGCGCGGCGTTTTTCGATCGCTTGCAATGCACCCCCTCGCAGGAGCATAGAACCCCCATCAACACCGGGCGACCGGATTGGTACGTGCCTTACGAACACATGAGGGAAATCATGAAAAACATTCTTCTTGCCACCACGGCGCTGGTCGCCACCGCTGGCATCGCATCGGCTGAAGTTGCCCTCAGCGGCTACGCTGAACTGGGTATCTTCCAGAACGAAAATGACTCTGGCGACGGCGCCTCGCCGCTCGCATCGGATACTACTCGCGTCTTCACCGACATCGACGTGACCTTCTCGATGACTGGCGAAGCTGACAACGGCCTGACCTTCGGTGCAAGCATCGACCTGGATGAGCTGGACGGCGACGGCGACACCTCCGACGCAGCGCGTCTGCCCGACTCGACCATCTTCATGGCATTCGGCCCGATGACCCTGACCGTCGGCGACACCGACTCGGCATTTGACGCTCGTCTGACCGAAACCGCCATCGGCGGCGCGATCAACGACGATCACACCGTGCACCCCGGCTACAACGGCAACTCCGCTCTGGACGAAGCCTACGGCGGCCAGGAAATCCGTCTGGACTACGCGTTCGACTCGTTCACCGCCAGTGTGTCGATGTCGCCCGACCGTTTCGACAACTTCGACCCGAGCTTCGCAGTGGGTGTGTCCTACAACGCAGAGCTGGCCGGTCTCGACCTGGGCGTTGGCCTCGGCTACATCCAGGTGGACGAAAGCGCGTTCGTCTATGACCAGATCATCGGTCTGAGCCTGAGCACCACGTTCAACAACGGCCTGCAGGGTATCCTGAACTACAGCCACTGGACCGACGACTCGACCGGCGGCGCAGACGATGCAAGCCACATGGCAGTTGGCCTCGGCTACTCCATGAACGCCCTGACCATCGGCTTCAACTACGGCGTCTATGACCTGCCGGGTGGCGACGTCGAAGGCTACGGCCTGGCCGTCAACTACGATCTCGGCGGCGGTCTCGTTGCTCAGCTGGGCTACGGCGCAGGCGACGATCCGTACGAAGACACCTTCTCGCTGGGTGTGGCAATGTCCTTCTAAGGACTACTGCCTAACGGTAAGAGAGAGCGGGCTTCGGCCCGCTCTTTTCTTTTGGGGCACTGCGTTATAGCAATCGGCACCGTGAAGGAGCCCGCGATGCCGCCCGTCAATCCACAGCAGATCAAGGTCCGCTACGCCGACGCCCTGCGCCTGTTGCAGGCCGGGCAGGTCGACGCGGCCAAAACCGCCTTTGACGCATTGCTGAAACTGCTGCCCGATTCGCCCGAGGTTCATTTCCAGCTGTCGCGCATCGCGCACCACAGAGGCGACGGCGCGGCCCGCATCGACCATCTGGCACAGGCCCTGCGCAAGAAGCCGAACGAACCGCCGCTGATCGAGGCCGCCATCGACGCGCATGCCGGCACCGGCGACACGGCGGCGGTGCTGGGGCTTTACGACCGTCTCATTGCGCTGTCGGGCAAGGCCATCAAACCGCAGGTCGACAAGGCCTCTTACCTGCAATCGCAGGGCCAGTTCGCCGAAGCAGAGGCGCTTTTCCGCAGGCTGATCCGCGACAACCCCTATGACGGCGAGCTATACCGCACCTTTCTGGGCACCAAGAAACTGGCCGCGAACGATCCGTTGATGGGCAAGATGCGCAAGGCGCTCGCGCATCCGCGCATGTCCGACGCAGGCAAGATGCATCTGAATTTCGCTATGGCCAAAGCGCTGGAGGATCAGGGCGAAAGCGCCAAGGTCTTTGCCCATCTGCGCCGCGCCAATGCGCTCCAGCGCAAGGCCGCGCCCTTCGATCCCGCCGCGCGGGACCGCGAACAGGCGGCGATGCTGGCCGCGCAGGACGGCTGCGACCTGACACCTCTGCCTGACGGCCACGAACCCACACCGATCTTTGTCACCGGCATGCCGCGCTCGGGCACCACGCTGGTCGAACAGATCGTCGCCAGCCATTCCGACGTGACCGCCGGGGGCGAGATGGGTCATGCCCTGCGCCTGGCGCTGCAGATGTTCAAGAAGGGTGACGCGATCCGCCCTCTGCCCGGCATCGCCGACGACGAGCTGCGCACATACGCCAAGGCCTACACCGCTGCCCTTCGCCGCGACACCGGCGCGCGCAGCGGCGCGGTCACCGACAAGTCGATCCAGTCACATCTGGTCTTTGGCCTGATCCACCGCGCCCTGCCCGGCGCCCGGTTCATCATCGTGCACCGCGACCCGCGCGACATCGCCGTGTCGATCTACAAGAACCACTTTGCGATGGGCACCCACCGCTACGCCAACGACCTGGCTGACATCGCCGAGGCCATCAAGCTTTTCCGCCGCAGCATCGCGTTCTGGCAAGAGCGCCTGCCCGGAGCGCTGCACGAGGTCCGCTATGAGGATCTGGTCGCCGATCCCGAACCGCAGTCGCGGGCGCTGATTGCCGCCGCCGGGCTGGAATGGCAGGATCAATGCCTTGATTTTCACAAGAGCAAGGCCACCGTCAAGACGCTCAGCCTGCACCAGGTCCGCCAGCCGATCTACAAGGGCTCGGCCCAGGCCTGGCGGAAATACGAGGCCGATTTGCAACCCTTCTTCGACGCATGGGGAGACACACCATGGGATTGACCGATATTCAGGACCGCATCGCCAAGGCCTGCAAAGAGGCCGGGCGCAACCCGTCCGAGGTCGCGCTGATCGCCGTCTCGAAAGTGCAGCCGCTGGAACGGGTCGAGGCCGTGCTGGCAGAGGGCCATCGGCTCTTCGGTGAAAACCGCGTGCAGGAGGCCGCGGGCAAGTGGCCGGAATTTCAAAAGACCTATCCCGACGCGCAGGTCCATCTGATCGGCCCGCTGCAGACCAACAAGGCGCGGCAGGCGATGGAGCTGTTCAGCGCGATCCATTCCGTCGACCGGCCCAAGCTGGCCAAGAACATCGCGCGGCTGGCGCAAGAAATGGGCCACTGCCCCGACCTCTTCATTCAGATCAACACCGGCGAGGAAGATCAGAAGGCCGGGGTCCTGCCTGCCGACGCCGACGACTTCATCGCCGAATGCCGGGCGCTCGATCTGCCCATTCAGGGGCTGATGTGCATCCCCCCGGTGGACGAAGCGCCGTCGCTGCACTTTGCCCTTCTGGCGAAGATCGCCAAGCGCAACGGCCTCACCGGCCTGTCCATGGGGATGAGCAGCGATTTCGAAGAGGCGATTGCGCTTGGCGCCACGCATGTTCGGGTCGGATCGGCCATCTTCGGCGAGCGCACAAAGGGCTGATCCGGTCACACCCGACATGAAAAAACCCGGCGCGATGGCCGGGTTTTTTTTATCGTACTTTGGTGCCGATCAGTGCAACTTGGCGCCAACCTCGGTGATCGCTTCGTCGATCAGCTTGTTGGCGTCGGTCGCGGTCATCTGCTTGGCGATCACCGATTTGGCCGCCTTGATGGCAACCGCCGCGGCCTGATCACGGACTTCCTTCACCGCGGCAGCCTCGGCCGAGGCGATCTGACCCTCGGCAGCGGCCAGACGGCGTGCGATCGAAGCTTTCAGATCCTCCTTGGCCTGGTCGGCTGCGATCTGCGATTCTTCTTTGGCGTGGGCGACGATCCGGTCGGCCTGCTCCTGCACCTCGTTCTGCTTGCGCTCATAAGAGGCCAGCAGCGTCTGTGCCTCTTCGCGCAGGGCGCGGGCGTCGTCCAACTCGGACCGGATGCCCTCGGCGCGCTTGTCGAGCATGCCGCCCAGAAGGCCGGGCACCTTGAAGTAGACCAGCACGGCAAGGAACAGCAGGAAGCCCAGCAGCACGACAAAGTCGGTGTTGCCCAGCGAGAAGAACGGGCCGGAGGCGGCCAGCGCGGGTCCGGCGAGCGCCGTCAGGGCGGTTGCGGTCAGAATGATACGCATGTCTTACCCTTTCAGCTGGTCTGCGACGGCCGCGTCGATGGCTTTGTCGTCTGCCTTGCCGCCCAGGGCTGCAACGACCGCAGCCGCCGTTTCCTTGGCAACCGCTTCGACATTCTCCATCGCCGAGGCGCGGATTTCGGAAATGGCCTTTTCCGATTCGGCCGCCTTTGCGGCGATCTCGGCATCGGCTTTCTTGGTGGCGTCGGCCAGTTCGGCCTTGATTTCGTCGCGGGCCTCTTGCGCGATGGCCTGCGCCTGGGCGCGTGCGTCGGCGAGTGCTTTGTCATAGGCCTTTTCGGCCTCTTCCGCCTTGCGCTTCAGGTCTTCGGCAGCGGCCAGATCGTTGGTGATCGTCCCCTGACGTTCCGCCAGAACGGCGGCAATCCGCGGCAGGGCGATGCGCGACAGCACAAAGAAGATCACCACCAGCGTGATGACCAGCCAGAAGATCTGGTTGGGGAACCAGTCGAAGCACAGCTGCGGCATGCCGATGGCGCTGCCACCAGCGTCGATGCAGGTGCTTGCGGCCCCTTGGGTTTCGGTCGCCATGTCGTCCTCCGTCGGAACTTGTCTTTACTTTAGCAGCTCACCCGGGGGTGAGACACATCGGGCGGCCAGAGCCTTGGCCAAAGCCGCCCGCGCGTAAGGATCGTGTGTCCGAAGCGGTTTAGACGGCGAACATCAGCAGCAGCGACACGAGGAAGGCAAAGATGCCCAGCGCTTCTGCGAATGCGATACCGATGAAGAGCGTTGCCGTCTGCGATGCAGCGGCGGAGGGGTTGCGCAGAGCGCCGGCCAGATAGTTGCCAGCCACGTTGCCCACCCCGATGGCGGCCGCGCCGGAACCGATTGCTGCCAGGCCTGCGCCGATGTGTGCCAGATCGCCTTCCATGATGAATCTCCTTACGATTGGAAGTTGGATATTGGGTTGTTTGCTTGCGTGAGGCGGGTTGGACCCCGCCGCTGCATTAGTGATGCGGGTGCAATGCGTCCTTGAGATAGACGCAGGTCAGGATGGTGAACACGTAGGCCTGAATGAAGGACACCAGCACCTCGAGCCCGTACATCGCCGTGATTGCCACGACCGACAGGGGCGAGATGGCGGCAATGGCCGCGAAGCCCGCGAACACCTTGATCACGGCGTGACCGGCCATGACGTTGCCGGCAAGACGAATGGAGTGGCTGACCGGACGCACGAAGTACGAGATCAGTTCGATCACCGCCAGAACGGGGCGCAGCGGCAGCGGTGCCGAGGCCACCCAGAAGAGGCCCAGAAACGACGCGCCATTCTTGATGAATCCCAGGATCGTCACCGTCAGGAACACCGCCAGCGCCAGCACGATCGTCACCGCGAAATGCGAGGTCGTGGTAAAGGACAGCGGTATCAGGCCGAGGAAGTTGGCAAAGACGATGAAAAGAAACAGCGTCATGATATACGGGAAGTAAACGACGCCTTCCTTGCCCGTGATATCCTCGACCATCTTGTAGATAAAGCCATAGGCCAGCTCGGCGATGGACTGGCTGCGCGAGGGTACGACCGCGCGGCGCGCGGTGCCCAGAACCATCAGACCGACCACGCAGAGAACGGCCAGCGCCATCCAGAGCGTCACGTTGGTGATCGTGAACACCCCGATCGGGCCGTCGCCGAACAGCGGCTTGACGATGAACTGGTCCATCGGGTGGAACACCAGGCTGCTTTCTTCGGCTCCGTGCGCTTCAGTCGCCATTGCGTTTCCTCTCGTCCTCACCACCGGTTTCGGCGGCTATCTTCTTGGCCTGGATTTCCTGTGCCGTGCGCAGCATCGTCTTCACGCCCGCGGCAAAACCCAGCAATGTGAACAGCACCAGCATAAAGGGCAGCGTGCCAAAGAGCGCGTCCAGCCCGTAACCGATGCCAAAGCCGATCCCGAGACCGGCCACCAGCTCTGTCACCATCCGCCAGGCGACCTGCGCCTGAGAATAATGTTCCTCTTGATGCGGTTTCCCGCCGTCCTTCGCCGCTTTTGCAGCGGCGATCCGGGCTTCGAGCTCGGCCAGCCGTCGCTTAGCATCGGGATCAGGCACGTTACCACCTCAGTTGGTGTGTTGCGCCCGTTGCTATGCGTCAGCGCAGCCCGAGTCAATATGCCGGAGCCTCACGGCAGAGGCGGTATAAATCTCTGATATATAGTTGTTTTAATTGCGCACCACCGACCCCGACGGATCTGTCGCATGCCAAGATCGGCCATTTCCGGGGAAATTGGTTATTCAACCCTTCAGTTGAATATATTCAACGGCTTTGGCGCGCCGAACTTGACCTGACGCGGGAATGGCGGCTTATGGCGGCATGGCCCACCCGCTCGACATCGTCTTTGCAGCGCTCGCCGATCCGACGCGGCGGCAGATCCTGTCGATGCTGCTGGAGGACGATATGGCTGTCACCGACGTGGCCGACCCGTTCGACATGTCGCTGGCCGCGATTTCGAAACATCTCGGGATCCTGGCCGGGGCCGGGCTTATCTCTCAGGAAAAGCGCGGGCGGGTGAAGTGGTGCAAGCTCGAGCCCGACGCCCTGCGCGACGCCAGCATCTGGATGCAGGGGTTCGGGCAGTTCGAGGCGGTGAACCTCGACGCCTTCGAGCGGTTCCTGGCGCAGGAACTGCCGCCGCGCGATCACGAGTGACGGCGGCCCTCAACAGGCCGAATCGTCGCCCGCATAGGTTTTCAGATGGCTCAGAAACGCCTGCACCTTGGCCGTCCGATGCAGGTCCACATGCGTGACCAGCCAAAGCGGCGCGCGCCATTCGGGCCGTGGCGGCATGATCTGCACCAGCGTGGGATGCTTCGCGGCCTCGCGCAGACCGACAAAGCCGATCCCGGCCCCGGCCAGAACCGCCCGTTCCATCACGCGGCTGTCGGTGCTGCGGAACACGACCCGTTCATAAGGGATATGTTCGCGCAGCCAGCGCTGGAACGGCGCGCGGCTGTCGGGGGCGTCATGCGCCACGAACCGGTGTTGCGGCAGATCTTCCATGCTCTCGGGCTTGCCGTGGCGTTCGACGTAATCCTGGCTGGCGTAAAGCGCCAGATCCTGCCGGGTAAAGGCCTGCACCACATTGTCCGGCTCTTCCGGCGCGGGGCCGGCGCGCACCGCCACATGCGCCTCGCCGTATTCAAGCCGGAACAGCCGGTCCCCGGTCAGATAGCGCACGATGACATCGGGATGGCTTTCCTGGAAGCTGGCCAGCGCCCCCACCATCAGCGGCGCGAGCGACACCAGCGAGGTGACCAGCAGCTCGCCCGACACATCGGCGCCGCGCCCCTTGATCCGTCCGGCAAGCTGCTGGAACTGATCGTCGGTTGTCTTGGCGACGCGCATCAGATCGTGCCCCGCCTCGGTTGCCGTATACCCGCGCGCGTGCCGCTGGAACAGCTTGACGCCCAGCCGCCCCTCCAGCGCGTCGATATGGCGGATCACCGTGGCATGGTGCACGCCAAGCACTTCGGCCGCACCGCTGACGGTCCCCAGCCGCGCCACCTGGAACGCGGTTCGGATTTCATCCCAGTTGTCCATTGGACCCTCTGTGCGGAAATTCGCATCCATCCGGAACATGTGGCCGAGAGTGCGCAATTGCAACGGCCTCAACGGTTTTTGCGCGAGAGCCCGCCCCGGGGGGCGTGACCGCGCCTTGCCATTTGCCGGACGAGGCCACACGGATCGGCCAGAACCGGCGGCCCGCGAGAATCGGCATAGATCTGCCGATCCCAAGGCAGGAGCATGAAAATTCTGCTGACGTCTGTCGAAATGGCGCTCGCGCCGGGGGTCGCCGCCCCAGGCGGCGAATGTCCTGCAGAGTGATTCCCCCGCCTGTCCGCCTCGAATTCAGCGTCTAGGTAAGGTTTTCCGGCCTTGGCACTCCGTCCGGCCGATCCGCGCCCGATTCCAACCGAGGTCGGGCCGTTCCGCATTCATCCGGCGGTCCGTACCACCGTCGCTTTATGGTTTTCGACTGGCTCGAGCCGCTCTGCCGAAACCCCTCGGGCGGCACATCCCCATGCATCTCTGCGGCCCCCGGGTATCTCGGAAAGATATCCCGCAAAACGAAAAGTAGCCCCGCGCGAACACGGGGCTACTCTTTTGTTTTCTTTCACGAAAGTCGGAATATCCGACCGCGCGATTATCAAGTGCCAGGAGTGCCGTCGGTTTCGTCCGAATCGTCGCCATCGCTTGCACCAGCGATCAGCGCGAGGCCGGCAACACCGGCGATCACTGCCATACCGCCAGCGCCGCCGAGCGAGCCAACCGGGATGAATGCGCTGTCGTCGTCTTCGACGACTGCGTCACCGGTGCCTTCTGCCAGGCTGCCAGCAGTTGCGGTGTGTGCGCTGAGCGCGAATGCGGCGGCCAGTGCGGCCGTAAGAATCTTGTTCATGTGCGGTCTCCAATTAAAGCCTGAAAAACGCTTACCTGACTGTGATGCAGTGTCAAGACTGCGATCAAAATCTTTGGCAGGCGAGTCGCGTGACTGGAATGAGTGTAGCATGTTCGCCGCAGTGCGGCACCCCCTTCTGCCCCGACAGCAAGGTTGACTCGCCCCCGCCCCCCGATTAAACGCGGGCCGATCTCCGGAAGTATCAGGCTTCCGGTCCCTTGGGCATGGCCCGGGATCGCCCCCCACCAGCGTGTTACGCCCGTGGGGGCCTTTGTGTATTGAGCCGCCGGTCCCTACATTGGGCCCAGCAGAACCGAAACGACGAAAGGGCCACGCGCCATGTTTGAAAATCTGTCAGATCGCCTCTCCGGCGTCTTCGACCGGCTCACCAAACAGGGCGCGCTGTCCGAAGACGACGTGCGCACCGCCCTGCGCGAGGTGCGCGTGGCGCTGCTTGAGGCTGACGTCTCGCTCCCCGTTGCCCGGAATTTCATCAAGGCGGTCGAGAAAAAGGCAACCGGTCAAGCGGTGACCAGATCGGTGACCCCCGGTCAGCAGGTCGTGAAGATCGTCCATGACGAGCTGATCGAGGTGCTCCGCGGCGAAGGCGACCCCGGCAAGCTCAAGATCGACAACTCACCCGCGCCGATTCTCATGGTCGGCCTGCAGGGCTCGGGCAAGACCACCACCACCGGCAAGCTGGCCAAAAGGCTGAAAGAGCGGGACGGCAAGAAGGTGCTTCTCGCCTCGCTCGACATCTACCGCCCCGCCGCGATGGAACAGCTGGCGGTGTTGGGCAAGCAGGTCGGTGTCGACACCCTGCCCATCGTTCCGGGCGAAACCGCCCAGCAGATCGCCAAGCGCGCCAGGACCCAGGCCAGCCTGGGCGGCTACGACGTCTACATGCTCGACACCGCCGGCCGGCTGCAGATCGACGAACGGCTGATGCAGGAGGTCGAGGATGTCCGCGACATCGTCAGCCCGCGCGAGACCCTTCTCGTCGTCGACGGCCTGACCGGCCAGGTCGCCGTAGAGGTGGCCGAGGAATTCGACAGCAAGATCGGCATCTCCGGCGTCGTCCTCACCCGGATGGACGGCGACGGCCGCGGCGGCGCGGCCCTGTCGATGCGCGCCGTCACCGGCAAGCCCATCCGCTTCGTCGGCCTGGGCGAGAAGATGGACGCGCTCGAAACCTTCGAGCCAGACCGCATTGCCGGCCGCATCCTCGGCATGGGCGACATCGTCAGCCTGGTGGAAAAGGCACAGGCCACGCTCGAGGCCGAACAGTCCGAACGCATGATGAGGCGCTTCCAGAAAGGTCAGTTCAACATGAACGACCTCAAGATGCAGCTGGAACAGATGATCAAGATGGGCGGCATGGAGGGCATGATGTCCATGATGCCCGGCATGGGCAAGATGTCCAAACAGATGGCCGATGCGGGTCTCGACGACCGCGTCCTGCGCCAGCAGATCGCCTTGATCAACTCGATGACCAAGAAGGAACGCGCCAACCCGCAGATCCTTCAGGCCAGCCGCAAGAAACGCATCGCCGCCGGGTCCGGGATGGAGGTCAGCGACCTCAACAAGCTTCTGAAAATGCAGCGCCAGATGGGCGACATGATGAAGAAGATGGGCAAGATGGGCAAAGGCGGCATGCTGAAACAGGCCATGCGCGGCATGTTCGGCAAAGGCGGCATGCCCGCCGACATGGCCGGCATGGACCCCAAGGCGCTCGAAGCGGCGGCCAAGCAGATGGGCGGCAAGCTCCCCGGCGGCCTGCCCGGCATGGGCGGCGGGGCGGCCCTGCCCCCGGGCCTCAGCGGTTTCGGGAAAAAGAAGTAATGTCTTCTTCTTGGCAGAAATACTCCCGCCGGAGGCATACCGCTCTCGGCAACGGCGCAACCCGCAGCGACCTGGCTCACGCCCGCCCCGTGCTCCAGAACAAAGCCGCGCGCCAGCGCGTCCGCCGGATCGCGCCATGACACGGGCGCCCGCGATAACCACGGCGCGCCTGCGCCTGCGCGGGCATGTCCTGTCGGATATGGACGCGTTCGAGGCGTTCCACGCCACCTCCCGCGCCGCCTTCGTAGGCCGGCCGGAAAACCGCACGCATCTGTGGTACGGCTTCGCCTCCGAGGTGGGCAGCTGGGATCTGATGGGCCATGGCGGCTGGGCCATCGAAGACCGCGACGGGCAGCTCATCGGCCAGGTCGCCATCACCCGCCCCCCGCACTTCCCCGAGACCGAGATCGGCTGGACCCTGCTCGACCATGCCGAGGGCCGCGGTTATGCCTTCGAGGCCGCCTCCGCAGCACTAACCTGGGCCTGGGATAACGAGTTCGAAACGCTCGTCAGCTACATCCATCCCGAAAACGCCCGCTCCATCGCCCTGGCCGAACGGCTTGGGGCGGCGCATGACCCAAATGCCGCCCTGCCCGACGGCGAAACCGCCGACGAAACCCTCGTCTACCGCCACAGCCCCGACACCGACGGCAGCCCGGAGGCCTATGCATGAGCCTCACCAACGCCCCCCGTCTGGACACCGACCGCCTGATCCTGCGCGGGCCTTCGCCACACGACGCCGAGCCGATGATCGCCTTCCTGATGGATCAGGACCGCGCCGGCGGCTTCGGCGCCTATGACAACCGCGGCGACGCCTGGCGCTGGTGGGCGCTCAACATCGGGCATTGGCATGTCCACGGCTATGGCTATTTCACCATCGAGGACCGGGCCACCGGCGCGCCTGCCGGCATCAGCGGCATCTGGAACCCCGAGGGCTGGCCCGAACCCGAACTTGGCTGGGTCGTGTTCGAAGGCTTCGAGGGCAAGGGCATCGCCTATGAAGCCTCACACCGTGCCCGGCAATGGGCCTATGAAGACCTCGGCTTCACCACGCTGACCTCGAACATCGTGCCGGGCAACGCCCGGTCGATCGCCTTGGCCGAACGTCTGGGCGCGCGCTATGAGCGCACCTACGTCAATCCGCACATGGGCGAGGATCTGCTCTATCGCCACCCCGGCCCAAAGGAGCTGGCGGCATGAGCGTCACGATCCCCACCGTGGAAACCGACCGCCTGATCCTGCGCGAACAGCGGCTGAGCGACCTCGACGCTTTCGTCGCCTTCTTCGCAGGCGACCGCGCGCAATTCGTCGGCGGGCCCTGTGACCGTGTGGATGTCTGGCGCATGTTCTGTTCCGGCGCGGGCCATTGGCAGCTGCGGGGCTATGGCATCTGGCATGTGGCCGACCGGGAAACCGGCGCGCCCATGGGCTTTACCGGCGTGCTCAACCATATCGACTGGCCCGAACCGGAACTGGCCTACACGATCTTCGACCGGTACGAAGGCAAAGGCATCGCCTTCGAGGCCGCCAGCGCCGCGCGCCGCGCCGCCGCCACGCATTTCGGCCTGACCCGGCTCATCAGCCTGATCGCGCCCGAGAACACGCGCTCGCAGGCGCTGGCCCGCCGTCTTGGCGCGGCGCCCGAGCGCGACACCGAAATTCGCGGCCACGCCTGCACGATCTGGCGCCACCCCGAAGAGGTGCCCGCGTGACCGCCCCCGTCGAACAGCACCGCCCCGGACCGGGCGCGCGCGTGGCGGCGCGTCTGGGCGGCCGGCTGCCCGTTCTCGACACCCGCCGCCTGCAATTGCGCGGCCCGCGCATCTACGATTTCGAGGCTTTCGCCAGCATCTACGGCTCTGACCGGGCCGAGCACATGGGCGGCCCCTTCAGCCGGGCCGAGGCCTGGGCGGAATTCACCAATTACACCGCGCTCTGGCTGCTGCATGGCCACGGGCTCTGGACCATCGACGCGCAGGTGCAGCCCAGCGCGGGCTTCGTCACCCTCGGCTACGAATACGACGACCCTGAGGCCGAGCTGGGCGTCTTCCTGACCGAAGAGGCGCAGGGCCACGGCTATGCGCAAGAGGCGCTGATCGCGGCGCGTGACCATGCGTTCACCGCGCTCGACTGGGACAGCGTCGTGTCCTACGTCAGCCCCGATAACGCCCGCTGCATCCGCCTGATGGAGGCGCTCGACGCCCAGCGCGACGACATCGCCGAGGCCGAACTGGACGACGGCACGCTGGTCTACCGGCACATCCGACCGGGGGAGAGCGCGTAATGGGACATCGCGACATTCCCGTGCTGGAAACCCGGCGCCTGATCCTTCGCGGCCCCGAGGCGCAGGATTACCCCGATTTCAAGGCCACCTTCGCCAGCTACCGCAGCCGGTTCATGGGTGGCCCGCTGAATGCCTACGAGGCCTGGATGCTCTATGCCGCCGAAATCGGCCATTGGGAAATACGCGGCTTTGGCATGTGGATGGTCCACCTGCGCGACACCGGCGAGACCGTCGGCATGGCGGGCGGCTGGTTCCCGGCGAAATGGCCCGAACGCGAGATCGCCTGGATTATCTGGCCCGACCGCGCGGGCCATGGCTTCGCTCTCGAGGCGACCAGCCGCGTGCGCCGGTATTTCTACGAGGTGCAGGGCTGGGAGACGGCGGTCAGCTACCTCGACCCCAAGAACCTCGACAGCATCCGGCTGGCCGAACGGCTGGGCTGCAAGAAGGACCTCGATGCGCCATCGGTCGACGGCACCGACGCGGTCTACCGCCACCCGTCGCCCGCGGCGCTGCGCGACACGCAGCTGGCGCACGGCATCGACATGGAAATCGCACACTACCGCGATCCGCTCTTCAAACCGAAAGGCTGGGCCATTGACTGACATCCCGCAGATCGCCACCGAACGGCTGGTCCTGCGTGGATACCGGCTGGAAGACTTCGACGCCTTCGCGGCGTTTTACGCCACCGCCCGCAGCGCTTTCGCCGGCGGCCCGCGCGACCTGCGCGAGGCCTGGCGGCACTTTGCCGCCGATCTGGGGCATTGGGCGATGATGGGCTTTGGCTGGTGGATGGTCACCGAGAACGGCCGCCCGGTCGGCACCGTCGGCATGCACCGCCCGCCGTTCTGCGACGATATCGAACTGGGCTGGACGCTGTTCGATGGCGCGACCGGCCGCGGCCTCGCCACCGAGGCCGCCCGGGCAGCACTTCGTTGGGCAGTGGCCACGCTCGCTCCGGAACGGCTGATTAGCCATATCGACCCGCGCAACGCCGCCTCGGTGCGTCTGGCCGAACGGCTGGGCGCGCGGCGGCACGAGGGCCGCGCCGCCCACGACCCCGACGCCTGCATCTACCTGCACGATCTGAAAGGTTTCCGCTCATGACCGACGCCGCCACCCGCGCCGCCGACTTGCTGAAAGACCACCGCGACAGCATCGACCGGCTGGACGCCATTCTGGTCTTTACGCTGGCCGAGCGTTTCAAGCACACCCAGGCCGTGGGCGTTCTCAAGGCGCAACACGACCTTCCCCCATCCGATCCCGCGCGCGAGAAGACCCAGATCGCGCGGCTGGAGGATTTGGCGCAAAGGGCCGATCTCGATCCGGCCTTCGCCAAGAAATTCCTGAACTTCATCATTCAGGAAGTCATCAAGCACCACGAACAAAAGCAATCCTGACGGCCCCTGCCGTCACCACGCCATTCAAAAGGAGACACTCAAATGGCTATCAAAATCCGGCTCGCCCGCGGCGGTTCGAAAAAGCGCCCCTTCTACCGCATCGTCGCCGCCGATTCGCGGATGCCCCGCGACGGCCGCTTTATCGAAAAGCTGGGCACCTATAACCCGCTGCTGCCCAAGGACAGCGAAGAGCGCGTGAAGATGGATGTCGAGCGCATCCAGTACTGGCTGGGCCAGGGCGCGCAGACCACCGACCGTGTCGGCCGCTTCCTCGAGGCCGCGGGCCTCGTCGAGAAGAAAGAGCGCTCGAACCCCAAGAAGGGCACCCCGGGCAAGGCCGCGCAAGAGCGCGCCGAAGCCAAGGCCGCCAAGGCCGCCGAAGCGGCAGAAGCCCCCGCCGAAGAGGCAGGCGCGGAATAAGCCTTTCGCGCTTGAACCATCGGAAACGGCGCGCGGCCCCCGCGCGCCGTTTTCTTTTGCGCTCGTCGCTGGCGCGGGATTGACGCGGATCAACCCGCACTGTGGCGACGGGATTACCTTGGCCCCCGTATCGGAAGCAAACGGGGGGAATCGCCATGTTGAAACGTCTCTGCGCCGCCGCGCTTTGTCTTGTCGTGGCTCTGCCGTTGACCGCCAGCGCCGACGACGCATCGGATCAGGCCGCCATCAACGCGATCTGGGACAGCTATCAGACCGCCCGCGTCGCGGGCGACGCCGAGGCCTGGCTTGCGCTTTGGGACGACGACGGCATCCAGATGCCCCCCGGCATCCCCGCCCGTGGCAAGGACGTGCTGATGCAAGGCGTGCCCAAGGCCTTTGCCGCGCGGCCCGCAACCGCGATGGAGATCAGCCCCGAAGAGATCGTGATCATGGGCGACTGGGCCTTTTCGCGGGGCAATTACACCGCCACAGTCATGGCCGGAGAGATCGCCAGCGAGACGGACGGCAAGTTCATGACGATCTTTCGGCGACAGGACGACGGGTCGTGGCGGATCTACCGCGACATCTTCAATTCCAACAAGTAAACGCGCGACAAGGGGCCCAGGGTCAGCCCTCCGCCATCTGGCGGTCGACCTCGGCCTCTTCGTTGATCATCGCCTGAAGTTGGCGGCGGAACCGCAGCGGCCCCGCGTCTATCGGCAGGTCGATATGCGGCGAGCGTTTGTCGGCCATGCCCCTTTGCACCTCGTGCAGCACCGCGCGGTCCTCTTCGAACGCCTTGCGGACGTCCTCGGACATCATCTGTGACAGCGCCTGATCGTCGGGGCGTATGTTGCGCAGCTGGAACCAGTAGTACCGTGTGCGCCCTTCGTCCGTGGGCGTCAGAAAGTTGTAGCTGTCCATGATGAACACATCGTCATGCAGCGGGCCATCCGGCCCGCCGGTGCCCGCAGGCGTAAAGACCGCCCTAATCAGCGCATGGGAGGGATAGCGCACCTCGTAATGCTGGAGCCGGTCGCAATTGCCCGCAAAGCCGATCACCTTCTTGTAGAAAGGCGCCGGTTCGACATCCATCATCCAGCGGTGCACGATCACCCCGTCATCGGTTTTCGTGACCCTCAGCGGCGTGTCGCGGGTGGCGGACTGGCCAAAGCTGCCCTCATGCACCCAGGCCACATGGGTCGGGTCCAGCAGGTTGTCGCACATCAGCAGATAATTGCAGTCAAGCTCCATCGCCTCGCCGCGATTGATCCCCCAGGCGGGATCGCCATACTGCGCGATCTCGAAGATATCGCCCGGATCGGCGAGCGCCGGGTTGCCCATCCAAATCCACACCAGGCCATAGCGTTCGACCATCGGATAGGCATGCACGCGGGCCTCGGACGGAATGCGCCCGGTGCCGGGGGACCAGACGCAATGCCCGGCGCAATCGAAGGTCAGCCCGTGATAGCCGCATTCCACCGTGTCGCCCTTGATCCGCCCTTTGGACAGAGGCAGCTTGCGGTGCGGACAGGCATCCTCGAGCCCGACGATTTCGCCGCCTTGGGTACGGAAGACGCAGATCTTCTCGCCCAGGACGGTGATCTGCGACAGATCGCGGGTGATCTCGTCACCCCATGCGGCGACGTACCATGCATTCTTGAGAAACATCGGCTGCGCTCCCTTCTACAGTGACCCGAGTTGAAACCCAGTTGACGCCGCGCGTCCAGTGGCGGCACGGCCACCGCCGCCCATTCTTTTGACCGTATCGCTTGCCTTGCCGGGCTTGCCCGCCATATCGACCCTTATGAATTCCGCCTTGCACACAGGACGCCAGCCATGACCCTTCGCCTCGTCAGCCCCCTCTGCCTCGCTCTCGCCGTTGCCAGCCCGCTGGCCGCCGCGGGACCCGAGCCTGTGGCCCAGGAGCCGGTCGTCATGCCCGCGCAACCCGACCGGGCGTTCATCTTCAGCCTGCGCGGCGGGATCGCCGCCGTCCCGGAATATTTCGGGTCGGATACCTTGGCCTTGGGCCCCGATGTGGGCTTCAGCTTTCACTACCTGTCGCTTGGCAATGGGCGCAGCTTCGGCGACCCCGACCCTTGGGCCGATTCCACCGGCCTGTCGTTCGGCGGATCGCTGCGGTACATCGCACCGCGCAGCGAGGACGATTACAGCGAGCTGGCCGGGCTCGACGATATCGACGCGGCGCTCGAGCTGGGCGTGTCGGTCAGCTATGCCACCCGCAATTTCGAAACCTTCGGCGCGCTGCGCCGCGGCTTTGGCGGGCACGAGGGCTGGGTGGCCGAGCTTGGCGCCGATGTGATCGCCCGCCCCACCGACCGCTTGCGTCTGACCGCGGGGCCGCGCCTGCTTTGGGGGGATGACAGCTATACCGGCACCTATTTCGGCGTGACCGGCACCGAGGCCAGCGCCGCTCTCCCCGCCTACGATCCCGATGGCGGGCTGGTGTCGGCGGGGATCGAGCTGGGTGCGCGCTACCAGATCAACGAGGATTGGGGGCTCGAGGGCGCGATCACCTGGGACACCTTCGTCGGCGATGCCCAGGACAGCCCCATCGTGCGCCAGGGCGCGACCGATCAATGGGGGGTGCGGCTGGGCGTGACCCGGGTCTTCCGCATCGGCGGATAAGCCCGGGCGCGGGACACGGGAAACCGCAAAAGCCCAATAGCCCGATTGCCCTTCTGCCGGGGTCTGGTCTATCCAGACGCAGGAACCGGGCAGGAGCGACGGAACAGTGAGCGACAAAATCTGCGTCGGAGCGATTGCCGGGGCCTTCGGTGTAAACGGCGAGGTGCGGCTGAAAAGCTTTACCGCCGACCCCGAGGCCATCGCCGATTACGCGCCGCTGACCACCGAGGACGGCGCGCAGAGCTTTGACGTGACTGTCGTCCGCGCGATCAAGCAAGGCTTTGCCGCGCGCCTCTCGGGCGTGCGCACCAAGGAAGAGGCCGACGCGCTGCGCGGCACCCGGCTTTATGCCCCGCGCGACCGGCTGCCGTCGCTGCCCGATGACGAATATTATCACGCCGACCTGATCGGTCTGACCGTCTTTGACACCGGCGGCGCGGAACTGGGGCGGGTGAAGGCGGTTCTGAACCACGGCGCGGCCGACCTTTTGGAGGTGCAAGTGCCCGGGGCCAGCAACACGGTGCTGCTGCCCTTCACCATGGCCGCGGTCCCCACCATCGACCTTGCCGCTGGGCGCATCGTCGCCGATCCGCCGGAGGGGCTCTTCGAATGACCCGCATCGTGGTGCACGCTGGCTTTCACAAGACCGGCACCACGAGCGTACAAAGCATGATCCGCGAAAACCGCAGCGCGCTGCAAGCGCATGTGCGGTGCTACCTGAAACCGGATTTCGAGGATCTGACCGGCGCCGCGCGCGCCTTTTCCATCGACCCCGACGCCCGGCGTCTGGCCGCCGTGGGGCGCGAGGCCGCGGATGTCTTCGGCTCGTTCGACCCAGACGATCCGCGCCCGGTGCTGATGTCGTCCGAGGACCTTTCGGGGCACCTGCCGGGCCGGCACGGGCTAGACCGCTACGATGCCGCGCCGCTGATCATGGCGCAGCTGGCCGATGCCGCGCGGGCGCGTTTCGGCGACGCGCTGGACCTGATCTTTTTCTTCTCGACCCGCGATCGCGCGGCCTGGCTGCGCTCGACCTGGTGGCAGAACCTGCGCAGCACCCGCCTGACCGAGGACCTGCCCACCTACACCGCCAAGATCGCCGCCGCCGCCGACCTGCCCGCAATCCTGCGCGACGTGGCCGAGGCCGTGGCCCCCGCCACCGTCGCCGCCCTGCCGCTCGAGGACAGCACCAAGGACCCCTTCGGCCCGCTGACCCCGCTTCTCGACCTCGTTCAGTTGCCCGACGCGGCGCGCGCGGCGCTGACCGTGCTGCCGCCGGAGAACCAGCAGCCGGACCTCGGGCTCGAACAGGTCTTCCTGGCGCTGAACCGCAGCGATCTGCGCGACAAACACGTGCAAGAGGCGAAACGCAGCCTGCGCCAGATGGCGAACAGACAGCTCGGCCTTCGCTGACCTTTTCCCACCCGGAAACAATCGCCTGAAATCACCAAGACCCTGCCCGGAGAGGGACACAATTCGGCGCGATCTTCACGTGACGTCAAGTCAGGGTCTGTCACTCGGGGGATTGCACGTGGTGGTGTCTGCACAGAGGATTCTTATGACCGCACTGGCGGCGGGACCGGTGATAATATTGACCGTCCTGCCCGATACCGTGCGGGCGGCCATGATCTCGCCTTACCGCGCGCCCGCCGTCGTGGGCACATTGGCCACCGCTGGCCTTGTGTTCCGACGTATGCGCGCCGGACGCCAGCCCAAAGACCGGCGCGAGGGCACAGCGCAGCTGCTTCTGCCCGCCGCGTCGAAGACCTGCCAGGTGGGGCCCGCCGCAGTGTCCCGTATGCGGCACGAGCTGATCGATGCATTGACCCCGCGCCCCATCCCCACCGCCGGCCCCGAGACCGGGCCCGCCGCCGTCGCCCGGATCATTGATCGCGTCGTGCGCCAGCATGGCGCGCAGGGGCTGGCCGATCTGAGGCCCGAGGATCTGGCCGCGGTGCACATGCTCTTGCGCCTTTTGCGCGCCGGACCGGCCGAGGCCGGGGCGCTGGCGCAGAACTTTCGCAAGCCCGACGCGGTGCTCGATCTGCGCGATGAGGCCATGACGATCGCGCGGCTGCGCCGGGAGTTCCAAGCGCAGGAGGCCGCCTACGCCGCCGCCTGCCGTGCCTGGAAGCGACAGAATGCACAGGCCGAAACCGGGCCGATCGGCGCGCTTCATGCGGTGGATCAGCCGGATCCGGACCTCTGGCACAAGGTCGTCACCGAATTCGACCCGGCTGTCGCGGCGCAACGCGAGGCGGCGCTTTGGTGCGTGTCTCAGGCCCGATGCCATCAGGCGACGGTGGCGCTGTTCCTGTCACGGGTGGCCGGCGACTCGATGCTGCGGGCCGCGGCGTGGCGCGGCGACCAAGCCTGGCTGGACGGCGTGTTGGCGGTGATCGAGGCGTGGAACGCCGGGGCATATTCCGCCAACGACATCGGGCTCGATCCGGTGGACGCGGTCGCCCAGGACGCCCCTGCCTTCGCCGCCGAGCTCGCGGCGCTGGCGCAGGAGACCGGCGCGCCCCACTGGCCGATGCCGCAGGGTGCGTTCTGCGAATACCCCGGCCGTCCCGCGCGACCCCGCGATGAATGGTGCCTGCGCACCGGGCGGCTGCTGTCGCCGCCCCGCGCCGCGCATTACTTCGATCCCGAAATCCGCCGCGCCGCCTGATCGCTCTTGCCGCCCGGCCGCTCCCCCGGCTAGGACAGCGGCATGAGTGATGCCAAACCCCGTTCCTTTGGCCGCAAGGCCATCCGCCCGACCCTGAAACCGCAGGAGCTGATGACCCACACGCCCGACCTTGCGCGGGCGTGGAAGGCGCAGATCATCACGCTCTTCCCCGAGGCGTTTCCCGGCGTGCTGGGTCTTTCGCTGACCGGCAAGGCCCTGCAGGAGGGGCGCTGGCAGCTGGACACCGTGGCGCTGCGCGATTTCGGCGAGGGCCGGCACCGCAATGTCGACGATACCCCGGCGGGGGGCGGCGCCGGCATGGTGCTGCGCCCCGACGTCATGGGCCGTGCCATCGACCACGCCCGCGCGCGGATGCCCGCGCAGGCGCCGCTGATCTACCTGTCGCCACGCGGTGCGCCCTTCCGCCAGCCCATGGCGCAGAGCCTGGCGCGCAGCCCCGGGGCGACGCTGATCTGCGGCCGGTTCGAGGGGCTGGATCAGCGGGTGATCGACCATTACGGCATCACCGAGGTCAGCCTGGGCGATTTCGTCATGACCGGCGGCGAGCTGGCCGCTCAGGCGATGCTCGACGCCACGGTCCGGCTGCTGCCCGGGGTGCTGGGGAACGCCGAGTCCGCCGAAGAGGAAAGCTTTTCCAACGGTCTGCTCGAACACCCGCAATACACCCGCCCCGCCACCTGGAAAGGCCATGACATTCCGGCGGTGCTGATGTCCGGCCACCACGGCGAGATCGCCAAGTGGCGCAAGGCCCAGTCCGAGGCCCTGACGCAAGAAAGGCGGCCCGATCTCTGGGACCGGCTCCACGCCGCGCCCGGCCAGCCCGGGGCTGACCGGGCCAACAAAGGCTAGGCTCTGGCCCGCCTATATTGCGACCACGGAATACCGGCAATTCGCCCTTGATCGCGGGGGCGAACCCCCCTATACGGCGTTTGCCCGCACGGCAGAAATGCTCTGCGGGCGCGTCTTGCATTGGCCCCATGCTTTCTTCTGCACCGACCCAGCCGATGCCGGACGCACGAAACGAAGAATTGTCGACCTGACCTCTGGCGGGCGCACCCTGCGGACCCGGACGAAGACCAAGAGCTCTGAGGCGCGCCAAACATCTCCGGGATCAACCCGAGACGAAGAATAGGAGTGGTCCAATGGACCTGATCGCACAGATCGAGGCGGAACAGATCGCCTCGCTGGGGAAGACCATCCCCGACTTCAAGGCCGGCGACACCATCCGCGTCGGCTATAAGGTGACCGAAGGCACCCGCACCCGCGTGCAGAACTACGAAGGCGTCTGCATCAGCCGCAAGAACGGCAAGGGCATCGCGGGCTCGTTCACCGTCCGCAAGATTTCCTTCGGTGAAGGCGTGGAACGTGTGTTCCCGCTCTACTCGACCAACATCGAATCGATCGAGGTTGTGCGCCGTGGCCGCGTCCGCCGCGCCAAGCTGTATTACCTGCGCTCGCGCCGCGGCAAGTCGGCCCGGATCGCAGAGGATTCGACCTACAAGGCCCCCAAGGGCGCAAACGCGTAAGGAGCGGCTGACATGAAAAAAGACATCCACCCCGATTACCACATGATCGACGTCAAGATGACCGACGGCACGGTCTTTCAGGTTCGCAGCACCTGGGGCAAGGAAGGCGATCAGATGTCGCTCGACATCGACCCGACCGTGCACCCGGCCTGGACCGGCGGGTCCTCGCGCCTGATGGACGCCGGCGGCCGCGTGTCGAAGTTCAAGAAGAAATACGAAGGCCTGGGCTTCTAAAGCACCCAAGCCCGTCTTGCAGACTGACGCCGCCCCCCGGGGCGGCGTTTTTCATTTGGGCACCGCGCGGCCTGACCGGGCGCACGCATCTGGCGTGCCCGGTCAAGCCAGCCTCACCGCACCCGCCTCAGAGGAAGGTGAAATCGTCGAGCGTCAGATCGCTCGCCGCGACACCCTCGATCAGCACAGTGTGGCCCTGATAGTCGATCAGCGCGCCACCCGCGGTGTCGGTGATCCCCAAAGCCGCCAGCTTTCCCGCCAGCCCGCTGCCGGGCGCGTTCTCGACCCCGACCATGCGGAAGCTGTCGATCCCGTCCTCGAAATCGGTGATGACGTCGGCGTCGCCGTCCTTGAAGAAGTTCCAGACGAACACGTCCGCACCTTCCCCGCCGGTCATGGTGTCGTCACCGTCCCCGCCGTTGATCGTGTCGTCGCCGGTCCCGCCGTTGATAGCATCGTTGCGGCCGCCGCCGGCGAGAAAGTCATTCCCCGCACCGCCGTCGATCACATCGTCGCCCTCGCCGCCGCCGGCGCTGTCATCGCCGCCGCCGCCGTCGATCACGTCGCGCCCGGTGCCGCCGCCCATGTCGTCGTTGCCGCCGTCGCCGATCACCGTGTCGTTGCCGAAGGACGCCCCCATCGTGTCGTTGCCTTCGCCGCCGATCATCAGATCGTCGCCCGGCCCGCCGTTGACCACGTCGTTGCCGTCGTTCCCGTCGACGGTATCGTTGCCCTGACCGCCGCCCATGAAATCGTTGCCGCCGCTGCCATCCATGGCGTCATCGCCAAGACCGCCGCCCATCAGGTCGTCGCCGGGCCCGCCCAAAAGCGAGTCGTTGCCGACCGATCCGGACAGGTTGTCGTTGCCGCCGCCGCCGTCGAGCAGATCGTCGCCCTCCTGCCCCTGCAGACCGTCGTCGCCCTCGCCGCCTTCGAGCGAATCCGAGCCGTCGCCGCCCGACAGCAGGTCGTCGCCGTCACCGCCGCTGATCGTGTCGTCCTCGGACCCGCCGACCAGAGTGTCGCCGCCGTCGGTTCCTTCGATGTCTTGCGGCAGGAAATCCAGCGCCCAATCCTCTGGGTTGGCCTCGGCCGGAGTGCCGAAATGAAGCACCAGATCCGGCCCCACCGCCTCGCCGGTCACCGGCAAATCAACAGGGCTGAATGCCGTCAGCGTCGCCTCGACGCTGCCATCGTTGCCGATGTCGATCAACCACGGCTCGCCCGAAAATTCGGGGGCGCCAATTCCGAAGACATCCGTTGCCGCCAGCGCATCCAGCACCACCACCCGGTCGCCCGACCCGGCGGCGTTGACGGAAATCGACGACAGTTGCTCCAGCGTGACGACCACGGTGTCGACCGAGGCATCCGGCCCGGCGATGCCGAAGGCCTCGGCCGCCAATGACACCTCGTCAAAGCTTTCTTCCCCGGTATCGCCGCCCGGCACGATCAGGTCCGCCCCCGGCCCCGCCGAGATCAGATCGAAGACCGGACCGCCGAGGATCGTGTCGTCCCCCTCGCCTGCATAGATGTTCGAGGCGATCTCGGGGCTGAGGATCAGGTCGTTTCCCGCACCGCCCTCCATGTAGTCGACGGCGAATTCGTTGGCGTCGGTCGCCCCCTCCAGCCTGTCGTTGCCCGGCCCGCCATAAAGCGAATTGGCCGCGGGCCCCGCGATCAGCACATCGTCGCCTTCCTCACCGTAGAGAACGGTAAAGAACGACGACCCGCCATCCAGGCTGTCATTGCCCGCGCCGCCGAAGATCTGCTCGCTCTGGCCCTGTGCAAGCACCGTGTCGTTGCCGACCCCGGCCTCGATCTGCCCACCGAACCCGCCTTGCAGCGTCTCGATCAGGTCGTTCTCGGTCACGACGGCCACAATGCCCGGACCAAATGTGTTAAGCAGGATATCCCCGCCCGGCAACGGACCAAAGTCCTCCAGCACCGGGCCGACGTAATCGACCTGATTGACGAAGCTTTCAAAGGCCGCCACGCCCGCCGCTCCGCTGGCGCCCTCAAAGGGAAGCGGGGCACCGCCCATGACAATGAAATACTCGGTTCCACCGTTCTCCGCCCCGACGTCGAAACGCATCACGAAAGTCTCGCCGCCGTCCCAATTCACCTGTCCGATCGAGAAAGACCGCAGCCCCTGCGCCTCGAGTTCCCCGGGCGTCGACGCGTTGAACACCCGATCCCCGATCAAGAGCCCGTAAAGGCCGTCCAGTCCGCCATTGCCGGTTTCAACTATGATTTCGGGAAGATCGCCAGGCTCTAAAAAATCCGTAAGCTGGTAGGCAAAAGACGTGATGAAATCGTTGGTGACAAACGACACCTCCGACTGCCGGGAATCCGTGTTGACGGCATTGTCGTTGGCATCGAAGGCATAATCGATGGCAAAAGCATTGTACGTGTAAGTGGTCATATTCTCTCCGAAAATCCGTGTCCGGCCACGCTTTCAAAAATTATCCCGCACGTCCAGAAGTTTATCCCCGGACCGCCAGCCGGCGTGATTGCGGCACAGGGGGCACGCACGCCGGGCAATCGCGCCCCATTCGGGGCTTTGGCTTTCCTTGCGCACGCCGTGCAATTAGGCTAGCGCGCAAGAAAATGCCGGGGCAAACCCCATGGCACAGGGTAAGCGGATCAGGCAAGGACTCGGGCAGTGGCGCATATCATCGTCGTTGGGAATGAAAAGGGCGGCGCGGGCAAATCAACCGTGTCGATGCACGTGGCCACAGCGCTGGCGCGGCTGGGGCACCGGGTCGGCATCCTCGATCTGGATCTGCGCCAGAAGACGATGGCCCGCTACGTGCAGAACCGCCAGAAGTATCTCGAACGGGAAGGGCTCGATCTGCCCGGCCCCTCCTATATGGAGCTGCCCGAGATCGACCATGCAACCCTGCAGCCGGGCGAGAACGCCTATGACCACCGCCTGTCCGCGGCGGTGGCCGAGTTGGAACCGAACTCCGATTTCATCCTGATCGACTGCCCCGGCTCGCACACGCGCCTGTCGCAGGTGGCGCATTCGCTGGCCGACACGCTGATCACGCCCTTGAACGACAGCTTCGTCGACTTCGACCTGCTGGCCCATATCGACAACGACGGCGAAAAGATCGTCGGGCCGTCGGTCTATTCCGAAATGGTCTGGAACGCGCGGCAGCTGCGCGCCCAGGCCGGGCTCGCGCCCATCGACTGGATCGTACTGCGCAACCGGCTGGGGGCGCAGAATATGGTCAACAAGATGAAGATGGAAAAGGCGCTGGAACGGCTCTCCAAACGCATCGGCTTCCGCATCGCGCCCGGCTTCAACGAGCGCGTGATCTTCCGCGAGCTGTTCCCGCGCGGTCTGACCCTTCTCGACCTCAAGGATCTCGGGGTCAAACAGCTCAACATCTCGAACATCGCCGCCCGCCAGGAATTGCGCGACCTTCTGAAGGCGCTGAAACTGCCCGGCGTCGACGTGCGTTTCTAAGGCCCCGCCGGACAGGTCCCCGCGCATATCCCGCCCGGCACCTTCTCCCGACGGGAAACGGTCTGCACCACAGCCGCTGCCTTCCCCTTTCCCCTTCTTCTTGGCGAAAATACTCCGGGGGGTCTGGGGGGCAGCGCCCCCCAGCCGGGGGGGGGGGGGCGCCCCCCCCCCCCCCCCCCCCCC
>NZ_JAWHTD010000030.1:0-52504 GCF_032586235.1 Aestuariicoccus sp. MJ-SS9
ATGTTCCGACGCTACGAGGCCGCCCTGCCCGTCTCAACCGGAATCCTTCTGACAAAACCATAACGACACAAGCCGCCCGACAATTCCTCAGATTTCGATCTTCTCGGCGATGCTCAGCGCGTCGTCGAGTTCGACGCCGAGGTACCTGACCGTGCTGTCCACCTTGGTATGACCGAGCAGGAGCTGGACCGCGCGCAGGTTGCCGGTCTTCCGGTAGATCAACGCGGCTTTTGTCCTCCGGAGGGAATGCGTCCCATAGGCATTTGGATCGAGACCGATCGCTGACACCCAGTCCCTCACGAGACGGGCGTGCTGTCGCGTCGAGAGATGGGGCGAAGCGTGGAACCTGCTCGGGAACCTGGCGCGACCGTCTTCGAGCTTGTCATCGGCGAACCCCGCCATCAGCGCGGCCAGTTCCGCCTCGATCGCTTGTTCAATCAGCTTGCGCGCGCCTTCCCGGATGACACCGGTCAAAGGGTCCGAGAAAAATCCGGATGGATCAGGCAGCGTGGCAATGGTAGTCTCTGGCATGTGGCATATCCCTTTCTCTGCAGAGAATTGACGGCGTCTGAACACCGCCATGATATGCCGCCCCTCAGGGCATCACCAACTTTCGCCCATTTCTCCGCCATGAACCCAAACGGTACCATCCCTGTGCTGAGGGACCCGAACCTCGGGCCGCTTTGGGAAACCGGCGCAATCTGTAGATATCTTGCAACAAGGTATGGCAGTGATAGCTTTTGGCCCGGTGATGTGGTCGCTCGGGCTGACGTTGATCGATGGGCAGAGTGGGCCAAGCTCAACGTTGCTATGGCCTTCACGGTACCGATCTTTTGGCGTGTCGTGAGAACTCCAAAGGCGCAACGCGATCAAAAGACTATTCAGACGGCAGTCGATGCTCTGGAACAAAAGCTGGCAATTGCCGATACTGCTCTTGCTACGCGTTCCTTTATCGTAGGCGACGAACTCACACTTGCTGACATACAGTTTGGTCACATTCTTTTTCGGTATTACGATATCGGGATACGCCGTGCCGACTTGCCGAATGTGCAAGCCTATTACAAACGTCTCGCCGAACGGCCCGCCTTCCGAGAACACGTAATGCTCTCCTACAACGAGTTGAAAGTCGATTAACTTCAAGCTTTGTGTGCTGTGCCTTCCAGTCGACGTCCGCTTCGAGCGGCGGTTTCAACGGGTCGACGCACCAATGACCGCAGTGCGGAAAACCGGTCGATCGCTGCGCACGCCTCGGATGTCTCAGATGCGGACTTTCCAGACCTTCACGCCAATCAGTCCAACTGGCGCTTTCGGCCCCAACCGGACGTTCGGCCGTTTCATCTGCTGCTGCGGCGCCACCGTCAAACCGGCCGTTCGCTGCAGGCGCAAGATCGGGCGGTAGGCTAACTAGCGGTCTGCGGTCGGAGCGGCCTTTCAAGACCTTTACCGTCGCAAGTCGTCGGGGCCCACGCAAACCTGAGTGGCAGCAGCGCAGACTGCCCTACCGGTAGCGCCGCCTGACCAAATGCCGCAAGCAGCGATGGTGACGATGTGGTCTTCGCGCGCAACTTAGCCAAAGTCATGTTTACGGCGCAATTTAGCAAAAACTTGCCATGAATTGCTCACGCTTCAGTCAGAAACACTGCGTATCGATTCCTGAAACAATGACCCTCACCGAGGTGTCGCAGGCATCGGGGAAACACAATGTGGACCTTCTGGGCCAGGATAGACAGTAACAGTGCAAACAATCCCGCGCTTAATCTTACGGGAGACCCGGCGGTCCAATTTTCATTAGTGGAGTCGGGCCCGAACGGCGACCTGACCCTCGACACCAATGGCGGCGCGCCCGATCCCGATACACAGGTCGATATCGGCGGCACGCTCTACGATTTTTCTTTCGAGCTGTCGGCCGAGCTTCCGACCCTGAATCGGGACGGCGCCGGTCAGGTTCCCGATCAGTTCGAAGGCTCGTCAATCTTCATCATCACGGTCCAGGATTACCCGTCAGCCGGTGATACGACCCGGCTGGCCTTCATGCCGGACGAGGCCGCAACCCAGACCGAAATGGATGCGTTTGGAAACGGGGCCATCGATTTGCAGGCCACCGGGACCGAACCCGCGCCTGACTACATCGTCGAAGGCACCAGCGGTGCCGACGTCATCGACGCAAGCTATGGCGGCGATCTCGAAGGTGACCTGATCGATAACAACGACGGAAACCCGTTGCAGCCGGGGACCGCCGGCGGCGACAACGACTCGGTTACTGCCGGCGCTGGCAACGACTATGTCGCCTCAGGGGCTGGCGACGACACCGTGTTGGGTGAGGATGGCGACGACACGTTGGACGGTGGTGTCGGCGCGGACTCTCTTGTCGGAGGTGCTGGCAACGACAGCATTCTGGTCGGGCAGAACGACACCGCCATCGGTGGCGCAGGCGACGATACGTTTACCCTGGTCGATCTGATGGAGGCAGACAGTGGGTCGATCACCATCGATGGTCTCGCGACCGGTGAAACCGGCGGCGATACGCTCGATCTCGGCGGTGTTGCCGACCGGACCACGCTTAATGTCACTTCGAACGTTGACGGCGAACAGAGTGGCACGATCCAGATGTTCGATGGAACGCTGGTGTCGTTCTCGAACATCGACAACATCATCTGCTTCACACCTGGAACGGCAATTCTGACCGAACAGGGCTACCGGCCAATCGAGACGCTGAAAGCTGGTGAGCGTGTGATCACGCGCGACAATGGTCCCCGGCCGATCCGCTGGATCGGGACCAGCACGGTCAATGGGCGGGGGAGATTCGCCCCGATCGCTGTAAATACCAAGGTGATGGACGGCGCACGGCGGCCGCTACTGGTTTCACCGCAACATCGGATTCTATTCACCGGCTACAAGGCTCAGTTGCTGTTCGGGGAAAGTGAAGTTGTGGTCGCAGCCAAATATCTGGTTGACGGTCGCGACGTCCGTGTCGTTGAGCAGGATCGCGTCACCTATGTGCACCTGATGCTAGACCAGCACGAAGTGATCTTTGCCGAAGAAGCTGCGACCGAAAGTTTTTTTGCAGGTGAAACCGGCATTGCTGCGATCACCGATGAATCCCGCGAGGAGATGTTTTCCATCTTCCCTGAACTGCGTTGGAATGCCGGTGCCTACGGAATGACCGCCCGTACGTGCCTGCGCAAACATGAAGCCCGTATGTTGCTCGCTCAGAACTGAGCCTTTTATTTCGCTCTTTTGGGCCCAATCCAAATGGGGCGATCAAACGATTTGACCGCTTTGTGCAGGAGAGCCGACTTGCGGCTTTGCAGCATCGGGCCGGGGATTCTCGACGTTTGAATGGCGGCTTCCGACTCAACAATCGAGCTGTCTCTCGGCAGCAGAGAAGGTCAGCTCTCCGCCCATCCCTAAGGATGCTGCGCGGGAGACCAAGGTCCGAGAAGGGCTCAAGACAGACATCTGAGTCTTTTCGTCGGATGACCGGTTCATTGCGAAGAGCGGACCTCCATAGGAAGAAATATGCGCCCGGGCTCTGCGCACAATCTGCTTCGCGCAGTGCCTCAGTTTTCGCCTCTGGTGTCCAGCGTTCCCTTCCGATCCTCGGGTCCATCCCTTATGCTCCGCAACGCCGCAGCAACGCTCTGCGACGCCTTAAGCTGACTGGCCTTGATGTAGAAGTTCTCGGTGGTGGCCGGTGAGCGGTGCCCAAGAAGCAGCCTTGCGTGGAGCGCGTCCTCTGGCGATGTCTCTGCCAAGAAGGTCGCGGCGATAGTTCGGAAGGCATGCGGGGACAAGGCTTCGCCGAACAGATGCTCTGACTGGCGACGCACCCGATCGTAGATCGAGTGCTGTGCCATCGGCTTTCCTTTGCTGGCAAGCCAGAGTCGGTCGGTCTCGCTGGCGTTTGGGAATACCGGGCGGACATGATGGATGTAACGCGCGATGTGTTGGCCCAGGTCGTCGTGAAGAACCAGGTGGATTGGCTGATCGGTCTTTGTCTCTGAAGCCAAGAAGCGCAGATGCCATTCGTGGCCGCAGAGCTGTAGATGCTGCCCGATACGGATCATCGCCAGGTTGCTAGACCTGACAGGCGCAGAGATCAGCAGGGCGACCAAAAGGGTATCGCGGTAGGCAATCCGATGCTTGCCCACGCTGAAGTCGCGGTCTGTCAGTCGATCGAGCTCGTAAAAGCAACGACCGAACATCTCCGCAGCCGAGAGAGCAGGCAGCGTCAGCGTGCGGCTGGGCTTGGCCCATTGCTTGAGGCGGTTCGACAGGTCCATGAGCCACCGCCAGTCTCGATCGGGTGACAGGGCTTTTGCCATCACCTTGAGGTCGCGCACGTAGCTCTCCACCGTCTTGGGCGCGACGCACGCCATCAACTCACGGGCATAGGCGGTAACCGCCTCAGGCGTGATACGGTCGGCCGGCGCTGCGTGGCGGTCGAGCATCCCAAGCGCGTCCAGCCACCCCAACCAGCCCGCATAATGCTTTTGGAGCGTGTGGCGTGTGGCTTCGCTCCAATGGGCACCTGGGCCGCGCCCTTCAAGAACATCTCCGTCACGGAGCAGCTCCTGCCACGCGGCACGGTCCTGCTTAGGCCAGGCCTCGAACGGCACGTTGGGCCAACCGCGTCTCAAGACTCATCCCCGCAGGAATCGTCTCGCAGCGCCTTGAGCAGCGTGTTGATACGGCGGCTGGCCGCAGGCCCTTCCGTGCCCAGGTAGGACTGGTACGTGGTGTTGAGCGACTTGTGGCCGAGGCGCCGACTGAGATCGAGCGCCAGCTCAGGTTGCCGCTCGACGACGATCTTGGCGATGGCGTGACGATAGAGATGCGGGGACATGCGGATACCCGCTTGCTTCCAGAGCGTCCGGCTCAGAGTGTCCCGCATGGCGGAGTATGATCGTGCGCCGCCGCCTTGACCGGGAAAGAGATATGGCCCCTGTGAGCCTGGCAGAAGCGGGCGATGATCTGCAACGAAGTGATCGAGCAGTTCGATGGTCTCCGGCGGCAACTCCAGGTCCAGCGCGCGGTGGCTCTTGGTCTCATCGTCAGACAAGTGCACGAAGACCCGCTTGCCGCGCCGTCGGAGCTGGGTGTCCAGGTTGAGCTCCCGCAGGTTCTTGACCCGTAATCCGGTGAAGATCGCCAGCGAGATTGCAAGGGCGCGTTCCACGCCTTTCGCACGTCGAAGCTTGCTGCGCTGTTTGAGCGCCCGCTCGAGCTCCTCTTCCGGGAAGCGCAACAGGCGCTGGACCACCTCTTCGTCGTCGAATTGCTTAAGGCGCGTCCGATTGCGCTCTCCCATCCCGCCTGGGGATTTCGGCTTGAGGCGCTGGACGATCGCATGGAACGGCGCCAGCTGAGCCTCATCGTAGCCAAGGTGATGTCGACCGACCGCGATCATCTGTGTGGCCATCTTGTGAGCGTAGCCTTCGGTCTTGACCGTTTCGCCTTTCAGGAAGGGACGCAGGGCCGCCTTGAAGTGATCCTCCACGAAGAACACTTCGAAGCCGGTGATCTGGTCGATGGACACGGTGCCGGATTTGACAAGGGCCGTGGCCAACCGCCGAAAGGTGTAGCGATATCCCTCGATCGTGGCAGGGCGGAACGCCCGGACAGGCGCACTCGGGTCCAGGGGATCGGGATTGCGCAGGCGCTCTTCCCAAGACGCGACGGCCTGCTGGAAGCCCGCTGGAAATGCCTCGAGGGGCAACATGTAGGGATCGGTCTTGAAGGGAGAACCGAGCCGCTCGCCGGGCCACCTCGGCACATCCCGCAACGAGCGGTTCCAGGCGTGGATCGTCCGCTTGAAGATCGCCTTCGGCGACTTGGACATTACCTCGTGGCTCAACGCTTGCCAGAAGCCGCCCAGCATCGCGGTCTGGACCGCGTCGGGCGGGATCTGCATCACGGTGCAGTAACAAGCGAGCCGGCTGAGCGCCCACTGGTCTTCCTGGCGCGCCACGCGATCAAGAAGCGCGCGCCACTCAGGAGAGCGTTCGATCTCCTGCGTGATCCATGTCCGACGTGGGCCATGAGACTTGATGGCCCGAGTGACGATTGAGCGGATGTTGGCCAGCCGCTTCTCGGAAGCGCCGAGCTCAACCGCGCGCTTGTCCTCAAAGAGATCGCGGACAGCCGCCGCGGTCGCGGGCGTTTCCGCCAGATCGAGTCCCGTCCGATCTTCCAGGAACCGGAATGCGGAGCGAAGGTCTCGAAGACGCGTGCCGGAGGCTTTCCCCATGGCCGCGTCGCGGACGTCGGCCAGCGTGATCCTCGGGATCGACGCAAAGACATCTTTCGGTTCAATCGGCGTGTGATCAGTCATGTCGGGACCTCCGGTTTGAGACACGCGTGGCCTCGGGAAGACTTGGGGGGACATTCCCCCGGATTCGGGAAACCGTAGCAGACAATCCTCCGCTCAGACTGAGCGTCACGGTTTCCCGAGACGCTTGGAAAGCTTTACTTATCAGGACTTTAAGGGACACCATCGGTCACATCCCCCGCCGTTGCTTGATGTACCGATCGAGGTCCATTGGATGCACACGGATCATCCGGCCATCACGGATCACAGGCAGTTCGCCTGGGAGGTGTTTCGCGATTACTCGCTCAGCGAGCGCGCCAAGCTGTCGATGGGGACGGACAATGTCGGCGATGCCTGGAGGAACTTCGCTTATTTTATCGGACATCAACAGCTCAGAGGCTTTGCCCCGCAGGCGATAGTCCTTCGACATGGGGAGGGCCGAGCGATAGGCGTAGCAGGGCCGCACTTTCCACCAGACTGGCCGGAACCAGAACTTGGCTGGCAGATTTGGGACGTCTCGTGTGAAGGGAAGGGCTATGCCTCCGAAGCAGTTCTCGCAGCCCGCAGATGGACAGCAGAGACTTTCGGCTGGCGGCGCATGCCCTCATACATCAAAGAAGAGAACGTGCGGTCCATTCGTCTTGCTGAACGGCTCGGATGTACGCTCGATGAAACCGCTAGGCGCCGATCGGATGGATCGCCTGTCTGGCGTCACCCAGAATGAAAATTTCTCGCCTCGTTTGCGCTTGAAAAACGTCGGCTTCGGGCTCTGAGCCGCCGCTCCGGCCAGAGGTGAACGCCGTCCGGTTTGAGATGGCGGGCGACCGCTGCCGCCCGACAATTCCTCAGATTTCGATCTTCTCGGCGATGCTCAGCGCGTCGTCGAGTTCGACGCCGAGGTACCTGACCGTGCTGTCCACCTTGGTATGACCGAGCAGGAGCTGGACCGCGCGCAGGTTGCCGGTCTTCCGGTAGATCAACGCGGCTTTTGTCCTCCGGAGGGAATGCGTCCCATAGGCATTTGGATCGAGACCGATCGCTGACACCCAGTCCCTCAGGATACGGGCGTACTGTCGCGTCGAGAGATGGGGCGAAGCGTGGAACCTGCTCGGGAACAGGAACCCGCAACCGATCATCGGGGGCGACTTGACCCATTCAAGAACCGAGCTTCGCGTATTCTCGGAGACTTCGAACTGAACGGGCCTGCCCGTCTTGCTCTGGATGACCGACACGCGGTCGCGGACTGAGCCGCCAACGACGAGGTCACTGACGCGCAGACGAACGAGGTCACACCCGCGGAGTTTGCTGTCGATCGCAAGGTGGAACAGCGCCAGGTCCCGAAGGTTATTGGCAAGTTCGAGCCTTGCTCGAATGGCCCAAACCTGTTTGGGCAGGAGTGGTCGCTTCTGGCCGATCAGTCGGCCCTTGTTCCATGCGGGACGTACCGGTCGCGTTGCTGGGAGCTGGATTCTGGACATGATGGGGTCTCCATCCAGCCCTCCCGCTCCTGGCGTCAGCACCGCGCCGACGCACACATCCTACTGTCTCCCTGCCAACGACCGCTTTGGGAACCAAGGGCGCGACCTACATTGCTGCGGCGCAGTAGTCCGCTCCGAGCCCGAAGCGGACTTTTCAATGGACGGATCGAGGCGGGTCGGTATTCTCAATACATGTCCTCGCGAAAGTGAATCGGTCATGCATCCCACAGAGAAGATTGTGCGGCAATTCCACGAATCCTGGGACTTGCGCGATCCCGAGCGCGGCGTCGCTGTGATTGCGGACGACTGTCAGTTTGAGGATGTCGCGAGAGGTGAGAGCCAGGTCGGTCCCAAGGGATACAGAATGGACTACGAGCGGTGGCGGCGAGCCTTTCCCGATGGAGAGGTGAAAGTCACAAACGTCGTAGTCGACGGCGATCGGGCAGTCGTAGAGTTCATCAACCGAGGCACTCACACCGGTCCTCTGGAATCATCGCTCGGAACTTTTGAACCGAGTGGTCGGTGGCAGGAGACACGCTACTGCAGTGTGATGCGGGTAAAGGATGGGAAGGTCGTCGAGGGTCGAGACTACTATGACGCTGCAACGGTTGCCCGTCAGCTAGGGCTGGTGCCGTAGGCCCTTTACTCGAGGCTCGCGCGCTATTCCCTCTTGGACGCGGCTCAATGTCCCCGACATGGAGCCGGGAAATCAACACGTCGACCACGAACCAACAGGGTCCGGCAGAGGGCGGGATGTCTACTCTGATCCCAAGGCGGCCATTTGGACGGATGATTACGAAGGGCCCGTTGGCCCCTGCGTCCTCGATTTGGGCGGTCGTGGTGTAGTTGGGAGAATGGCAACAAGAACGAGCGACATTCCCAAGACGGTCGCCCCCAGACTCACCCATACAAATGCAGTTGGCCAAAGCGTCGCCCTGACTGTGTAGAACGTGGGCGGAAACCCTTGCAGGCGAAGCGGAATGTCGGAGTACCAGTATGCCCACCAGGCGGCGACCATGAGGATTGGTAGGATTGCTGCCGTTCTGCGCCAAACCGAATATTTTCGAGGCGGGGCGCGGCGGCCTCTTCGCCAGCCCAATAGAACAGGCCCCACAACCGCCACGCCGACCATCGTTAACATTAGACCCAACGCCAAGTGCGCCTTGTGCAAAAGCCCGAGTTGAGAACACACATCCTGTAGAGGGTCATCCGGCAACGCACGGCTCCACGGGCAGGCTATGTCGGTGAAGAGGCCAGGGGCCGCACGGTCGCTGTTGGCCAGGATCACGAGACCGGAACCGGTATGGGGCATCAGGAAGACGACGGCCTTGTAACCGCGATGATCGCCGCTCTTGCGGGCGACTAGCGTCTCGCCGTCGAGGTGCAGGTTGTAGCCGAGGCCGATGTGGCTGGTGTCCTGGGTAAAGGGAAAAGGCTCAAAGGTGTCCCTGACGGAATCGGGCGTGATCACTCCACGGCCCGGTTCGGCTCCCTGGGCGTCCGCCATCGACGCCGCCAGGAACCGTGCGACATCGCTTGCAGTTGCCACGAGGCCACCCTGCGCCTTGGTCGCGTGTTCGTAGTGCGGCAAGGGATTTCCGTACCAGTCGTGCCCCCAGGCTGCGCGTGCCTCTAGCTCCGGCGTCCAGCCGAAGGCGCTGCTGTTCATGCCCAGAGGGCGAAGGATTTCCTTCGTGACATAGTCGCTGAACGGCTCGCCCGTGACCGCTTCGACCGCCAACTCAAGAAGGATGAAACCCTTCGACGAGTAGTGATAGGCCTCTCCGGGGGGCTGAGAGACACGAACGGGGCCAAACTCCATCGTCGCACCATCGGCTGCTTCCAGAAGCGACGGCGGTTCCTGTCCCGGATCGACGCCTGAATCGCCCCCTTTTGAAAGACCGGCACCGTGGGCGAGGATGGCACGCGCGGTTACTTGGGAATGCTCAAACTCAGAAGGCGGGAGGGTCCAGCCGGCGAGGTAGGTTTCGATCGGCGCGTCGAGGTTGATCTTGCCCTCTTCGGCGAGCTTCAGCATCGCCCATGCGGTCACCGGCTTGGTGACTGAGGCGATCTCGAAGACCGTGTCGACCGTCACCGGTTCTCCGGTTTCGACATTTGTCACCCCGAAACCGCCCGACCAGATCGGCTCACCGCCGAATACGATAGCGACACCCGCCCCGGGCGTACCTTGGCGTGCCAATGCGGCGGGGGCTGCTTGCTCTACGGCGGCGATCATCGAGCGGGTTTCGTCCTGCGCCCATGACGGATGCGTCAGGGTCAAACCGGCGGCGAGATACGGTACCAGGCGCATGATCAAATCTTCATGCGGGCGCGGCAGCGGGGCGTCCGATCCGTGGAATGTCCTCCTCGGTTACGCCCGTCATCAAATAGAGACCGACCAGTGTGTTTAACGCCGCGATGCCGAGGTGAATCCGGATGTCCAGCGGCTCTGCAATGAACGGACCGGCGGTGCCCGAGGTTACGTAGATGTAGTCCAGCAGCGTGTGGAGGAAGATCAAGGGCAAGAGACTGCCGGTCCGAAGAAAGAGCGCGCCATAGAGCACCGCGAAGCCGAATGTGTTGCCGAACTTGTCGATCCATTCCAGCAGGGAGAACTCCTCGAATGCAGCATTCGTGAGATGACCAGCACTGAAGATCGCCGCCGCGATCAGGACGGCACTCCACTTGCCGAACTTGAGCAACACCGGCAAGGCGATGCCGCGGGCGAAGCCTTCCTCGCTGACGCCGGTCGCCAGAACGGCCAGGAAATAGAACAGAACCCACCCAGCAGGGATCTCGACGGAGCCGTAGAGAAGGACTGGCACGAAGTGGATCAACGCTGGGTATATGAGGAGGTGCGTGTTGCGAACGGGGGCTGCCAATCCGCTGATCCGCCACCATCCGAGCGCCCAGATCAGCCAAAGGACGAACACGGACTGAACCGTCGGAATGATCAGGCGGAGCGGCGTGATCTCGGTTCCCAGCACCTTGGAGGCAACCAAGAAGGGCACCGCGATGATCGGTTGGAGAATGGCCACTGCGATGACAAACCAGAACGGATGTCTTTCAGCGAAGGCGTGAACAGCGTCCATCTGTCCAACTCCCGGTAACGGACTCACATTATTAAACGATGCGTTTCGTTTCTATCATTGTCAAGTTTCTCGAAATCCGCTTTACGAAAGACGCAGGTTCGGATGAGACGAGTGAATGAACGATAGCAAAGACAATGGTGCGGGCCGCGGCGGTGGTCGCCCAAGAAGCGAGCGATCCAAAACCGCCATCCTCACAGCGGTCAGAAAGCTGCTGCTCGACAATGGCTATTCGAACCTGACCATAGAGGCCGTCGCGCAGGAGGCCGCTGTCAGCAAGGCAACTATCTACCGCTGGTGGAAGACCAAGGGTGAGCTGGTCCTGGAAGCGGCAGAACAGGAGATCGCCATAGGGAAGGTCCCAGACACGGGAGACTCCAGGGCCGACATGGATGCCGCCATAGGTCAACTCATAGACACGTTCACGCGTCCCCTGGCGTCCACTGTAATCTTTGCAGCAATCACAACGGGCAGCAGCGATCCGAAAATGGCGCAGATATTCCGCGACCGGTTTGTGTATCCTTGGCGCGTCTCGGCATTTGAGGCACTGGAGCGTGCGCGAGGAAGAAACGAAATCTCCGCTGAGGACCTGCACTTCTTGCTGGATGTGATTGTCGGCACCGTCTTTCAGCGCACGCTGGTGATGAAGGAACCGATGATCGACGGGTTGAAAGAGAACTTGATCGGCGTGATTTTCGGCCGTGACAAATCAACCTGACCGCGCACTGCGGCGAGGCGAATGCACGGCGATTTTTCTACATGATCAACGTTACCCGGACGTCCGCTTCGTCCGCACTGCGGTCGCAGCGCGCGCAATCTTCGCTGCAGACCGCACTAATGTCCGGTTCTGCTGCTTCGCCTCAGCTGGCCTAGCGTCACCGCAAAATGCCGCAGACGCGAACTCTGCAGCGAGAGGGAGTCCGGAATGGGCTCTTCTGAGACATCTGAGAAGAATGATCAGATGACCGCTAGACGGCGGTAAGCAGCCGTCAGAGCCGACGGAACCGCAGAGACACGCTCGAACGACGGCTGTCACCGGCTCCAAACGTTCGCCGTAATCGAGGTTAGGTCGGCTTGCGGACGAACCGGTCCTTGAATTTGGGTGCGTGCCACGTCAAGCTCTTCAAAGTTTATGGGGTGACTTGGCATGTTGGAAGTATGGGGTCGGAAAACTTCATCGAATGTACAGGCCCTGATGTGGTGCATCGGAGAGTTGGGCTTGAAATACTTCCGTCATGATGTGGGAGGTATCTATGGCGGTACTGATAGTGACGACTTTCTCGCCATGAACCCAAACGGTACCATCCCTGTGCTGAGGGACCCGAACCTCGGGCCGCTTTGGGAAACCGGCGCAATCTGTAGATATCTCGCAACAAGGTATGGCAGTGATAGCTTTTGGCCCGGTGATGTGGTCGCTCGGGCTGACGTTGATCGATGGGCAGAGTGGGCCAAGCTCAACGTTGCTATGGCCTTCACGGTACCGATCTTTTGGCGTGTCGTGAGAACTCCAATGGCGCAACGCGATCAAAAGACTATTCAGACGGCAGTCGATGCTCTGGAACAAAAGCTGGCAATTGCCGATACTGCTCTTGCTACGCGTTCCTTTATCGTAGGCGACGAACTCACACTTGCTGACATACAGTTTGGTCACATTCTTTTTCGGTATTACGATATCGGGATACGCCGTGCCGACTTGCCAAATGTGCAAGCCTATTACAAACGTCTCGCCGAACGGCCCGCCTTCCGAGAACACGTAATGCTCTCCTACAACGAGTTGAAAGTAGATTAACTTCAAGCTTTGTGTGCTGTGCCTTCCAGTCGACGTCCGCTTCGAGCGGCGATTTCAACGGGTCGTCGCACCAATGACCGCAGTGCGGAAATCCGGTCGATCGCTGCGCTCGCCTCGGATGTCTCAGATGCGGACAAACCGGTCATGCGCCATGCAGCATGCAACGGCTCTGAACGGCCCATAGCGGTCGCTCGATCATGGTTCCGAATGCCGCGGTCGCAAACCGCATTGCCGACATTCGCTGCAGATGCGATTCCTCGGCGAACCGAACTCACCATTCGCCGACTGTCCCACGATTTAGCCGGCGGACGCGCATGTCTGCTTCTTTGCGACTCCACGTTTGATTGCGCACAAAATGCACACGCAAAGCGCTTAAAGTTCGAGAGACGCTAGCGGATGGGTCCGATCCTCCATGCCATGAAAGCTAAAATCCGCCCCGAAGATACATTACCAATCCTTCTTGCATCAGGACTTCCCGGGCAGAGGCTCTCAGGAATCCCTCACATCCACCCTAACCTCCATTGCCAACTCGTCGGCGGTTCTTCCATGGAAGCTTCCGGACACCGGGGCAACCTGCTCGATCCTGCGCGCCACGGCGACAGGAATGAGATTGGTGGAGCCAACCGATCTGTTGGTCGGGTCGAACGATATCCAGCCTGCCCCGGGAACAAACACCTCGACCCAGGCATGTGTCGAGCCGGCGTCCGCGGAGCCAAGTTCGTCTCCGGACGGATTGAAGAGGTATCCCGAAACGATCCTCGCGCCGAAGCCAAGCGTTCGGACGGCCTCGGCGAACAGCACCGCGAAGTCCCGGCAGGATCCCCATCCTCTGTCGAGGGTCTCCAGCGGTCCCTGCGTGCCCTCCGTCTCGCGGGTCTGGTAGGAAATCCTTGCAGTGATGCCGTTGCTGATGTCCTTCAGCAGGGAAAGCGTGTCCGTCGGCCGCGCCCTGACAAACCCCTTGGCCCACCCGCGCAGCCGCCGCGTGTCATCCGCATATTGCGGCATGGCCAAGGCGCCGAGATCGGTCCAGTCGTCGGCTGCATAAACGAAAGGATACGAAGCCGCAGCGGCTGCGATGGGGAAGACTGGCCAGACCGGCGCGCGCAGGTCCACCTGCGCACGCGACCGGATCGAAAGCGCGTCAGTCATCGTGTCGAACTGCGCCGTTGCGACGGCATTGCCGGCAACTTCGTGAGACCAGTCGATGCGGGCTTCGGGACTGATCTCGAGGTCGAAGGAGGTCAGGCGGAGATCCCGGGTCTCCCGTGGACGCAGCATCAGCCGGTGCGGACCGACTGAAACGGGAGTGCGATACCAATACCTGGTCGTGTGCGTGATGGTGACGGATGGCATCGGCGAGACCTACGACAGTCGACCGCTGAAACGCCGGCGCCCATGTCCGCCACCTTCGGAGATTGCCGCGCGCCAGATGGCGGATCCCTTGCAGAGCGAACATATCCGCTCGCCGAACCCCTCGCTCCAGAAGGGCGACCGGCACTTCAGGCAGACACGCTCGGCAGCAATGTCGGTCGCTGCCCTCACATTCTGGATTTCCGCGTCTGCTGATTTCATTATCACTTGCGCTCCTTGCGCTTCCGCAGCCGCTCCATGTCTTCGATGGCCCGCCTGATCAGTTTCTGAATGCGTTCATCGTGGGCCGCCGGTGTTGCCGAATATCGTTCGAGAAGGAACCGCCACTTCTCCATCACCTCTACCCATGTTCGCGCCGGTTCCGCCAACATCTGGTTTTCGAGACTACCGAGGTGAAGTTGCGCCGAGGGCACCAAAGACGGGGCGTCGTTCGCAGGTCGCCGTCGCATTTCCGTCTCATATCGCCCGGCCTCTGTCCTGCGACCGTCAAGATCAATCGGGTCATCCGTCACTGCAATGCTCCCAAAGCCCCACCATGGCCCACTTGCGGTCGGACGCGGTGCCGTATTGCGGACCCGCAAGTCATTCTCCGATGCCTGGGCGCCCGCTTCCAGCGCGCGGTCCGGTATCGTCCGTCTCGGTCCCTTTGCGTGGCGGGGCGGCGCTGCGTGTTTCGCCTGCGCTTTCCTCGCTGGCTCGGGGCCGAGCCGAATAGAGGTCACGGAGCTCGGACTCGCCCACCCCGTCTGCCTGCATGATAAGGCGGATCATCGGGTCGGCCAGCATCTCCTCGAGGAAGTAGTCCGTCAGAGCTTTGCCGGTGAGCTTGTCTTTGGCCACTGCATTCTCCAGTTCGGCGAGCGGCACGGTGAGCGTTCGGCCGAGCCCGGGGTGCGAGGCGCGCGGATGGAGGCGCACGAGAATGGACGACGTCCAGGTGCCCGGTTCGATCCGGTGCACTGGCTCAAGCAGCTGGGTCTCGATCTGGTATTCGCCGGGCGGCAGGGTCTCGTTGAAACTCGGCAGCTGGAACGGTCGAAGAAATACGGCGGTCGTCTTGATCGAGGCGGTCATCACAATTTTCCCGGATGGTTTCAATCTGCGAAGTCCCCGCCAGACAGTCGGATCAACCGTCCCGCCTGCGGGCCAATTTAGGGCGGACCGACGCAACTGCGTTTTCAGGCCCCTGCCTGATTTCGAGAACCGGACGATGCCTCGGCGGGGTCGTCCTCGGCATCCCATGTCCAGACGTCGAATTGTGTCAGTGTATTCGGCCCGAATGTCTGGGTCAGAGGCACATCGGCAGCGTCCCGACCGCGCGCGATCAAAATCCTTCCCATGCGCGGGCTGTTGTTTCGTGGATCGAAGACCCACCAGCGGCCGCCCAGAAAGACCTCCATCCAGGCCGCGAAATCGTCAGGCAGATGAGGCTTCGGTTGACCGAATTCGCTCAGGTAGCCGGTGCAGTAGCGCGCCGGGATGTTCATGCAGCGGCAGAGAGCGATGGCGAGATGGGCGAAATCCCGGCAGACCCCCTGTCCCCCCGCCATCGTCTGGGACGCGGTGCGTGTCGCGTTCGCCTGCATGTAGTCGAACGAAACCGAGGAATGCACGAAATCGCAGATCGCCTGGACACGCGCCCAGCCCGGCGGCGTGGTCTCAAAAAGGCGCCAGGTTTCTTCCGACAAAAGATCGGTATCGCAGTAACGACTGCCGAGAAGATAGACCAAAGTTTCGAAAGGCAGGTCCTGAATGGCGTGTTGCGTGGCCTCGGGCACTGTCGAATCCGGATGTCCGGTGTCGCGGAAAATCCCGTCGGTGGACAGGGTGAAGTCCCCCGCCGGGGCCACCATCCGCGTACACCAGTTGCCGAACCCGTCGCGATAGCTTTCCAGCGGCACGCTCGGCTGAGTCACGAGATAGTCGGCACGCTCCAGATCGCCGAAGCGCGAATAGTGCACGTTCAGCATGGCAATGATGGGTGTCGGCTGGGTCAGCTGGTAGCGCAGGCGACAGCCGATCCGCATTCGTATGCCGGCCGTCTCGGCCGGGCGCGATCTGGGGGCATTATCGTCCAAGAACGCACTCCCCGTCAGAAAGCTGAAAGCTGCGATCGCAACGCCAGCGGCTTCCGGATCGATCGAGGTGGGCATTTGCGGGCAGGTCGATCGCGACGCAGGTGTCGTCCTCCGCCTCAAAGCTCCGTTCGCAACGCCATCCCGGACCGTAGGAATCCTGGTCCAGAAAGGCGTTCGCCGGAAGCGCCACGGGATTACAGTAGCCATCGATCTCGAAGAAGCCCCTCTCGCAGGCCCATTCGGCACCATAGTCCGCATTGGTGAGATAGCCATTCTCAGGAACCGCAATCGGAACACAGGAGTCGGTCAAGGCCGTGAAGCCGCGTTCGCATTCCCAGCCGGAACTGGACGGATCATTGGTAAGATAGGCGTTTTCCGGAAGGTCGATCGGCACGCAGGTCTCTCGATCCTGCCGATATCCGCGATCACATTGCCAGTCATAGCCCGATGATTGAAGGAAGGCATTCTCAGGCACAGGGATCGCGTCGCAGGACGCCCCCCCACCCACTTCTTCATAGCCACGTTTGCACTCCCAGCCCGAGCCGTAAGACCGCCCCGTCGCATAGGCGTTTTCAGGGATGTCGATAGTCACGCAATCCGCGCCGTCCACACGGAAACCGAGCGTACAGTTCCAGCCTCCGCCATAGCTCCGCGCCTCAGCATTTTCTGGCATGGGTCCGGTACCGTCCTGCGCGAGAACCGGAAACGCCAGAAAGGCAATCATCCCGGCCATCGCGAGTACGGCCTGTCCATGGCCGCGGCGCTGGGTTCTTGGACCTATCTTCGACATGAGGTCGCTCATCCGCCGTCCGCCGCGGTTTTCGGGCGCTCGGGTATGGCATCGACATCGAGCGATGCCAGACAGGCCTGCGCGATGTCGCGGTCTGCCGCCTCGGCGCCGGGCACTGTCGCCCAGCCGGCTTCCATCAGGGCATCCCGGCGCTGGAACGTCGACGCGCCCCGGATCGTCACAAGCTTCGCGGCGCGGTCGGGATCGGTCCGGGCCATGTCGAGGCAGACCGGCACCATGGCCGCAACGACATCGTCATGGGCCATCGCCATCGCCCTCTCATGCGCCGTTCCGCCCGTCACCCAGCCGCCCCAGGTGAAGCCGACGATTCCGACAACGGCGGCGCCAATTACGGCCCCGTTGATGCCGGGTTTGATCCATTCGGGAGTGTTCATGAAATTTCCTCCTGCGGAGAAAGCGCCGCCTCGCTTTGAAAGCATTTCCGGTTCCCAGTCAGCTGCCGGTCCAGCGCCTTCTTCCGCGTTAGGCCCGAAGTCGCCTGGGGATTGCCATCAAGCGGCCATCCGTTCCGGGCGCCGCGAAGACCGCTGGCGCGGTCGCCGCCCTTTCGTCGCTTTCGGAGCGTCTCCGAATCCTTCCCAGGCGCGGCCTCCGGCGACTTCGACGCGCATGCCGAGCACCTTCTCGATGGCCTTGAGTTCCGACACTTCGTCGGCAGCGCAGAACGCGACCGCGCGTCCGTGACGTCCGGCACGGGCGGCGCGCCCGATCCGGTGCACGTAGTTCTCCGGCACATTCGGCAGATCGAAATTATAGACATGGCCCACGCCGGGGATGTCGATCCCGCGTGCCGCGACATCCGTCGCAACGAGGACGCGCACCGAACCGTCCTTGAAGGCAGCGATGGCCCGGTCGCGCTGACCCTGGCTCTTGTTGCCGTGGATTGAGGTGGCCGCGAAACCGGCCCGGTCGAGGTGCTTCATGAGCCGCTCGGCTCCATGCTTGGTGCGCGAGAAGACCAGCGCGCGGTCGTCCCGGTGCCCGTCCAACAACTCGATCAAAAGATCCTGCTTCTGGTCCTCCGGGACGAAATGCACGCTGTGGGAAACCTTGTCGGCAACCTTGCCCGGCGGTGACACCTCGACACGGATCGGCTTGTCGAGGTAGTGCCCGGACAACTCTGCCATTGCCTTCGGCATCGTGGCCGAGAACATCATGGTTTGGCCGTTCTTGCCCAACATCGGCGCGATGCGGCGCAATGCGTGGACGAAGCCGATGTCGAGCATCTGGTCCGCCTCGTCGAGGACGAGAAACCCTGTCTTGCTGAGATCGACGGCCCGGCGATCCATCAGGTCGATCAGCCGGCCCGGCGTGGCGACGAGGATGTCGGTACCACGGGCGAGCTTTTGGGCCTGCGCGTTGATCGACTTTCCGCCCACGACGAGCGTGATGCGGAGATCGGCCGTCAGCCCTTCAAGGCTCTGAACGATCTGATTGGCCAGTTCACGCGTCGGCGCAAGAATGAGCCCGCGCGCCAATTTCGGCGCGGCCTTTTCCTGAGCTTTGGAAAGCGCCACGACCAGCGGAATGCCGAAGGCAACGGTCTTGCCGGTCCCAGTCTGGGCGATGCCCAGAATGTCTCGGCCTTGCAGCGCCCGTGGGATCGCCTGTTCCTGGATAGGGGTCGGTTGAGTCAGTCCCAGGGCGTCGAGCCGCGAGACCATGCGAGCATTGAGCCCGAGTTCATTGAAAGTCATGTCATTCCTTGGCCGAACCTTGCGTCCGGCGTCACCGCCGAATTCAAACGCGCGCGGTCGGTCGGGGTGCACCTAGGGCGAACACTCCGGCACCGCATTGTGCCCGGAGCCGCCTTGGGCGGCGTCCCCCCTTCGTGATGTGGGAAAACGGTGCGTCACGGCCGGGGGCGGAAGTGAACCCGCCTGCTCACGCGGCAGAGCGATAACACCAGACATACATGGGAAACCGTCGATGGCTTTTCAATGCCGTCCCATCAGCGGTCATCGCCTGTTAAGCAATTTCGCGACATCGCAAGACAACCCTTGTAAGTCGCTTCGGTAAGGCGCATGTCAGTCGGGCGAGCGATTTTCTCTGCGACCTCCTGCTTCCGTTCATCCGGCTTCAGTTGATCTCTCAGTCTGACTTTGCCGGGCTGCCGCATCCTGGGGGCAGCGTATGAACAGGAGACCACGGACATGGCCAATGGCACCGTGAAATTTTTCAATACCCAAAAAGGCTTCGGCTTCATCGAGACGGATACGGGCGGTAAGGACGTTTTCGTCCACATCTCCGCCGTCGAACGCGCCGGCCTGACCGGCCTTTCGGACGCTCAGAAGGTGACGTTCGAGGTCGAGACCGGCCGCGATGGCCGCGAAAGCGCGACCAATCTCGCGCTCGCCTGACCGCGACGCCCGGACGCTCCCCACTGAGCGCCCGATCACCATGAGCGATCCCCGTTCCAATGCCGCACATCCGGTCAATGCCCGAGATTGGTCGCGGGTCCTTACCCGGTACCGTGCGCCCGACCCCGCGCGCAGCGTCCTGGAATTGATCGTTACGCTTGCGCCGTTCCTGGCGACATGGGCCGTCGCCTGGTGGTTGCTCTCCTACAGCACAGCCCTCGCGATGTTGCTTGCGCTGGGCGATGCGGCGTTCCTCGTGCGCCTGTTCATGATCCAGCATGATTGCGGCCACGGATCGTTCTTCCGCAGCAAGCGGCTGTGCAACTGGCTTGGTCGCGCGATTGGCGTGGTGACACTGACGCCATACGACGTCTGGCGCGAAACGCATGCCATTCACCATTCCTCCACCGGCAATCTCGACCGGCGCGGCGTCGGCGACCTGCCGACCCTGACGGTCGCCGAGTTTCGCGCGAAGGACCGGGTCGGGCGCGGCCTTTATCGCCTTGTCCGTCATCCGCTGTTCTTGTTTGGGGTCGTACCCTTCTACACCTTGTTCCTTCAGAACCGGCTTCCGGTCGGTCTGATGCAGTCGGGATGGAGATACTGGCTCAGCGCCATGGCGACGAACGCCGCAATCGCCACAATCCTGACCGCGCTGGTCTGGTTCGGCGGATGGAACGTGGTGCTCTTCATCTTCTTTCCGACGATGCTTCTAGCGGCAAGCACGGGGATGTGGTTCTTTTTCGTCCAGCACCAGTTCGAGCACACCAACTGGAAAAGCGAAGCGGACTGGGACGTCCAAGACGCGGCGCTGGAGGGCAGTTCCCACTACGATCTTCCGTCGGTTCTGCGCTGGATCACCGGCAACATCGGCGTCCACCACGTCCACCACCTGGCAAGCCGGATCCCGTTCTATCGCCTGCCCGAAGTGCTTCGTGACCATGACGCGCTCGCAGATTCCAACCGGGTCACCTTGCGGGACAGCCTTGGCTGCGCGCGCCTCGCTCTATGGGATGAATCCGCGGGGCGACTAGTGAAATTCGCCGAGGCGCGGGGGCTGCCGAAATGACCAGGAGTCGCACCCATCTAGCCAATCATCATTCTCGGAGTACACCACCATGACACGTTTCAGCACGGAAGCTCGTACGGCCACAGGTCGCGACCTCTTCAAGGACAAGAAGAAAAAGAAGGTTTCCGAGCGCTCGTCGGATACACCGTCCGCGATCCAGCTGGGCGAACACGGCCGGTACCAGATCAAGTCCGGGCGGCTTTCAGGTGAATACGTGGCCAGGGCCTTTCCGAAACCGCCGACAAACGCGCGCGGGATGATTGCCGAAGCCAGAGGCGCGACGGAAGAGGCCGCTATCGCCGCCTTGCACGACGTCATCGATGCGAGGGAAGTTCGCAGAGCAGACGATCGACGGGCCGATCCGGCAACGGGTCTTGCCGTTCCGAGTACCGAGGAATTCGTCGAAGCAATTGTGCAGGTTGCCCTTTCGCGCCCGCAACGCGCCATGCTGACTGCCCTCGCTTTGGCCGAAGACGAAGGCTTGTCCGAGCTGAATGTCGCGAGCGCAGCCGGTTACAAATCGAACGCTTCGGCCAATCGCGCGCTCGTGTCGGCCGGGCTGTTGATTGCCAGCTACCTCTCCCTGGAAGCACCTGTTGACACCGGGACCGGCGAACACGACGGAACGGTGTTTCTGGGCTACCGAGGCCCGCAAAGAAAAGATGACAAACCGGGAAACTGGGTCCTTCACGCCGAGCTGCGCGAAGCAGTTAGGTCTGCCGGATAAACGACATCGCCCGAACGCCCGTTTCGATGCCTGAAGGGCACGCGACGAGGCCCGAATATGGAGGATGTGCGCCCTGATGCGTCAGCCGGGTTGGCCTGTTCCAAGGTTCAGGCGCACCGTACCACCGAAAACGGCCGCATGCAGCGCGAAATCGCGCGATCGAAACATGAACATAAGCTGCACATGAAGCCGTGCAAGTCACTGAAATAAAGCCAAAATCGCCTCCATCCATCACGGGGCAGATTTGCTCTTGCCGTCCAATGGCAGGTCTTCGCCCGAGTTCCGACGTGGCAGCTGAAGCAGAGATCGTCTGTTTCGGGCTCGACGCAGCCATCTGAGTATTTCCCTGAGATGACGGCTAACTGCCTTCGAGCAGTCGTTCGGTCACGGAAAGCCGAGCTTTCAGCTCTCAATGACCGCTTCGACCAGGACCTGACGCTGGCTACAAGTCGAAGAATGACTGGCTCGCGGACAAAGTGAGCTTTCGTTGACAATTCAGCAATGTCTGCTCTCGTTGAATCGCTCATTCCGAAAGTCCCGCGTTTGCCAGCAGCGCGGTCAATCGGTTCAGGGTCTCGGCGTCACGATACGGTTCATGTCGGCGAAACACCCCAAGATTGAACCGGGGATGCTTTTGTCGCAGAGCGGCAACAGTCTCTGCAGCCGCGGTCGCCTGACCCGCCATCGCTTGGGCAATCGCCAACAACGTAAAACCCCAAACGGCATTGTCACAGTAAATCGCTGTTGCCACGAGTGCCTTCCGAGCGCGGCCTCAGGCCGCCACGATTTCATGCCAGTCGGCTGAGGCCCGGGCGCGGAGGGTTTTCAGCGTGCGGCGGGAAATCAGATGACGTTGTACATTGAAATGGTTGGCGATGGCGGCGTGGGTCGACAAAAAGCGTTGCGCCGATCCGGGCGACTTGAACCGAATTTGTTGTCGCTCCCGGCGCCGGGTCGGCTGATGCGAAACCTCTGCCCGATTGTTCGACCGTCCTCCGGTGACGTGGCGATCAGTCATGCCCAACTCGCGCAGAGCGGCGCCGTAGGACCGGAGCCGGTCCGTCACGACTGCAATTGGCACGTAGCCCTGCCGCTTCAGCAATTTCCGCAGCAATTTCAATGCCGCTTTCCGGTCTCGCTTCGATTGGACCAGTATGTCGAGGACCTCTCCCTCGTCGTCGACAGCGCGCCAGAGATAGACGATCTTGCCGCCGATCTTGAGGAAGACTTCATCCAGGTGCCAGCGATCGGAGGGCCGTGGTCGGCGACGGCGGACCTTCTCGGCGTAGAGGCGGCCAAACTTCAGCGTCCACCGCCGAACGGTCTCGTAGGACACGTCGATGCCCCGTTCAGCGAGCATTTCCTCGACATCGCGATAGCTCAGCGCGAACCGGAAGTAGAGCCAGACGGCATGTTGAATGATCGCCGGTGGGAACCGGTGGCGTGAGTAGGAGACTTGGCGCATGACGAGTACTACCGTCAGATCATCAAGATGGCCAAGCGTTAATGTGACGGCGCCCATCGAGGCGTCGATAGATCACGTCCTGCAAGGCCACGCCCCTTATCCGGCGATGTCCATCGACCGGATCTGGAACCTGCTCAAGGCCAACGCGCCCGCGCAGAGGTTCTTTGCCCTGGCCGGGGCGCGGGGCGACCCCAACCTTATGCGCGAGATGCTGTCCCCCGGCCCCCTGCGCGACACCATCGTGAATTGGGAGGAGACCGCCCGCTCGTTGCTGCGGCTGCTGGAACTGGAGGTTGCCCGCCGCCCTCACGACACCGAGGCCATCGCGCTTCACGCCGAGCTGCTTGCGCTGGACGGGGTGCAGGCGTTGATGAGCACGCCCCGAAGCGGGCTGAATGCCCCGGTTCTCGCGATCAGGATCCGGATCGGGGAAGAGGTGCTCGAGCTGTTCTCGCTGATCGCGACCATCGGCATGAGCGCCGACGCGACCTTTGACGACCTGCGGATCGAGACGCTCTTGCCCGCCAACGACGAAACGCGCGCCTGGTTTGCACTGAATTTCGCCTAGGCCAAGCGTTGCGTTCGATGCGCCCAGGCCGGTCTTACCGTCCTATCGGCGGAACAGACCCCGCAGGCTTTGCACCGCGACAAAGATCAGCGCCGCCGCGCAGACGATGGTCGGCCCGGCGGGCGTGTCGAGCCAGAATGCCCCTTGCATCCCGCCCAGCGCCGACAGCACGCCGAACCCGGCGGCGATCAGCGCCATGCGCTCGGGCGTGTCCGACAGCGGACGCGCGGCGGCGGCGGGGATCAGCAGCAGCGCCCCGATCAGCAGTGCGCCCACCACCTTGATCGCGACCGCCACCACCAGCGCCAGCGCCACCGTCAGCGCCATCTGTTCGCGGCGCGCGTGGATGCCCCCGGCCGCCGCCAGATCCGGCGAAAGCGTCGCGGTCAAAAGCGCGTTCCAGCGCCAGGCCAGCAGCGCCAAAACCAGCGCCGCGCCGCCCCAGATGATCGCCAGATCGCCCCGCGTCACCGCCAGAATGTCGCCGAAAAGATAGGCCGCCAGGTCAAGCCGCGCGCCATCCACAAAGGTGATCGCCACCAGCCCGAAGGCCAGCGCCGAATGCGCGATCACCCCCAGCGCGGTGTCGATCGCCACCTCGCGCCCCGACCAGTAGACCACCGCCAGCGCCATCACCAGCGCCACCGCCAGCGCGCCGGTGAAGACCGGCAGGCTCAGCGCCAGCGACAGCGCCACGCCCAGGATCGCCGCATGGGCTGTGGCGTCGCCGAAATAGGCCATGCGCCGCCAGACCACGAAACAGCCCAGCGGCGCCGCCGCCAGCGCCACGCCCATGCCCGCCAGCGCGGCGCGGATCAGGAAATCGTCCAGCATCAATGGGTGTGCTCGTGGCTGTGGGAATGCTCGTGGCCATGGGGATGGTCATGGCTGTGCGAATGTTCGTGCCGGTAAAGCGCCAGCGCCCCCTGCGTGCCGCTGCCGAAGAGCGCGCGGTATTCCGCGGCCTGGGCCACGACCTCGGGGTGGCCTTCGCAGCAGACATGGCCGTTGAGACAGATCACCCGGTCCGAGGCGCTCATCACCACGTGCAATTCGTGGCTCACCATCAGCACCGCGCAGCCGAGCGACGTGCGGATATCCTCGATCAGGCGGTAGAACGCCGCCGAGCCCGGCTGGTCCAACCCCTGCGTCGGCTCGTCCAGGATCAGCAGTTCGGGCCGGTTGAGCAGCGCCCGCGCCAGAAGGGCGCGCTGAAACTGTCCGCCCGACAGGTCGGACATCTGCCGGTCGGCAAGGCTCGTGGCCCCGGCCTGCGCCAGCGCCGCCGCTTGGGTCGCCGCATCGCTGCGATGCGGCAGGTTCAGAAACCGCGTGACCGTCATCGGCAAGGTCGGGTCGATGGCCAGCTTTTGCGGCACATAGCCCAGCCGCAGCCCCGGCTTGCGGGTCACCCGCCCCCGCGACAAGGGCACGGACCCGACCAAAGCCCGCACGAGCGTCGATTTGCCCGATCCGTTCGGGCCCACAAGGGTGACGATCTCGCCCGGGGTGATCGTCAGATCGACCCCCTGCAAAACCGTGCCGCCGCCATAGGCCACCGACAGGTCCTTGGCTGCGATCAGGCTCATGCGGCGTCCCCGGTGCAGCGCGGGCAGAGCCCCTCGGCCTCGATCACCATCCGCTCGACCTTGAACCCCAGCTCGGCCCCGGCGTGGCGAATGGCGCGGGCCGCGGGGCGGGCGGGCGCCTCGGCGACGCTGTTGCAGGCCCGGCAGATCAGGAAGGCCGGCGCGTGCCGGGTGCCGGGATGGGCGCAGGCGATAAAGGCGTTCAGACGCTCGATCTTGTGGGCAAAGCCGTGGCCGACGAGGAATTCCAGCGCCCGGTAGGCCACCGGCGGCTGCGAGCCCAGCCCCTCGTCGCGCAAGACGTCGAGCACGTCATAGGCCCCCATGGCCCGGTGCTCCTGCAGCAGGATCTCGATCACGCGGCGGCGCACGGGCGTCAGTTGCAGCCCCTGCTCGCCGCAGGTTTCCTCGACCGAGCGCAAGGCCTCGGCGATACAGCTTTGGTGATCGTGGCGTTCGAATCCGAGCGCGGACATGTCGGCTCCTCTTTGCGGCCTCGGGGGGTTGATATGTTATAATATACAGGTTAGCAAGCGCGTCATGTTATATCATAACACTCAGAGGACGACATGATTCTCCGTAGCCTGACCGCCGCGCTCTTGACGACCACCGCCGCCTGGGCCGAGGCCCCGCGCGTCGCGACCGATATCCTGCCCGTACACGGGCTGGCGTCCATGGTGATGGGCGATCTGGGCGCGCCGTCGCTGATCCTGCCGCCCGGCGCGTCGCCCCACGATTACGCCCTGCGCCCGTCCGAGGCGCGTGCCCTGAGCGAGGCCGACATCGTGTTCCGCATCGGCGCGGCGCTGGCCCCCGGGCTCGACCGGCCGCTCGACGCGCTGGCGGGCGGGGCGCAAGTGGTAACGCTGACCGAGGTGTCGGGGACGGTGCTGCTCGACTACCGCCAAGAGGCGACGTTTGCGCCGGACGATCACGACGATCACGGGCACAAGCACGACGACGATCACGGGCACGGGCACGATGATCACGACGACGACCACGGGCACGACCACGGCGGCGAGCATGATCCCCATGCCTGGCTCGCCCCGGACAACGCCGCGCTCTGGCTCGACCATATGGCCGCGGTTCTGGCCGAGGCCGACCCCAAGAACGCCGACCGCTACCGCGCCAATGCCGCCGCCGCCCGGGCCGAGATCGACGCCGCGGTCGCCGACGCAAAGGCCGCGCTGGCCACGGCAGAGGGACCCTATGTCGTCTTCCACGACGCCTATCACTACTTCGAAGAGGCGTTCGACCTGCCCGTGCTGGGCGCAATCTCGGCCAGCGACGCCCAGGGGCCCAGCCCGTCGCGGCTGGCCACCCTGCGCGATGCGCTTGAGACCAGCGACGTGACCTGCCTCTTCTCCGAACCCCAGTTCGATCCGCGCCTCATCGCCGCCGTGTCCGAGGGCACCGAGCTGCCGGTGGCGGTGCTGGATCCTCTGGGCACCGATCTGCCGCCCGGGGCCGGGCATTATCCGGCGCTGCTGCGCGACATGGCGCAGCGGATCGCGGGCTGCGCCGGGCAATGACCGCTTGACAGCGCGGGGCGGTCGGCCTCACCTCGGCGCGATCCCCGAAAGGAGCCGACCATGCCCGATCTGCGCCAGCTGGCCCGCACGCTCTTTGACGCCGCCGTGGCGGCCGCCGATCCGGCGCTGGCGCTGCGCCGCGCGTTTGCCGATCATCCGCCGCCGCAGGCGACGGGGCGGACAATCCTGATCGCGGTCGGCAAGGCCGCGCCTGCCATGCTGGCCGAGGCCATGGCGCTTTGCCCCGGCGCCGACACCGCCATCGCGGTGACGCATCACGAAAACCCGGCGGAGGTTCCCGGTGCGCAGGTGCTGCGCGCGGGCCACCCGGTGCCCGACGAGGCCGGCGCAGCGGCGGCCCGCGCGGTGATCGAGGCCCTGAAGGCCTGCGGCCCCGGCGACCGGGTGATCGCGCTGATTTCGGGCGGGGGATCGGCGCTCTTGCCCGCGCCCGCGCCGGGGCTCACGCTGGCGGACAAGGCGGCGGTGAACCGGGCGCTGCTGGCGGCGGGGCTCGACATCGTGCAGATGAACCTGGTGCGCCAGCAGCTTTCGCAGCTCAAGGGCGGCGGGATGCTGCGGCTGGCGGCCCCGGCCACGGTGACCGCCTATATCCTGTCGGACGTGATCGGCGACGATCTGCGCGCCATCGCTTCGGGCCCCACGGTCGGCCCCATCGGCACACGGGCCGAGGCGCGCGCCTTGCTGCGGGACGCGGGTCTTTGGGACGACCTGCCGCTTAAAGTCCGCGCGCATCTGTCCGACGACACGCCCGCCGCGCCGGTGCCCGAGGCTGTGAACCACCTCATCGGCTCGAACCGCCAATCGCTCGAGGCGATGGCGCGCGCCGCAGCCCAGGCCGGGCTGGCCACGCGCATCGTCAGCGACCGGCTGACCGGCGATGTTGCGGATGCCGCCCGCGTCGTGCTGGCCGAGCTTGCGCCGGTAGCGGAACCGACCGCGCTGCTCTTCGGGGGCGAAACGACCGTCAACCTGACCGGCACTGGCATGGGGGGGCGCAATCAGGAACTGGCCTTGCGCGTGGCGCTGGACGCGCCCGGGATCGGCAACGACTGGGTCTTTCTGTCGGGCGGCACCGACGGGCGCGACGGGCCGACCGAGGCCGCGGGCGGGCTGGTCGATGGCGCAACCGCCGAACGGATCGCCGCAGCGGGCCAGGACGCAAAGGCTCTGCTGGCCGACAACGACAGCCACGCCGCCCTTGACGCCGCGGGGGATTTGCTGATCACCGGGGCCACCGGCACCAATGTGGCCGACGTGCAGGCGCTGCTGATCCGGCCCTGAGGCCGCTCAGCCCGCGCTGACCGGCCCCTGCCGCCCTTCGAACTGCCGCAAACCGATGCCCGCATCGGCCAGCGCCCCGCGCACCTTGCGGGCAATGTCGAGCGCGGTCTTGCCGTCGCCGTGCAGGCAGATCGTGTCGACCGCCGCCGGGATGTGTTTGCCCGATTCGGTGATGATCGCGCCGGCCTGAACCATCGCGACCATGCGCGCGCCCGCCACCTCGGGGTCGTGGATCACCGCGCCGGGCAGGCTGCGGTCGACCAGCGTGGCGTCGTCGTTATAGGCGCGGTCGGCGAAGATTTCCCCGGCCCAGCGGCAGCCCAGTTTCTCGACGGCGGTTTGCTGTCGGGTGGCGGCCAGCACCATGACGATGATGTCCGGGTCGATATCCAGCGCGCCCTGATAGCAGGCCCGCGCCATCGCGGCGTCCTCGGCCGCCATGTTGGCCAGCGCGCCGTGCAGTTTCAGATGCCGCACCGTGCCGCCCGCCGCCTGCGCCATCGCCCGCGCCGCGCCCAGCTGATAGCGCACGAGGTTGCGCAGGCTGGCGGGCGGCAGCGACATGCGGCGGCGGCCAAAGCCCTGCAGGTCGGGAAATCCCGGATGCGCGCCGATGCCGGTGCCGTTCTTGACCGCCTCGGCCATGGTGGCGGCCATCACGTCCCAATCGCCCGCGTGAAAACCGCAGGCGATGTTTGCCGAGGTGATGACCTTGAGCAATTCGGCGTCCTGGCCCATCACCCAGGGCCCAAAGCTTTCGCCCATATCGGCGTTCAGATCGACGGATGTCATGTCAGCTCCCTTTCCAGATCGTCCCCGGCGGTGACCCCGCTGATCAGCGTGTAGGACAGAAGATCGGCGATATCGGCCGGATCGCGAACCAGCGGCTCGGCCTTGCGCAAGAGCGCGGCGACATCCTTGCGCAGACGCGCCTCGACCTCGGTGGCCTCTTCGTGGGTGATGAAGCGGAACGTCAGCCGCGCCCCCGCCGGGGCCTGCGCCGCGCGCGGCATGTCCGCCGGGATCACCGTAGCGATGCGCGGATACCCCCCGGTCGTCTGGCATTCGGCGGACAGGATAAAGGGCGTACCGTCGCCGGTCACCTGAATGTCGCCCGGCACGATGATTTCCGACACCACGTTGAGCCCGCCCTCGACATGGAAGCCCCGCCCGTCCGAGGTCAGCCGCACCCCCATCCGGTTGGCGCGGGCGTCGCGGGTAAAGACAGTCTGGCCGAACCGCTCCATATCGGCATCGGGGAAAAAGCCGGTCTGCAAACTGGGCACCACGCGCAGGGCGCCGCCGTCGAAACGGCCATCGGCGGGCAGTTTCATACCGACCCGCGTGCCCTTATCCGGGCCGATGGGCAGGACCTGCCCGGTCTCCAGCGCCGCGCCCAGCCCCGCGGTCAGATGCGCCGACCGCGCGCCCAGCAGCTCGGGCAGGGCCACGCCGCCGCCAACGCTCAGATAGCCATAAGCCCCGGACGTGACTGGCCCGATCTCAAGCCGGCTGCCTGCGGGCAGAAGGTGGCTGGCGTTCCAGACCAGCGCCGCGCCATCAAGCGAGGCGCGCATCGGCGCGCCGGTGAGCGCGATGCGCATGTCCTCGGAGGCCTCGAACACGCCGCCCATGCCCGGCAGTTCCACCGCCGCCAGATCGGCCCCCTGCCCCAGCAGCGCCGCCGCCTCGTAAAGCGCCAGCCGGTCCGCCGCGCCGCCGCGCGACAGGCCGAAGGCCAGATAGCCCGGCCGCCCCAGATCCTGCACCGTGGCGCCTGGCCCGATGCGGTGAATGGTCAGGCTGCGGGTCATCGGATCGGCTCCGTCACGGCGCCACCATCGGGGTCGGCCTGCATGTTGTTCAGCTTTTCGGGATCGGTCGGCACGAATTGCACCTCGTCGCCGGGGCGCAGCACGAAAGGCGTCTGGCTGTCGGGGCGGAAAAGCTGAAACGCGGTCTGCCCGATATGCCGCCAGCCGGTGGGCGTGCTGTTGGAAAAGAGCACCAGCTGCCGGATCGCCACCACCAGCGCGCCGCGCGGCACGGTGGGCGTCAGGTTCTGCTGGCGCGGAATGTCCCAGCATTCCGGCAACTCGCCCAGATAGGGCTGGCCGGGGGCAAAGCCGATGGTCGTCACGCGCACGCGGGTTTCCGAGATCGAGCGGATCGCCTTGGCCTCGCTCAGCCCGGCGGCGGCGGCGGCCTCGGCCAGCTGCGGGCCCATGTCGGTGCCGTAAACCGTCGGGATGCGGAAGAACCGCCGCCCCTCAGGCAGGTCGGCCTGCAGCCAGTCGGCGCCGCCCAGCCGCTCTTTCAGCTGCGCGGTCAGCTGCGCCGGGTCGGCGTGGACCGGATCGAACCTCAGATAGGCAGAGACGAGCGAGGTCGAGGTCTCTTCGACCCCGTCCCAGCCGGCATCCTCGATCGCCGCGCGAAAGGCCAGCGCGGCGCGGTTGGCGGGCTCGGTCAGCTTATCGCCGAAGCTGACCAGCAGGCCATCGGTGCCCACATGGCGGATCAGCGGAAAGGTGTCAGGTCTGTGCAAGATCATGAAGCGGCTTCAGCAAAAGAGGGGTCAGGTACATCGGCACCTGGTAACAGCCGATGAAGATCAGCAACGGGTCGGTTGTGGCGGCGGGCAACGCCACGAGAAAGAGCGCGATGTTGCGGTTGCCTGCGATCATCGACAGCGGCACCGCCCAGCGCGTCGCGCGGCGCAAAAGCAGCGCAAACGTCGCAAGTTGCAGGCCGAAGTTCATGCAGATCACCGCCACCAGCCAGCTTGCCAGCCGCCACGGATCGTCGCGCAGCAATGGCCCGATGGCCGACATCAGCCCCACCACCAGCACACCCAGTAAAAGCGCCGTCGCCCCGTCGATGCCGCGAATGCCGTCTGCGCTCAGCTCTCCGGCAAGGTGCCGGGCCAGCAGCCCCGCCCCCACCGCGCCCAGGATGACCGCGATCAGCCGCGCCCCCGCGGCCAGCGCGCCGACCTCGATCGGCAGCAGCCAAATCACCGGGATCACCGTCAGCGGAAAAAGCGCCGTGCCCAGCACCAGCACCCGCATCGCCAGCGCCGGGTCGTGGCCCGTCATGATGGCGAAATTCGGCGTGCCGGTGATCGAGGGCGCCGACAGCATCAGCACCACCGCCAGCGCGAAGGGAGATGTGGCGAGCCCGAAGGCCAGCAGCGCCAGCAGCACCACCAGTGGCAACACCAGCTGCAACACCAGCACTGCGCTCAGCGACGGCCAGCCCGCCCCGGCCGCCAGCACCGCCCGCGGGCCAAGCCGAAAGGCCGTCAGGAAGAGCAGCGCCGACACCATATGCGGCAGCCAGGGCCGCAGCGTAGCCGCCACGCCGGGCAAGGCCAGCCCGGCCAACAGCCCAAGTATCAAGCACCAGCGCGCGTGCCGGGCCGCAAAGTGCAAAAGCGGCATTCATCGGACCTGTCGTATGGTCTCGGGCAGCCACAGCGCCAGATCGGGCACCCAGATCAGGATGAAGCACATCAGCACCATGATCAGGAACATCGGCAGCGCCGCACGGGTGATGTATCCCATTTCGTGCTGGGTCATGCCTTGCAACACAAAGAGGTTGAACCCGATGGGCGGCGTGATCTGCGCCATCTCGACGACGACCACGACAAAGATGCCGAACCAGATCAGGTCGATCCCCGCCTCGCGCACCATCGGCTCGACCACCGCCATGGTCAGCACCACCGAGCTGATCCCGTCGAGGAACATGCCCAGCACGATGTAGAAGACCAGAAGCGCCATCAGCAGCTGAAAGCGCGACAGCTCCATCACGGCGATCATGTCGGCCAGGGCGCGCGGCAGGCCGGTAAAGCCCATGGCGAGCTTCAGAAAGGCCGCCCCGGCAAGGATCAGCGCGATCATCGCGCTGGTGCGGGTGGCGCCCATCAGCGATTCCGTGAAGGTCGACCAGTTGAGCGACCCTTGCCCCGCCGCCAGGATCAGCCCGCCGATGACGCCGAAGGCCGCCGCCTCGGTCGCGGTGGCGATGCCCAGATACATCGACCCGATCACCACGATGATCAGCGCAAAGACCGGCAGCAGGAATTTCGAATTCTCCAGCTTTTCGCGGAAGGACATGCCGGTTTCCTGGTGCGGTTTCCATGTCTTGGACAGCATCGCGTAGATCGCCACGTAGCCCATGAACATGCCCGCCAGCACCAGCCCCGGCAGTACGCCCGCAAAGAAAAGCTGCGTGATGGATTCGTTGACCGTCACGCCATAGACGATCAGCGCAAGGCTCGGCGGGATCATCAGCCCCAGCGTCGCCGCCCCCGCCAGCGTGCCGATCACCAGCCGCTCGGGGTAATCGCGCGCCCTCAGCTCGGGGATCGACATCTTACCCACCGTGGTCAGCGTCGCCGCCGACGACCCCGAAACCGCCGCAAAGACCGTGCAGCCGACGATATTGGTGTGCACCAGCCCCCCCGGCAGCCGCGCGAGCCAGGGCGAGAGGCCCTTGAACATGTCCTCGGAAAGCCTTGTGCGGTAAAGGATTTCGCCCATCCAGATGAAGAGCGGCAGCGCCGTCAGGGTCCAGCTTGACGACGAGGCCCAGATCGTCGTGATCATCGTGTCGCCCACGGGCCGCGAGGTGAACAGCTCCATCCCGACCCAGGCCACGCCCATCAGCGCAAGGCCGACCCAGACGCCGGTGCCCAGAAGCAGGAAGAGGACGAAGAGGAACAGCGTGATGGCATAAATCTCGGTCATGTCACTCTCCGAAGCTCTGATCGACAAGGTCGCGTTGGATGCGGTGATCGCCGTGCAGGATGACGTGGATCAGGTGATCGGTCAGGGCGATGGCCAGAATGCCGCCGCCGATCACCATCACCGATTGCGGGATCCACAGGGCCGTCGCGTCCTGGCTTTGCGAGACTTCGTTGAACTTCCACGACCAGTAGGTGAACCAATAGGCGTAATAGGTGAAATACCACGCGATGGCCGCGCCAAGGCCGAAGCACCAGACCTCGAGCAGCCGCCGAAAGGCCTTGGGCACCGCGTTGAGCAGGATCGACACCCGGATATGCGCGCCGCGGTTCAGCGCATTGGCGAAGGCCAGAAAAGACGCCGCCCCCATCGCATAACCGGCATAGGCCGAGGCCCCCGGAAAGGTCATCCCGGTCCACCGCGCCACCATCTGCGCCACGATCAGGCACAGGATCGCGATCAGGCAAATCGCGGCCAGCACGCCCGCCGCAAGATAGAGCGCGTCCAGCCCGCGCCGCAGGAGTCTCAGTCCGCCCATGGCATCCCCCGTTCGGAAAAGAAGGGGGCGGGCCCGCGCCCGCCCCGCCCCGGATTATTGGGCCTTGAAGGCATCGACGATGGCCTGGCCCTTTTCGCCCGTGGCCTCGAGCCATTCGGCGGTCATGGTCTCGCCGATCTCCCTGAGATCCGACACCAGCTGCTCGCCCGCGGGCCCGACGGTCATGCCGCCCGCCGCCAGACCGGCCAGCGTAAAGCCGGTGTATTCCTTGGCGCGCCAGGTGCCGGCATATTCCGCCAGCTTGGCGCAGGCGTTGACGACGTTCTTGTTGGCGTCCGACACATCGGCCCAGATGTCGGCGTTCACCATCACGTAGTTGCGCGGCAGCCAGGCGTCGACCTCGTAGAAATGCGACAGCGATTCCCAGACCTTGCGGTCATAGCCGGTCGAGCCCGAGCTGATCATCGACTCGGCCACGCCGGTGGCGAAAGCCTGGCTGATCTCGGCCGCCTCGATGGTGACGGGCGCCATGCCGGTCAGTTCGGCCAGACGCGCGGTCGCGTTGTTGTAGGAGCGGAACTTGATCCCCTCCATATCCGCGACCGAGTTGACCTCCTTATTGAAGTACAGCCCCTGCGGCGGCCACGGCACCGAATAGATCAGGTGCAGGTTCTGTTCGTTCAGCACCTCTTCGATGGTGGGCTGGGCAATGTCCCAAAGCTTGGCGTGCTCGTCGAAGGACGACACCAGGAAGGGCACCGAATCCCAGCCGAAGAGCGCGTTTTCGTTCTGGTGGCCCGACAGCAGACGCTCGCCGATCGGCACCTGGCCGGTCTGGATCGCGCGCTTGATGTCCGCGCCGGCAAAGAGCGATCCCGACGGATGGGTCTTGATCTCGATCTCGCCGCCGGTGCCGGTGGTCACGCACTCGGCGAATTCCGCCCCGGTCGCCGAATGATAGTTCGACGCCGAATAGGCCATCGGCATGTCCCATGTGTCGGCCAGCGCGGGGGCTGTCAGGGCGGTGGCGCAGGCCAGTCCGGCCAGGGTGTTCTTTAGTATTTTCATGGTCTTCTCCCAGTTGGTTAGTGGTGTTTTCAGGCAAAGCGCCCCGGTTGGTACGGGGTCATGTCGGTATTGGACGGGCGGTCCGTCATCATCTGCGCCAGCAGGCGGCCGGTCTTGGGACCGCCGGTCAGGCCGATGTGGTGATGCCCGAAGGCCGTGAAGACGCCGGTGTCGCGCACCTCGCCGATCAGCGGCAGGCTGTCGGTCGTGGCCGGGCGGTGGCCCATCCATTCGACTTCCTCGGTCGCGTCGAGCTGCGGGAAGGCGCGTTTCACATGACGGCGCAACAGGTCAAAAGGCGCGCGCGAGGGCGCGGCCTCCAGCCCGCCGAACTCGACGATGCCGGCGCAGCGCAGCCCGTCGGCCATCGGCGTGGCCACGAACTTGCCTTCGCGCAGCATGAACGGCACCCGCGGCCCGCCGGTCGCGCCGCGAAAGACGATGTGATAGCCGCGCTCGGTCTCCAGCGGCACCTTGAGGCCCAGCTTTTGCATCAGCGGTTTCGACCAGACGCCGGTGGCGATCACTGCGCGGTCGCACTCCAGCGGCCCCTGATCGGTGACGACCTTTGAGATGCGCCCGCCCTCGATGGTCAGATCCCGCACCTCGGCGCGCAGGACGCGGCCGCCCATGGCCTCGAGATCCTGCGCCAGTGCTGCGACATAGCCGCCGGGGTCGAGCACGTGACCGTGGTCGTGCAGCACCGCGAGGCATCCGATATCGTCCCCAAGTGCGGGCTCGTAGTCGCGCGCCTCTTCGCCTTCCAGCACGTCCGGCACAAAGCCGTGCTCGACGCGGAAGGCCCAGGAATAGGCCTCGGCATCAAAGGCGGCGCGGTCAGGGTAAGCGTAGACGTAATCGCCTAGGCTAATGAAGCGGCGCGAGGACAGGCCGTCGGTCAGGGCGACGTGCTGTTCGGGGCTGTCGGTGACGATCGGCGCCAGACCGGCGGCGATGCGGCGGGTGTCGGCGTCGTTGGCATGGGACAGATAGCGCGCGAGCCACGGCAAGAGCCGCGGCAAGTAGGCCCATTTCAGAAACAGCGGATAATCGCGGTCGAAAAGCATCCCCGGCGCCTGCGTCACAAGCCCCGGCCCGGTGACGGGCAACATGCCGCAAGCGGCCAGCACGCCGCCGTTGCCAAAGCTTGTGCCCTCGCCCGGGCCGGCCTTGTCGACCAGCGTGACGTCGCAGCCGAACCGCCGCAGCCAGATCGCGGTCGACACGCCAACGATCCCCGCACCGATGACGACGACGTGATCCGATCTGTCCCTCTGCACGGTCAATGCGGCCCCCCCGAGGCTGATTCGTCCCTTATCTTCGCGGCACGCGCCCCCACACGTCAACAATTTGTTGACAAATTGTCGGAATGGGGCAGGATTTGCACATGACACAGGATCTTGGACCCGTCGTATCCTCGGCGCATCTGGCCAGCGGCGCTTTCCCCGAAATCTCGGAATTCGAGTTCGGGCTGACGCTGGCCAACAACGCCTTTCAACGCTGGGTGGTGCGCGCCATGGCCACCGCTGGCTATCCGGGACTGACCGCGCTCGAGGTGCTGGTGCTGCATTCGGTGCATCACCGCAACCGGCCCAAAAGGCTGGCGGATCTGTGCCTCGTGCTCAATATCGAGGACACGCATCTGGTGAATTACGCGATCAAGAAGCTGGCCAAGGCCGGGCTGGTCGAGGAAGGCCGCAGCGGCAAGGAAAAGACCGTTTCGGCCACCGCCGAAGGGGCAGCCGCCTGCACCCGCTACGCCGAGATCCGCGAATCGCTGCTGTTGCGCGCCATTGGCGAGCTGGGCTTCGAGCCCGAGCAGGTCAGCCGGCTGTCGACGCTGCTGCGGTTGATGTCGGGGCAATACGACCAGGCGGCGCGCGCCGCGACCACCTATTGAGCGGACGGGTTGTGGCTGAGGAACAGAGCGCGCGGCTGGGGATCCTGATGCTCGACACGGCCTTCCCGCGGCCCTTGGGCGATATCGGGCATCCTGAAAGCTTTGCCTTTCCCGTGGCTTATGCCCGGGTGCCGAAGGCCAGCGCGCGCGCGGCGCTGAGCCGGGAGGCCGGCGCGTTGCTGGCGCCCTTCGTGGCCGAGGGGCGCAGGCTGGTGGCGCAAGGCTGCACAGGGATCGGGACAAGCTGCGGCTTTCTTGGCCCGTTGCAGGCCGACCTCGCGCGCGAGCTGGGGGTGCCAGTTGCCGCCTCGGCGCTGTCGCTGGTGCCCGTGGTGGCGCGGATGCTGCCCGCCGGGCAGGTGCCCGGCATCGTGACCATCAGCGCAGAACATCTGACCGGGGCGCATCTGGCCGCCGCCGGGATCGCCGAGGCGCCGCCCATCGCGGGATGCGACCCCGCAGGCGTCTTTGCGCGCACCATCCTCGAGGACCGCGCCGACTGGGACGCGGCGCGCGCGCGAAGCGACGTGATCGACGCGGCGGAGCAGCTGGTCGCGGCGCATCCCCATGTGGGCGGCATCGTGCTGGAATGCACGAACATGGGGCCCTATGCCGCTGAGATCGCTTCGAAAACAGGGCGGCCGGTCTGGTCGGTGATCGACCTGCTGACCTGGTTTCACGCCGGTCTGGTTCGGTTCTAGCGCACCAAGAGGCCCCGGACCCGATCCGGGGCTGTGATGCGCGTCGTGTCAGGCGGCAAGAATGCGCTGCATCGCCGCCAGGAACGTCCGCACCTCGGCCATGGAATTGTAGTGGCAGAGCGACACGCGCACCGCATCCGCCTGCCCCAGCGGGCCAAGGATATTGCCGGAGTAATGGTCGTTCTTGCGGATGTGCACCCGGATGCCCTCGTCGCGCAGGGCAGCGACCAGATCGGCGGACGCGCGGCCCTCGGCCCAGAAACAAACCAACCCTTCGCGCGCGGCATTGTCCACGCCGCCCACGATGTGCACCCCCGGCAACTCGTCCAGACCGGGCAGATTGCCGGTGCCATGCAGCATCGCGCTGACCAGCGCCGCCTCGTGGGCGTGGATCGCCGCCCCCGCCGCCTCGATCCGGGCGCGGCGGTCTTCGGCTTCGCTGAACTGCCTGCCCAGCCAGTCGAAATAGCCCACCACATCGGACATGGTGGCATAGCTGCCGGTGTCGCGGGTGCCCAGTTCCCAGGCATGTTCCGGCCCGCCCACCAGGTTGTCATGCGGCAGCGCGGTCAGCCGGTCCGAGGCCCAGGCCACGCCGTAGCCGTGCCGCGAGAACACCTTGTAGGGCGAGATGACATAGCCGTCGATGCCATAACCCGCGATGTCGATCCGGCCGTGGCTGGCGTGCTGGATGCCGTCGACGATGATGATCGCGTCCGGGGCCTTGGCCCGGATCGCGGCGGCGATGCCGGCCACGTCCATCGCCATGCCGGTGACGGGCGAGGTGTGCAGGATCGTCGCCACGCGCACATCGGGCGTGACGTGTCGGGCATAGGCCTCGGCGGTGACCAGCCCGCGCGCGTCGTCATGCGGGACCTGGACATAGTCCATTCCCGCGACCGCCGCCCAGCGCGTGCAGGCGCTGCGCGAGGCGGGATGTTCGACGGTCGACCCCAGCACCACCCCCGGCGCGCTGGCCAGGCAGGCGTCGGCAATCAGACGGAAGAGCAGCTCGGTGCCGCTTTCGCCGACAAAGATCTGACCCTCGGGCGCGTTGAAGAAATCGCGCATGCCGGCGCGGGCCTGGTCGATGATCCCGACCAACGCCTGGGCGGCCGGGTTGTCGCGGCCCTGGTTGTCGGGGATTGCGGCGAATTTGGCCGAGGTCGCCACCACCGAATTCAACGTCAGCGCCCCGCCCGCGTTCTCGAAGAAGACGCGCGGCCCGGTGAAAGGGCAGCTTTCCACATGGGCGAAACGCGCGCGGATATGCTCCAGCAGATCGGGGGCGAACATGGGCCGGGTCCTTTAAGTGCGGGGTCAGTGCGGTTTTTGCGGAGTGTCGAGGGCGCGCATCGCGGCGTCGGCGGCCTCTTCCATGTCCTCGGGATCGTCGGAGGGAATGGCATAGCCGCCGGTCATCCACTTCGCCAGATCGATGTCGGCGCAGCGTTTGGAACAGAAGGGGCGGTATTTCGGGTCGCCGTCGCGGGCGCAGATCGGGCAGCTCATGTCAGGATCCTCCGGATCGGCACGCGGTCACGCTTGCGCTGAATCTCCAGCAGGCCGAGCTGGGTCCAGCCCGCGACGATGGTTTCGGTGGCGTCCTTTTTCAGCGCCGCGCGCAGGGTCTGCTCGATCTGGCGGCGGTCTTTTTTCGGGCAGGGGGCGGGATCGACGACGATCTGCCCGCCCAGGCCCCGCAGCCGCAGCTGACGCGGCAGATCGCGAAACGCGGCAAGATTGGCCTTGAGCCCCGCCGCGGGCGAGGTGTCGCCGCCTGTGTTGATATCGACCGCCACCAGCGCCGAGGTCGGTTCGATCACCATCGTACCGCTTGGTCCCAGCGGCACGGCGGCGCGGCGCAGCCCGTCGAGCATGCCATCGATGCCGTGGCGGGCGAAGCTGCCGGGCTCGGCGTCCACATCGGCCGGATCCGTCCATTCGCGCCAGGCCAGCGCATGGGGGCCGTCGCCTTCGACCAGCGTCTCGGCGGCGCCCTCGGTATCGGCCATGACCTGCCCGCAGAGCCCCGCCATGGCGCGGATGTCGTCGGCAATGTCGTCCGGGTCTGCCCCGTCGCAGGAGGAGCGCAGGATCAGCCCGGCGTCGCCGGTCATCTCGGAATGGGCCACCTCAAGCAGCGCGTCGCGCAAATCGTCGTCCTTGATCCGGCGCGAGATGTTCAGCCCCGGCGCGCCGGGGGTCACGATGGCGTAGCGCGACTTGAAAAGGATGCGGGTGGTGACCGGAATGGCCTTGCCCGGCTCGGCATAGCCGGTGACCTGCACCAGGATCGGCTGGCCCGGGGCCAGACCCTTGACCTGACGCAGAAAGGCCTTGCCGTCGGGAGTGGTCAGGAACATGCCGCCCTGGCCCTTTACGGGGCGGTCGGCGATGCCGCGGTAGATCGTGCCGGGGCGCGGCAGATCGGTGTCGATCAGCACGTCCTGAAGCACGCCGTCAACGACCAGCGCCGCCGCTTCGGCGCCGTTCAGATGATCCAATGCGATGGTCGAGCCCTTCATGCGGCGGGCTTGTAAAGCGGATAGCCGGCGGCGCAAAGCAGATTCGCCGTCTCGGCCAGCGGCAGACCCACCACCGCGGTATAAGAGCCGCTGATCCAGGGGATGAAGGCCCCCGCCATGCCCTGAATGCCGTAACCGCCCGCCTTGCCGCGCCAGTCCTCGCTGGCCAGATAGGCGTTGAGCTCTTCGTTGCCGAGCGGCTTCATCTTGACCGCGCTGACCACGTCGCGCTGCCAGAGCCTGTCGCCCCGCCGCACGGCGATGGCGGTGATCACCCGGTGGCGGCGGCCCGAAAGGCGGGTCAGGAATTCCGCCGCCTCGCCCGCGTCGCGCGGTTTGCCCAGGATGCGGCGGCCCATGGCGACGGTGGTGTCGGCGGACAGCACGATTTCATCGGGCCCTGCCGTCACGGCCAAAGCCTTTTCCCGGGCCAGCCGCGCGCAATAGAGCCGCGGCAATTCGTTTTTCAGGGGGTCTTCGTCGATGTCGGGCGGACGCACGTCATCGGCCGTGATACCAAGCTGCGCCAGCAGTTCGGCACGGCGCGGGCTGCCCGATCCGAGGATCAGGCGCGGGCGGTCGGGGCCGGCCACCTCACTTGAAGCGATAGTTGATCCGACCCTTCGTCAGGTCGTACGGCGTCATTTCCACCTGAACCTTGTCGCCAGCCAGAACGCGGATGCGGTTCTTGCGCATCTTGCCTGCCGTGTGTGCGATGATCTCATGGCCATTCTCAAGCTCGACCCGAAACGTCGCATTGGGCAGGAGTTCCTTCACGACACCGGGAAATTCGAGCGTATCTTCCTTGGCCATGGTCTCTCCTTCGTCAAAAGCCCTGCCAGGATGCAGGACGCGCAAGCATATGGGGCCATTTTCGCCATTTTTCAAGGGCCAAATCAGCGCAGCATCTCGGTGCGGATGGCGCCGATGCGGTCGGTCTGCTCGGTCCAGTGGCTGCGGTTGAGAACGACGCCGTCGCGGCGGACATGGGCGATCCTTGCCGGATCGACATCGGCATAGGTCCAGCCGGGCCGGTTCAGAACGCCCTCGGCCAGGATGCCGGTGGGCGGAAAGCCGATGTCGGGCGGGCCGAAGACGCCGCCCATCCCGGTGTTCTGATCCACCGCCTCGGACCAGTCGCAGGGCCCCACGGTCGAGGCCATGACCGTAACGCATTGATTTTCAAGCGCCCGGGCCATGGCGCCGATGCGCACGCGGCTGTAGCCGGTCAGCGCCTCGGTGCAGGAGGGGACAAGGATGATATCCGCTTGGGCCAGCGCGCGGCCCAACAGCGGGAATTCGGAATCATAGCAGATCAGGATGCCGATCCGGCCCAGCGACGTGTCGAAGATCTGCAGCGGGCCGCCGGGGACAACATGCCAGGTTTCGCGCTCGAACCGGGTCATGATCTGCTTGTCCTGAATTCCGCATGCGCCCGTCGGCGTGAAGAGCCGCGCGCGGTTGACCGGGCGCGGGCCGAGCGCGTCGTCGAAGACCGGGCCAGAGGCGGCGAGGATGTGCACACCGTGGCGCGTGGCCAGATCGGAATGCAGCGCGTCGGCCTCGTCGATGCGCGCGCTGACGGCGTGGAGCGAGCCTTCGAGGTCGAGCGCCACGTCGCGCCCCGCAAGTGTGGCCAGCTCCATCGCGCCGTATTCGGGGAAGACCAGCAGCTCGGCCCCCTGCCCCGCCGCCTCGCCGACCCAGCGGCCGAGCTTGTCGGCATAGGCCTGCCAATTGTCGAGAAAGTCCATTGCGTAGGCGGCGGTTGCGATTTTCATGGGTCAGGTCCTGTGGCGGATGTCGGAGTGGGCGCCAGCCCCCACACGCGGGTTCAAGTGGGGGCCAGCCCCCACACCCCCGGGATATTTATGGATCAATGAAGACGGAGGCGGTTTTTCTTAGAGGCGGCGTGTCCAGAATTGAAGATCGTGGTCGGTCTCGGTGGGTTGGTCGCGGTCTTTCCAGCGAAAGCGCGCGGTGACGCCCGGCAGAGGGGCATAGCCGCGTTTTTGCCAGAACGGGTCGAGCGGGGCGTATCCGGCGGGACGCAAGGGGTGGTCGTCGGGGCGGATGACGGCGCAGAAGGCGCTGTACCGTCGGCCCAGCGCGCGGGCGTGGGTTTCGCGCAGGTCGAAGAAACGGTGACCGATGCCCCGGCCGCGATAGTCGGGCAGAAGCACGGATTCCGCGCAGTAGAAGATGTCGTTCAGCGCAAGATCCGTCGTGGCGAAGGCGCTGGCGAAATCGTCGGCGTGATCCTCCATCGGGGTGCCGGTCGCTGCCCCGACGAGGCGTGCGCCGTCGAAGGCGCCGACCAGCACCGCATCGGCGCTGTCGCGATAGGTTTGCAGATAGCGGCGTTCGTAGTCCAGATCGCCGTCGTAGAGATAAGGCCAGTCGGCGAAGACCGTGAGCCGCAGCCGCGCCACATCGTCCAGGGCGGCGTCGAGGGCCGGGCCAGTCAGCACGTCGACCCGCATCAGCGCACCTGCCGGATCCAGTCGGCGAGGTTGTAATAGGTCACCACGCGAGTGATCTTGCCGCCGTCGACGGAAAAGAACGACCCGGCCGGCAGGCGGTAGCTCTGGCCGCGCGCTTCGGGCAGGCCCTCGTCGGTGGAAAGGTAGGCGCCGTTGACCATGTATTCCGCCGCGGCGCGGGCGCCGTCTTCGGCCTCGAAGAGCACCAGCTCGGTCAGCGTCTCGTCATAGCAGCGGTCCATGTGGTCGCAGAATTCGGCGAAGGCGGCCTTGCCCAGCCGCACCCGGCCTTCGTTGACGTGATGGGCCACGTCCTCGGACAGGCAGTCGAGCATCCCCGCCCGGTCCTTGCGGTTGAAAGCGTCGAAATAGCGCGCGATGAGCGATCCGGTGGTCATTGGGAGGCCCCCCATTTGCCGCGCAGACGAGCGACCAGCTGGTCGCGGGTCTGGCGGTAGGCGTTGAGTTTCTGTTCGCGCGTCTCGCCGATCCCGGTCGGGTCCATGATCGGCCAGTATTCCACGGTGAGGTGATAAAAGCGGGTGAGTTCGAGTGCGGCGCGCTGCGAGGCGGGCGACAGGGCGACGATCAGATCGAAGCCCGACAGCGCCTCGCCCATCTGTTCAAGCTCTTCGAAGCTGCGTGCGCGGTGGCGCGACAGCTCGATCCCGATCTCGGCGCAGACGGCGATGGCGAAGCCGTCGATCTCGAGATCGTTCACGACGCCCACGGATTGCACATAGGTGTCGAAGCCGTAGAGCTGTTTCATGATTCCTTCGGCCATGGGCGAGCGGACGGCGTTGTGATCGCAGCAGAAAAGGACCGACTGAGGCAGGTCAGCCACGCTCAGCCCCCGAAATGCAGCACGCAGATCAGCGTGAAGAGCCGGCGCGCGGTGGCGTCGTCGACCTCGGCCTTGCCGTCGAGCCGTTCCTGCAGGATGCGCGCGCCCTCGTTGTGGATGCCGCGCCGGGCCATGTCGATGGTTTCGATCTGGCTGGGCGGCAGCGTCTTGACCGCTTCGAAATAGGATTTGCAGATCTGGAAGTAATCCTTGACCACCTGGCGGAAGGGCGACAGCGACAGGTGGAATTCCGCCGCCTTTTCGTCCTGCGCGGTGGTGATATCGAAGACCAGCCGCTTTTCCCGGATCGACAGGGCGACGTTGTAGGGCCCCTCGGGCACCGGGCGGTCGGGCTTGGCAGGAAGGACGAAGGTGTTGTCCTCCATCAGGTCGAACATCGCCACACGGCGTTCCTGTTCGATCTCGGGCGTGGGCGGCGGCAGATTGGCGTCGTCCAGTTCGATATGGGCAATTCTGGTCATGGGCGTCGATCCGCGGGCGGTTTCCCTAGGCGTACTGCAACTGCGCACCCGCCACAATCGGGCTTTCGTCCTGCACAGGTAGCACAACCATTGGGCGTTCAATCTTTACGGTATCCGTGATACGGTCGATCTCGTTAGATATGCATTTCAAGGGGAATTTCATGACCCGCCGCGCCATTCTTCTCGTCCCGAGCTTAACCCGCCGCGAACAGCTGGCCGCGCGCGATCAGTTGGTCCAGTCGCTGCTGCATTACACCGATGGATGGGAAAGTTCGGCCGCGGATTCCGACGACAGCAGCGGGATGAACGTGACCACCGTGACCGCGAAAGGGCGGCAGGGGGAAGGTGAGGTGGTGCTCGATCTTTACGAGGCATACTGGGCCGACCTGGTGCCGGACCGAAGCGGGGAATCGCCCTGGCAGCGCTTTAGCCGTGGTTTCACATTGGTGACCTACTGGATGACGGGCGGGCTGATGAAGGCGCTCTTGCGCGGCGAATTCCCGGTCCGCACCATGGTGGCGATGATCATCGCCGGTCTGTCGCTGATCATCTGGTACGCCATTGTCGTGGTGGTGCTGCTGAAATCCGTCGCCGCGGGCGACGCCGAGTTGCCGAAGGCGATCACGAACCTGACCGACCTTCTGGGGATCACCGGACCCTTCACGGAGTGGGCAAAGCAGATCAACGACTGGCCGGTGAGCGTGTTTCTGGCCGGGCTTCTGACTCTGGGGCGGTTCGAGGGGATTTCCAACATATCGGCCTTCACCAAGGCCTATCTGCGCGACGACCCGATGGGCGAGGACCAGATGGGGGTGCGCGCGAAAGCCCGAAAAAGGGTGCTGGCGCTGCTCGATCACGTGCATGGACGGAGCGGCGATGTGGCCTATGACGAGGTCTACGTCGTGGCGCACTCGCTCGGCGGCGCGATTGCGATCGACGCTCTTGCGGAATACGGCCAGCGTCTGGCGGGGACGACGCTGATCACCTGGGGGACGGCCATAGGGACGCTCGCCCAGCGCGAGCCGCTGATCGAAGCCGAAATCCGCAAGTTCTATACCGCGCCCACCCGGATCCGGAACTGGGTGGACGTGGTGTTTCCGAACGATTTCATGGGCTCCAAGGTCCCCATTCCGATCGAGGAACGTCACGGGCTGATCGAACGGCCGCGGCTGAAACGGATCTTTCCCGACACCGTGTCCCCGCGCATTCCGCGCGGGTTGCTCTTCCGTCTGAGCGAGGTTCACAACGGGTATTACCGCAGCGAAGAAGCCATTCTGATGCTGGTCAAACCCGCGGCGGACTTGCCACAGCCGGTCACCGACGCACCGGCGGACGGGTGAGGCCGTTTTCTTGCAAAGAAAACGGACCGGAAATTTGGTTAAATTTCCGGGCGCAGGGGGGTCAGCCGTTCAGCTTGTCCAGCCGCGCGGTGACGCTCAGCCCATGCGCCTCGAGGCTTTCGGAACGGGCCAGCGTTTCGGCGGCGGGGCCGATGGCGCGCAAGGCTTGGGGCGTCATGCGCGCGAGCGTGGTGCGTTTCAGGAAGTCCAGCACCGAGAGGCCCGAGGAAAACCGCGCCGACCGCGCGGTGGGCAACACGTGGTTGGGCCCCCCGACATAGTCGCCGATGGCCTCGGGCGTCCATTGGCCCAGAAAGATCGCGCCCGCATGTGTGATCTTTTCCGATAGCGCGCCTGGGTCGGCGACGCAGAGCTCCAGGTGCTCCGGCGCGATGCGGTCGGTGAGTGCCGCCGCCTGATCCAGGTCACCCACGGTGACGATTGCGCCGAAGTCGCGCCAGCTGGCCCCGGCGATCTTGCGCCGTTCCAGCGTCTCCAGCCGCTTGTCGACCGCCTGCGCGACCTTTGCGCCGAATTCGGCATCGGTCGTGATCAGGATCGATTGCGCGCTTTCGTCGTGTTCGGCCTGGCTCAAAAGGTCGAGCGCGATCCAGTCGGGATCGTTGTCGCCATCGGCGATCACCAGGATCTCGGACGGCCCGGCGATCATGTCGATGCCCACCTTGCCGAAGACCCGGCGTTTGGCTGCCGCCACGAATGCGTTGCCCGGCCCGGTGATCTTGTCCACCGGCGCGACGGTTTCGGTGCCGTAGGCCAGCGCCGCCACCGCCTGCGCGCCGCCGATGCGATAGATCTCGTCCACCCCTGCAATCTGCGCCGCCAGCAGGACCAGCGGGTTGACGACGCCGTCGGGCGTCGGAACCGTGATCGCCAGACGGGGCACCCCGGCCACCTTGGCCGGCACCGCGTTCATCAGAACGCTGGAGGGGTAGCTCGCCAGCCCGCCGGGCACGTAAAGGCCCGCCGCCGAGACCGGCGTCCAGCGCCAGCCCAGCGTCGCGCCGTCGGGGTCGGTCCATTCGGCGTCGTCGGGCATCTGGCGCACGTGATAGGCGCGGATGCGTTGGGCGGCCTGTTCCAGCGCCTGACGCTCGGCCTCGGGCACACGCGCCACCTCGGCCGCGATCTCGTCGGGGGTAAAGCGCAGCCGGTCGGCGGTCAGCGTCAGCCGGTCGAACCGCGCTGTCAGCTCCAGCACGGCGGCGTCGCCGCGCGCGCGCACATCCGCGATGATGCCCGCCACGACGTCGTCCACATCCGTGCTTTCCTCGCGCTTGGCCGACAGCAGCACGGCGAAGGCGGTCTCGAAACCGGGGTCGGCGGCATTCAGGAAGACAGGCATCGGCAGAATCCTTGCAGCGTTTCGCCCGCCTCTTATCGCGCGGGCGCGCCGGTCTCAAGCCAAGGCCGCTTGCCCCCGCCCCGCGCATCCCGCATGGTTTCGGTAAAAGGACAGGACATGACGCTGCGCTTCTTCTCGGACCGGAACCGGCCGGTGCATCTGGGCCCCTATGCGCTTGAGCGGCTGCGGCGCGGGCCGATGCCCGACCTGGGCGCGGTGCCGCCGTTCCGGCCGCTGAGCTTCGAGCGCCCCGACCACCCGGAAAGCATCGTCAACGCCATGGCCGGCCATCAGGCGATGATGGATGCGATCCGCGACGGGCTGGTGAACAAGGGGCGGTCGGACATCCCGGACGACCATCAGGAGCGCGCCAACCACCTGAAATCCTTCGTCTATTTCTCGGACGCCTCTATGGCGGGCTGCGGCCCCCTGCCCGGCGCGTCGCGGCTGGCGGCGCCGGTGCTCAATCCCGGGATCGACGCGCTGGCGCGTGATCTGAGGACCCGGCAGACCAAGACGCTGGCCTCGGGGATCGACATGATCATGGCCGATCTGAGAGAGTCGATGGAGGCCCCGCCCTCGTCCATCGCCACCCATGCGCATGTCATCGTGTTTCTTTACGAATATCCGCGCGATCCCGACCTGTCCGAGCCCGGCTATGACTGGATCCGCGACGCCCAGGCCGAGCGCGCGGCGCTGCGCGCCACCGAGACCGCCGTCGTCATCGCCAATTACATCCGCCTGCTGGGCTGGGACGCCAAGGCGCATTCGGCCAGTTCCAGCGATCTCGACCTCAACCAACTGGCGGTCGCGGCGGGGCTGGCGACGGTCGAGGACGGCGCGTTGATCGCACCCTGGGTCGGGCCGCGCTTTGGGGTGGCGGCGGTGTCGACCCCGCTCGAGATGGCCCACGACCGCCCGCTGCGCCCGATGGCCGAACAGCCGTGGTCGCCGCTGCGCGGCCCGTCGTGGTGGCTGGGCACCGCGTCGGCCAAATCCGCCCGCACGCAAGACCCCTTTGCCAAGCGCCGCTTTGCCGACGGTCCGCATCCATTCGAGACGCTGAAACGGGTCGAGCGGCCCACCACCTTCATCGACGAGCCCAACGTGCCGCGCGTGCCCAAGCGCACGGACATGTTCGCGCGCGCACAGTTCGGCGACATGGGCAAGGCGCTGCAGGAGGGCGCGAAGGGCGGGCATTACGCGCGCAAGGCCGCGCCGTCGATGGCGCAGCGCCGGGCGCTCGGGGCGTTCGTGCTGTTGCAGGACGGGGACGGTGCGCCAAAGGCGCACCCTACGGATGCCGCCAGCGCCGCCGCGAACATCAAGGCGGCAAGCTATTTCCTCGGCGTCGACGCGGTGGGGATCAGCCGTTGCCCGGACTGGACCTGGTACAGCCACGACGCCACCGGCGCAGCCATAGACCCGCCCCACGACCAGGCGATCAGCATGATCGTCGACCAGGGGTTCGAGACGATGGAAGGCGCGTCGGGCGACGACTGGATCAGCGTCGCGCAATCCATGCGCGCCTACCTGCGGTTTTCGCTCTTGGGCGGGGTGATCGCGGCGCAGATCCGCGCAATGGGCTATTCGGCCAAGGCGCATAGCGTGATGGATGGCGAGGTGCTGCAACCGCCTTTGCTGCTGCTCAGCGGGCTGGGCGAGGTCAGCCGCATCGGCGAGGTCATCCTGAACCCCTTCCTGGGACCGCGGCTGAAATCCGGCGTCGTGACCACCGACATGCCGCTGGCGCATGACCGGCCCATCGACTTTGGCCTGCAGGCCTTTTGCGAGGCCTGCAACAAATGCGCCCGCGAATGCCCTTCGGGGGCGATCACCGCCGGGCCCAAGCTGATGTTCAACGGCTACGAGATCTGGAAATCCGACAGCCAGAAATGCGCCACCTACCGCATCACCACCGAAGGCGGGGCGATGTGCGGGCGCTGTATGAAGACCTGCCCGTGGAACCTGGAAGGCGTGTTCGCCGAGGCCCCGTTCCGATGGGCGGCGATGCACATGCCCGGCGCCGCGCCGCTGCTGGCGCGGCTCGACGACGCGGCGAACCGGGGCAGCCTGAACCCGGTCAAAAAATGGTGGTGGGATCTGGAGCTGCAGGAGGACGGGGCCTATCGCCCGACCGACAAGCCCGTGAACGCGCGCGGGCTGCAAAAGGACCTCGACCTGCGCTACGAGGATCAGACCCTTGCCGTCTACCCCGCCCCGCTGGCCCCGCATCCGCATCCCTACCCCTATCCGATGGACCGCGAGGCGGGGATCGAGGCCTATCAGGCGCTGGTCACCGCCGAGGAATACCAGCGTCGGCTGGCGGCCGGCGACACGTCTGTCCTGCACCGCTACACCAACGACGCCGACAGCCCGGTGATCCGGCTCGAGGTGACCAAGGCCGAAGCCATGGCCGAGGGCGTCACGAAATACGAATTCCGCGCGCCGGATGGCGGCGATCTGCCGGAATGGCAGGCGGGTGCGCATCTCGACATCGTGGTCGCGCCGGAGTTTCTGCGGCAGTATTCCATGTCGGGCGATCCCGCCGACCGCTCGACCTATCAGATTGCCGTGCTGCGCGAGGACATGGGGCGCGGCGGATCGAAGCTTTTGCATCGGATTTTCACGCCGGGACGCAAGGTCTTCGTCTCGAAACCCATCAACCAATTCCCGCTGATCGAGGACGCGGCGTTCAGCCTGCTGATGGGCGGGGGCATCGGCATCACGCCGATGATCGCCATGGCGCACCGGCTGCACGCGCTGAACCGGCCCTTTGCGCTGCGTTATTCGGTGCCGAACCGCGCCAGGGCCGGGTTTCTGGACGATCTGGCCGCAATGCCCTGGGCCGACAACGTGCATCTGCACGTGTCGGACGAAGGCACGCGCTGCGATCTGGCCGCCGTCATGGCCGGGCATCGCGACGGATGGCATGTCTACACCTGCGGGCCGGACCGCTACATGCAGGCGGTGATCGAGGCCGCCGAAGCCGCGGGCTTCCCCGACGACGCCCGGCATCTGGAATATTTCTCGGTGCCCGAGGTGCCGGAATATGAAAACCACCCCTTCACGCTGCGGCTGAAGGACGGGCGCGAGATCGCGGTCGGGGCGGATGAGACCGCCACCGATGCGCTGGCGCGCGCCGGGGTTCATGTGGATGTGAAATGCAGCGACGGCATCTGCGGGGTCTGCCAGTGCGGGCTGATCTCGGGCGAGGCCGAGCACCGCGATTTCGTGCTCTCGCGCCGCCAGCGCGAGAGCCGCATCATCCTCTGCCAATCCCGCGCCGCGGAACCGGGGGGTGTGCTGGAGATCGACCTCTAGAGCGCCCCAGCCCTGCCGGTCAGCCCAGCAGGCTGATGTGATGCTTTTTCAGGAATTCCCAAAGCTTCTCCATCTCATATTACACGATGTTCTCGCCCGCGTCGAACGGAGAGCCGTCGAAATGCCGCGGATCGGTGCCGGGGCCGTCGGGGCTGCCGTGGTCGGTGTCGATGGAGTGACGCCAATATTCCGCGTGGTTGCGCCATTCCTCACCGTCCACGACCTGCGGCGCGGTGAACCAGACGTTCCATGACAAGAGATTGCCCTGCCGCAGGATGTTGCCCTTGGCCAGGTTGAAGATATCCATGATCATCGCGTTGAAATCGTTCACGATCTCGCTGTCGTGCGGAATGATCCCGCCGATCTCGACCTCGACATTGGCGACGTCCCAGGCCACGTCGTAATGCAGCGCGAAATCCGGGTTCTTGAAGAGATCCGACACCCCGGACCGCACCGGAAAGATCAGCTGATCCGGTTCGCCCCGATGATGGGTCTGGATGGCGATGGCGTTGGCCTTGCAATCGGGAAAGGGCAGCCCCGTGGCGTCGAGCGCCTTCCACAAAAGCTTGACCAGTCCTTTTCCTTGGCGCTGGGGCTGAACCAGACCTTGCCCTGAACGGACATGTCCGCCGCCATGGTCTTGGTGTTCTCGTCCACCCAGCCGCGCTGGCCGGTGACCGTGACCTCGACGTTCAGCACCCCGAAACTGGGCGAATAAGCCCCCTGCTGCGGGCAGATGATGGAATAGACGCGGCCCTCGTTCGTATAACCGATGCGCGAGATATCGGGCGCGAACATCTGATAACAGCGCGTGTCTTCGTCGCCCGGCACCGTCTGCCAGCTGAATTCCGGCCAGAGCACATCCTGGCACCGGTCGAGCTTGTCGATATTGGCCATGTTGTCCAGCATCGGCAGCGAGGACAGGTCCGGGTCGGGATAGGCGAAGGCCGGGTTCGACTGGGCAAAGCCGCCCACCCATCCGGGCGCGGGCGTTGTGTTGGGAGCTGAGGTCATTAGATTTCCTTGTGCAATCAAAGAATTGAAAAAAAAGGCAAAAATCGTAACTTCACGCAAATTCCGCTTGCCGTGCGGCATGGCGCGGGCAAGCGGATCCGCAGGGTAGCACAGGAACCTCAGTCTCTCTATACGTGTTTTTTACGAGCGGCGCTCAATCCTAATCCGGATGCCGAGGGGCCTTGCCCGACACCGCTGCATAGGGCCGCGTCACATCGCGCAAAGCGACCTCGAGCGCCTCGACCTGGGCGCGGATTGCCCCGTCGCCCGCCAGCGTCAGCACCACATAGCCTTCGGCATCCTCGCCCGGCTCGAAGGTCAGGCTGAGCACCGAAAGGATCGTGTCCTTGTCGGAGCGGTCCACCCCCTGGCTGGCCACGCCCAGCACGTTCTCGATCACCAGGAGCGATTGCACCCGCTCGGGCCTGCGCCCCCGCGCTTCGGCGTTGGGCGCATCTTCCCAGCGCATACGATTCACCAGGAACCCCAGCCGCCGTTTGCGCGCGGACCAGGTCATTTCGGTGATCGGAAAGACCGCGTCCTGCACCAGCGCCGAGAGCACCGACAGATCGTCCGGGTCCATCGCCACCAGCTGCAAGGGCCGCTCGGCCCCGTCCTCGAACCGCGCGTCCTGGGTCATGATCCGCTCACCCGTTCGATCTGCGCGCCCACGCCGGACAGCTTGCGCACCACATGCTCATAGCCCCGGTCGAGGTGATAGACCCGGCTGACCACGGTCTCACCCTCGGCCGCGAGCCCGGCAAGGATCAGCGACACCGAGGCCCGCAGATCGGTCGCCATCACCGGCGCGCCTTTCAGCTTGTCGACCCCTGACACCGTGGCCGTGCCGCCATGCACGTCGATCTGCGCCCCCATGCGCATCAGTTCCGGCGCATGCATGAAGCGGTTCTCGAATATCTTCTCTTCCAGCACCGACTTGCCCTCGGCGGTGCACAAAAGCGCCATCATCTGCGCCTGCAGATCGGTGGGAAAGCCGGGGAAGGGTTCGGTCGTGACGTCGACGGCCTTTACGCGGCCGTTCCTGCGCGCCACTTTCAGCCCGTCGTCGGTCTCTTCCACCGAGATCCCCGCCTCGTCCAGCTTTTCGCAAAAGGCCTCCAGCAACCGGATCTCGCCGCCCAGGCATTCGACCTCGCCGCCGCAGATGGCCGGGGCCAGCATGTAGGTGCCCAGCTCGATCCGGTCGGTCACGACCCGGTGTGTCGCGCCACCCAGCCGGTCGACACCCTCAACCGTGATGGTCGGGGTCCCGTCGCCCTCGATCTGCGCGCCCATCTTGCGCAGGCACTCGGCCAGATCGACGATCTCGGGCTCGCGCGCGGCGTTGTTGATGACGGTCGTGCCTTTGGCGAGCGTCGCCGCCATCAGCGCGTTTTCCGTGGCACCCACCGACACCAGCGGGAAATCCACCGTGCCGCCGCGCAGCCCGCCCGACGGGGCCTTGGCATGCACATAGCCGTCACGCAGATCGAGCTCGGCCCCCATCGCCTCGAGCGCGCGCAGATGCAGATCGACCGGCCGCGCCCCGATGGCGCAGCCCCCAGGCAGCGACACCACCGCATGCCCGTCACGCGCCAAGAGCGGGCCGAGCACCAGGATCGACGCCCGCATCTTGCGCACGATGTCGTAATCGGCGGTGTGGTTGTCGAGGGCATGGCTCGACATGGCCAGCACCTGCCCCTCCTGCAGCCCCTGCACCTCGGCCCCCAGCGATTGCAGCAGGGTCGTCATGGTGCGGATGTCCGACAGCCGCGGCGCATTGGTCAGCGTCAGCGGCTCTTCACTAAGCAGCGTGGCCGGCATCAGCGTCAGGCAGGCGTTCTTGGCCCCCGCGATCGGGATCCGGCCCTTCAGGGCGTTGCCGCCGGTGACTACGATCGAATCCATTCAGTTCTGGTCCTTGTCCTGCTCTTGCGCCTCGTCCCGCGGCCCGGTCTCGGCCCGCGCGCGCGCCTGCGCCTTGCGCCGCGCCAGATTGGCCTTCAGCGCCGCCTTGAGACGCGCGTCCCGATCCGCGCCGGGCTTTTTGTCGGGGGATGTCTTGCGCTCCATGACCTCTCTCTAACGCAGGGGCAAAAAAGGGTCCAGATTGCGCTTGCACGAGTCGCCGATTGCGTCTAATCAGCCGCCCACACCGCAAAGGTGCCCGGCGCTGCTGTAGCTCAGAGGTAGAGCACTCCCTTGGTAAGGGAGAGGTCGAGAGTTCAATTCTCTCCAGCAGCACCATCTTTTTTATAAATTCATTTATTTATCTAATACATAGCTTGAATTCGGCATAGTCAGACCACCCGTCAGTCCCCCTTTGGAATACGGCCACTGTTCTGTCGCGGCTTTGCCGAGAGACGCTGGCTGGCGGGTCAGCGATGGCCGTGTCGAACGGCTGTGGAAACGGGAGGGGCTGACCGAAGCCGATATTCGCCACCGACAGACTGCCGAGCTATTTTTAAGGAACCGCAGTGTGGAGATGCTGTTGAAAAACTCGGCTCGAGGATTGGTCTCGGATAAGCGCTGAGCTCGGTCCGTGGTTCTTTTACGCGGCGATTGTTCTCAGCTTGAGGTGCCCCTGATTTCCTAGACACCTGCCTCGTTCAGTTTTTGCTGTCTGATCTCATAGTCAATGGGCGACAGCATGCCGTTGTTCG
>NZ_JAWHTD010000031.1:0-50580 GCF_032586235.1 Aestuariicoccus sp. MJ-SS9
ATCTCTTCCCGCCAAACGAGTGCAGAAACCTCTTCAAGGCTGCCGGATATGTTGCAGATTAAATAGACGACGCTCTAAAAATCTGGTTGGAGTCCCGCTTAGGATTGGCTGGTGGACTGACTGGAACTTTTGAGCATTGCCGAAATGTCTGTTGAGCAGGTCTTGCGCGGCTTGGCTTATCGGCCAGAGCAGCCGCTCAACTGTGTCCACACATCACCTTCCATTATCTAGCGGGTCACCGTTCCATGCCTTTTTGCTGCTTTGTCCTTGAGATCGGGGCCATGTACAGTTGTTGATCTTTCCGTGTATCATTGTACGAAAAATTCCCTTCGGGCGTGCCGGTTCGAGTCCGGCCTTGGGTACCAATGACTTAGCCGATTTTCGGCGGGTCACCTACCGCTCCGATCATTCGCACCGCTCACGAGGTGATGCTGCGTTGCCGGTCTGTCCGGCGGTCGCGGCCGTCTTTTCAGAGCCATCTGCCCGGCATCCCGAAATGTGGCTGGATCATGACGATTTTAGGCGAATGATTCGGAGTTCCCTGACGCCTTGAACGGCGCTTTGGTCGCCAATCGGCGACCGCTATGGCGATTGGTTCGTGCTAGGGAACAAAGCCCGCCAGACTTCCCGCCAAAGCGTGGCCACAATTTGGCAAGGGCGCGAGCGCGGCGATTGTTGTGCAGATGAAAACGCGATCATGGGCCGGGCCGCCAGATATTGCGGTCCCTCAGGCGACAGAGCCTCAAAGCGCATGCTGCGCGGCGGCGACTGTTCGCAATACCGCAACAATCCCATGATTTTTCAGGACTTTTCGGGGCATCTTTTGGCCACATTTGCGGCGCCTTCCGCCTTATTTCACCACGTTTGTGCCATTTTCTCCTTTGTCGACGCGCGCCGGCAACGTATCACTTTCCCAAGCCCGACTGGGGGGTGAAGACACAAGGCCACGGGGGCGGCCGCTGAACTGTCAGGCATTCGCAAGGATGCGAAGGGATGCGAAACCGGAGAACCGGTTGAAGCCGCAGAAGGCGTTCTTCGCCCACGCGAGACGTGGGCAAGGATAACGCGATCCGCTTCGCTGATTTGCAGGCAAGACGAGCAAACGTGATTTGGGCAGTGCCGCAGGCAGTGTCGCCGCTTTCGCGGCATGGGGATTATCCCCGTCTGATGTGAAGAGGGTCGAGATATGGCTGATTTGATTTTGGACTGGGCCGCGCTTGGCGCATATGGCGCCAACCTGGAAGACACCGCGCCCGACGCCGTGACCGCAACCGTGGACACCGGCGGGGTTGCCGTCGACATCACCTTCACGGCGCAGGATGCCGGGGCCTCGGCCTTTACCTTCGACGTCGAGGGATATGTCGCCGAGGGCGAGCCCTTCGATCCGTTCTCGCATCTCAAGCTCTTCGGCGAGGGTGGCGACGGCGGCGTCGTGTCGCCCACCTCGACCACGGTACTGGATTTCCGCGGCACAGACGCGATGTACACCGACAACGTGCAGAACGTGTCTTTCCGCCTCAACGACGTGGATCAAAGCGGCAGCTCGGCCGATTTCGGCGACCCGGGCGCGGGTTTCGAGGACAACGTCACCGTCCTGGCCTATGACGCCGATGGCAACGCCGTTCCGGTATCCCTGACGCCCGCGGGCAACGCCGACGTGTCTGGCGGCTCGGCCACCGGCACGAGCACGTCCGAATTCGAAGCCGCCGACGGGTCGGTTCTGGTGAACATCGCCGGGCCCGTGTCGCGCATCGAGATCGTCTACGAGAACGGCGATGTCGAGGCGCAAGGCGTGCTGGTGTCGGATGTCTATTTCTCGACCGTGGATGCCGAGGACGACAACCTGCCGCCGGTCGCGGTGGACGATATCGTCGATGTGGACATGAACACCGAAACGGTGATCGACGCGGCCGCCAACGATACCGATCCAGATGGCGATCCGGTGACCGTCGCCAGCATTGGCGATCCGGCGAACGGGACCGCTGTGCTGAACGCAGACGGCACCGTCAGCTATACGCCGAACTTCGACTATATCGGCGAGGACACCATCTCCTACGTCGCAAGCGACGGCAACGGCGGCACCGACGAGGGCCAGATCATCGTCACCGTGGTCAACACCGATCCCGATGAGCCGCCGGTGGCCGTCGACGACACCCTGACCACCGAGCTTGACACCTCGATCACGCTGAACCCGACCGATAACGATATCGACCCCGAGGGCCAGCCGCTCTTTGTGTCCGAGATCGGCACGCCGGCCAACGGCACCGCCGTGCTGAACGGCGATGGCACCGTGACCTATACGCCGAACCCCGGTTTCCTGGGCGACGACAGCTTTACCTACGAGGTGGTCGACACCGAGGGTCTGGCCGATTTCGGCACCGTCTACGTGACCGTCGAGGAAGCCCCGGCAGAACCGCGCATCGACACCGACGTCTTCCCGGTAGATCCGGCGGATCAGGCGCTCGATCCGCTTGACGGCCTGGACGAGGATCCCGATCCCAGCGATGACCTGGACGACATCACCGGCACGGGCGGCGCCGACAGCATCGCCACGGGCGACGACGACGACACGATCTCTGGCGGCGCGGGCGACGATGTGATCGAGCCGGGCATAGACGACGATGTCGTCGACGGCGGCACCGGCAACGACACGATCATCGACGTGCAGGGCGCCGACACGATCTACGGCGGTCAGGGCGACGACGTGATCAACGCGGGCATCGACACCTTCTCGGATTACGAGGGCGACGATCCCAGCTTTGCACCGGGCACACCGCTGAACGATCTGGGCTTTACCGCCGATCCCAACCAGGAAGACGGGCGCGACAGCGTTCAGGGCAACCGCGGCAACGATATCATCAACACCGGCGACGACCGTGACACGATCGACGGCGGCGGCGAGAACGACACCATCAACGCCGGTATCGACGATGACCTCGTCATGGGCGGCCAGGGTGACGATTCGATCATCGGCTCGCACGGGTCCGATACGCTGGATGGCGGGCAGGGCAACGATTACATCGACGGCTCGAACTTCGCCGCGCTCGAACTGGTCGATGCGATCGACACGGTGCCGGAAAACGACCGCGACCTGATCGACGGTGCACTGGGTGACGACACGCTGATCGGCGGCGACGACGACGACACGCTGATCGGCGGGTCGGGCGACGACAGCCTCGACGGCGGCATCGACGAGGACAGCCTGCTGGGCGGCGCGGATGACGACACGCTGATCGGCGGCCAGGGCGACGACACGCTCGACGGCGGCGCCGGTGTGGACATGATCGACGGTGGCACGGATCGCGACACCATCGTGGTTGGCAGCGCGTCCGAGGGCATCGGCGACACCGTGCAGGGCGGTTTCGAGGGCGACGATTTCGACACGCTGGACCTCAGCGGCGCGGGCGAGCGCGGAACCGACTGGCGTCTGGTGGACGTGCGCCCCGACGATGACGGCCCGGGCCGCGACCCGAACGGCATCGACGGCACCGTCGAATTCCTCGACGGCGCGGGCGGCGTCACCGGAACGATGGACTTCTTCAACATCGAACAGGTCGTGCCCTGCTTTACCCCCGGCACGCTGATCGCCACGCCTCAGGGTGAAAAGCTGGTCGAGGATCTGCGCGAAGGCGACCGGGTCATCACCCGCGACAACGGCATCCAGGAAATCCGCTGGGTCGGCCGCAAGGACCTGACCGGCCATGTGCTGGCCCGCAAGCCGCATATGAAACCGATCCTGATCCAGAAGGGCGCTTTGGGCAACGGGCTGCCCGAGCATGACATGCTGCTGTCGCCGAACCACCGCGTTCTGGTCAACAACGACAAGACGGCGCTTTATTTCGAGGAACGCGAAGTGCTGGCCGCGGCCAAGCATCTGATCGGGCTCGAGGGCGTGGACGAGGTGCGGACGCTGGGCGTGTCCTACATCCACTTCATGTTCGACAGCCACGAGGTGGTTTTGTCGAACGGTGCCTGGACCGAAAGCTTCCAGCCCGGCGATTACAGCCTGAACGGCATCGGCAACGCGCAGCGCCAGGAAATCCTGGAACTGTTCCCCGAGCTGGCAGAGGCGGACGGGCTGAACGCCTATGCCTCGGCCCGCCGGTCGCTGAAGAAACACGAAGCTCAGCTGCTGACCAAGTAAGCTCTACCGCATATGCAGCCGTTCCGGCGCTGCGGTCTGCGCCGGAACTGACGGAAGCGGGGCGATCTTCGGATCGCCCCGTCTTTCTGTTTGCGGTATTAGGACGCAAACCCAAAGGGTTGCGCGCGTTTTTTGAAGTTGTAGAGGGGCCTACGCCGGGTTCAGCGCACGCCACGCGTCCCAGGCTTCGGGCGTGTCCAGATCGGTCAGCGCGTGTTTCCCCGGCAGCGCCACAAAGCGGACGCGATGGCGATTGGCCCTCAGAACATCGCGCGCGCCTTGGTCGCCGGTCAGCTGCGCAATGGCGTTGAAGCAGTCGCGCGGAAAAAGCACCGGATGGCCCGGGGTGCCGTCCTCGGTCGTGCCTTGCTGCAGAGTTGGGTGAGGACAGGCGCGGAAGCCTTTGATCAAAAGACGTAAATCCTGTTCGCAGATGTCGGGCATATCGGCCGGCAGGATCATCACCGCGTCGATGTCTCGCGGCAGATACGCCACCCCCCGCCGCAGCGAGGCCGACATGCCCAGATCGGCGTCGGGCACCGCGACGATCTGCACCGGCAGGCCTTCGATGGCCGCGCGGCGCGGATGATCGTGATCGGGCAAAGTGACAGTGACATGATCGGCGACCGCCAGTGCGCATTGCGCCTGCCGGCGCAACAGCGGCACCCGGTCCACAAGCTGCAAGAGCTTGTCGGCCCCACGCATACGGGTTCCGAACCCGGCGGCGGGGATTAAGACGGCAATTCCTCCCATGCGTGTGTCATACATGATTCGGTCCGAATCACCTAGCCGCGCATACGTGTGCCATCCGCGTCAAAGAGCGATTCGGTCAATAAATGTGCGGGGCAGAGGCGCCCGAGTATCTCGATTTCCGCCGTAAGCCCCGGTTTTACCTGGGTTCGGGGAATCAGCGCGAGGGCAATGGATTTTCCCGCATAATGCGAAAATCCGCCCGAGGTGCAGAACCCCTGAACCGTGCCGCCGATCCAGACCGGCTCGTATCCGTGGACGTCGGCATCCTCGGTCTCGACCTCGAACGCCACCAGGGTCCGGGCGGGCGGCATGGCGCGTTCGGCCTCGGCGGCGGCGCGGCCGATGAAATCGGCGGGCTTGGTCCAGGCGATGAACCGGTCGAGCCCGGTTTCGGCGGGGGTGTAATCGGGCGAGAATTCCGACAGCCAAGAGCCGAAGAACCGGTCGAGCCGCAGCGACATCATCGCGCGCATCCCGAAGGGGCGCATTCCGTGCGGCTGCCCGGCCTGCCAGAGCGTGTGCCAGAGCTGTCGCTGCGCCATCGGATCGCAGAAAATCTCGTACCCCAGATCGCCGGTGTAGCTGACGCGCTGCACGATGCAATCGGTCTGGCCGACGGTCATGCGGCGCACGTCCATGAATTTCATCGCCTGCACGTCGTCCCGGGTGCAGGCGGCCAGCACGTCACGCGCCCGTGGCCCGGCGATCTGAAAGCCGTTGAGGCAGTCGCTGAGGTTCTCGACCGCGACGCCGTCCTGCAGGTTCTGCAGGAACCAGCGCATGTGATAGGCCTGCGAGCCGTAAGAGGCGGTCAGGCGAAATTCAGTGTCGCTCAGGCACGACACGGTGAAATCGCCGATCACCCGGCCCTTGGGCGACAGCATCGGCGTCAGCGACATGCGTCCGGGCGCGGGGATGCGCCCGGCCATGATTCGGTCGAGCCAGCCGCGGGCGGCCGCGCCGGTAATTCGGTATTTCCCGAAATTATGAACTTCGTTGATTCCGACGCCATTGCGCACCGCCGCCACCTCGCGCGCGGTGGCGGCGAAAGCGTTGGAGCGGCGGAAAGACGGAGTCTCGTATCGTGGCTCATCCGGTTCGGCGAAATAATTGACCACCTCGAGCCCGAATTGATGGCCCCAGACCGCGCCCATCGTGTCGAAGATGTCGTACATCGGGGTTGTGCGGTTGGGGCGCGCGGCGGGCAGTTCCTCGTTCGGGTAGCTGACCGAAAAGCGTTTCTGGTAGTTCTCGATCACCTTGGGGCGCGTGTAGCCGGGGCTGATCCAGTCGCCGAAACGCGCCACGTCCATGGCCGTGACGTCGCGCTCGCATTCGCCTTGGGTCATCCATTGCGCCAGCATCAGCCCGACGCCGCCGCCCTGGCTGAAGCCCGCCATGACGCCGCAGGCCGACCAATAGCCGCGCATCCCCGGCACAGGACCGACCAGAGGGTTGCCGTCGGGGGCAAAGGTGAACGGGCCGTGGATCACCGACTTGACCCCGGCGCGTTCCAGGACGGGGAAGCGTTTGTAGGCAAAGTCGATGCTGTCGGCGATCTTGTCGAAATCGTCGGGCAAGAGTTCATGGCCGAACGTCCACGGCGTGCCGTCAACCGCCCAGGGCCGGCAGGGCTGTTCGTAAAACCCGATGCAGAGCCCGCGCCCTTCCTGCCGCAGATAGCTTTCGCCGGCGGGGTCCATCACATGGGGGTGTTCCTTCGATCTTTCGTGAATTTCGGAAATATCGTCGGTGACGATGTATTGATGCTCCATGGGGTGGAGCGGCAGATAGACGCCCGCCATCGCGCCCACCTCGCGTGCCCAGAGGCCGCCGGCGTTGACCACGTGTTCGGCATGGATCGTGCCCTTGTCGGTGACCACGTCCCAGGTGCCATCGAGGCGCTGGTTGGTCTCGTGCACCATGTTATGGGTTTCGATCGTGGCCCCGCCCATCCGCGCGGCGCGCGCATAGGCATGGGTGGTGCCGGAGGGATCGAGATGGCCATCCAGCGGATCGTAAAGCGCGCCGAGGATGCCGTCGGTGTTGACGATGGGGGCGAGTTGCGCGATTTCCTCGGGGCCGACGATCTCGGTCTCGAGGCCCATGTAGCGGTGCTTGGCGCGCTCGGCGAGCAGCATGTCGAAGCGGTCGGCATTGTCGGCCAGCGTGATGCCGCCGACGTGGTGCAGCCCGCAGGACATGCCGGTGATCGCCTCGAGTTCCTTGTAAAGCTTGATCGTATAGCCCTGCAGCGCGGCCATGTTGGTGTCGCCGTTGAGCGTGTGAAAGCCGCCCGCCGCGTGCCATGTGCTGCCCGACGTCAGCTCGGACCGTTCCAGCAGCATCACGTCGGACCAGCCGAGCTTGGTCAGGTGGTAGAGCACCGAACAGCCGACGACGCCGCCGCCGATGACGCAGACGCGGGTGGTGGTTTTCATGGGCTCGTCCTTTCCTGGATTGCCGTCTCGCCCCGGGGCATGGGGCGGATGCCTCCGGCGGGAGTATTTCTGCCAAGAAGAAGATGGGGAGGGCCGCGGGCGACGCGCGATGTCGCGAATGGGCGATTGCAGGGTTTTGCGCCGGGTTTAGGTGGGGCGGTCAGATGGGAGAATGAGCCATGCGGAGCAATGCCCAGGCGGTGGTGATCGGCGGCGGTGTGATCGGATGTTCGATCCTGTATCACCTTGCCAAGCTGGGCTGGACGGATGTGGTTCTGCTGGAGCGGGACGAGCTGACCAGCGGGTCGACCTGGCACGCGGCGGCCAATATCCACGGGCTGCACGACAGCACCAATATCAGCCGCCTGCAGCATTACACCATGACGCTCTACAAGGATCTGGAAGCCGAGACCGGGCAGGGCTGCGGCGTGTTCCAGCCCGGCTCGCTTTACCTGGCGCAGACTGAGAACCGCGAGCATCAGCTGATGCTGCAGGCGGCCAAGGCCAAACTTTACGGGATGAATTTCCACCAGATCGGAAGGGATGAGGCCGAGCGGCTGCATCCGCTGGTGGATTTCGACGGCATCCGCTGCATCATGTACGAGCCCGACGGCGGCAACGTGGACCCTTCGGGCGTGACAAACGCCTATGCCGCGGGGGCGCGGAAGCGCGGGGCCGAGATCCATCGCTTTACCCCGGTGACGGCGACGGTGCAGCAGCCCGACGGCACCTGGGTCGTCGAGACGCCCAAGGGGGCGATCCGCACCGACTGGGTGATCAACGCCGCCGGGCTCTGGGGGCGCGAGGTGGCGGCGCTGGCGGGGGTCACGCTGCCCCTGATGCCGACCGAGCATCAGTATTTCGTCACCGAGACCATCCCGCAGATCGCGGCGATGGACCGGCGGCTGCCCTCGGTCGCGGACCGGGACGGCGAATATTACCTGCGCCAGGAGGGCCAGGGCCTGCTGGTGGGCGCCTATGAGCGCGACATGCGGTTCTGGGCCGAGGACGGCACGCCTCAGGGCTTCGGGCACGAGCTGTTCGCCGACGATCTGGAGCGGATCGAGGACAACATGATGCGCGCCATCGACCGGGTGCCGGTGGTGGGCGAGGCCGGGATCAAGCGGGTGATCAACGGGCCGATGATCTGGTCGCCGGATTCAAACGTGCTGCTGGGGCCGGTGCCCGAGCTTAAGGGCTATTTCTGCTGCAATGGCATCATCCCGGGCTTTTCGCAATCGGGCGGCATGGGGCTGATGGTGGCGCAGTGGATCGTCGAGGGCGAGATGCAGTACGACATGTTCCCCTGGGACGTGGCGCGTTTCGGCGCCTGGGCGGACAAGGCCTTTACCAAGGCGCGGGTTCAGAACCAGTATGCCCACCGTTTCGCCATCCACTACCCGAACGAAGAGCGCGCGGCCGGGCGGCCGGTGCGCACGCGGCCCGTCTTTGAGATGCAAAAGGAGATGGGCGCGGTATTCGGGCTGAACTACGGCTGGGAGCATCCGCTGTGGTTCGCCGACCAGCCCGGGGTCGAGGACACCAACGGCTTTACCCGTCAGAACTGGTGGGCGCCGGTGGGCGAGGAATGCCGGATGCTGCGCGACACCGCGGGCGTGATCGATATTTCGAACTTCGCCAAATACCGGGTGAAGGGGCCGGGGGCCGAGGATTGGCTGAACGCGCTTTTCGCCAACCGGATGCCGCGCGCCGTGGGCCGGTCGTGCCTGACGCCGCTCATTGGCAAGCGCGGCGGGATCGCGGGGGATTTCACCGTCACACGGCTGGCCGAGGATGAGTTCTGGGTCATCGGATCGGGCATGGCGGAACGCTATCACCAGAGATTTTTCCGTTCGGTTCCATTGCCTTCTGGCACGACATTCATGTCTCTGACCGAAGGCTGGTGCGGCTTCAACGTGGCCGGGCCGCAGTCACGCGCGCTCTTGCAGCGGATGACCAATGCCTCGCTGGAGACGGCGGATTTTCCCTTTATGCGTTCGAAGATGATCGAGCTTGCTGGCGTCGAGGTGATGGCGCTGCGGGTGTCCTTTACCGGCGATCTGGGATGGGAGCTGCATTGCCGCGCCGCCGATCAGGTCCGGCTGTACACCGCGCTGATCGAGGCCGCGCGCGCCATCGGCGCGGGTCCGGTCGGCAGCCGGGCGCTGATGTCGCTGCGCATCGAGAAGGGCTATGGCTCGTGGAGCCGCGAATACAGTCCCGAATACTGGCCGCAGGAGGTGGGGCTCGCGCAATTGTGTAAACTCGACAAGGATTTCCTGAACAAGGAGGCCCTGTTGCAGGTGATCGACAATGCCCCGCGCGAACGGCTGGTGATCCTGGCGCTGGACGAGGCGGACGTGGCCGCTTCCATGGCGGACGCCACCGGAGGAGAGCCGATTTTCAAGCAAGGTCAAGGTGTTGGGCGCGTCACCTCGGGTGGATACGGGTATTCGGTCGGGCAGTCGCTGGCGCTGGGATACGTCAAGGACGCCGCGCCGGGCGACCGGGTCGAGGTCATGGTGCTGGGGCGTCCGCATGGTGCCGTCATCCTCGACAAACCGCCCTTCGATCCGGCAGGGGAACGCCTGCGCGCCTGACCGCCCCGGATTTTCCTGTTTTTGCGTGCAACCCGTGATATACCGTGGGCCGGGTGACACGCGAGGACATACAATGAAGGCACAGCCCCCGGCTGGGCAATCCCAGCGGCTGTCCGAACTTTATGCGTTCGGCGTTCTGGATACCGACCCCGAGGAAGAGTTCGACGATGTCGTCTCTCTCGTGGCGCGGATCTGTGACACGCCGATGGCGCTTATCTCGTTGGTGGACGAGGACCGGCAATGGTTCAAGGCCAGGGTCGGCGTGGATTCGTCGGAAACGCCGTTGGACCAGTCGATCTGCGCCCATGCGATCCTGAGCGACGACATTCTGGAAATCCACGACACCACGCTCGATCTGCGCACGGCGGACAACCCTTTGTGCTGCGATGTCGACGGGAAGGTGCGGTTCTACGCCGGCGCGCCGCTGATCACCGAGACCGGACAGACCATCGGCACACTCTGCGTGTTGGACACCAAACCGCGCCATTTGAACGACACCCAGCGCGATACGCTGCGGGTTCTGGCGCGGCAGGTGATGCGGCAGCTGGAACTGCGCCGCGCCCTGCGCAACGAAACCATTCTGCGCGACGAGATCGACCACCGGGTGAAGAATTCGTTGCAGACGGTGCTGTCCTTCGTGCGGATCTACCGCAACCGGGTGTCCAGCGCCGAGGCCAAAGAGGCGTTCGACGCGATCGCGCGGCGGGTGTCGTCGATCGCGCAGCTGCATACCGAGCTGTATCAGACCGACGGGATCGACACGGTGCGGCTCGATTCCTACCTGCAACGGGTGGCGCAATTGCTCAAGGGGCAGGCCCCGCGCAAGGTGCAGGTCCGCAGCGAGATCGCCGCGGTCGAAGTCGACGCCCGCACCGCGGCCTCTTTCGCGATGATCATCAGCGAATTCGCCGCCAATGCCTTTAAGCACGCCTTCCCCGCCGGCCGGCCCGGAGAGGTGCGGATCACCGTCACCGAAAGCGACACAGGCGCGCTGCATCTGGAATGCAGCGACAACGGGGTCGGCAGCCTGCACAGCGGCACGCCGCCCAAGACCAGCGATATCGTCAGCATCGGCACGACGCTGATGGAATCTGCCGCCGATCAGATCGGCGCGCAGATGGCGATGCAGGCCACACCGGACGGCTACCGCCTGTCGCTGGATCTGCCCAAGGACAGCGGCAGCAGCGCCGCTACAGAGGCCGTACCTTCAACCGGGTGATCCGGTTGTTTTCCCGCGCCATCACCTCGAACCGGAAGCCGTGAAAGCTGAACACCTGACCGACGGTCGGGATCGTCTGCGCCTCGTGGATCACCAGCCCCGCCACGGTGTTGGCCTCGTCGTCGGGCAGGTTCCAGTCGGTGGCGCGGTTGAAATCGCGGATCGTGGTGGCGCCGTCGATAAAATAATGCCCATCCTCGCCGCGCTTTACGGGATGGTCGCCGTAAGGGTCGAATTCGTCGGTGATCTCGCCCACGATCTCTTCGAGGATGTCCTCGAGCGTGATCAACCCCTGCAGCGCGCCGTATTCGTCCACCACCAGCGCGAAATGCGTCCGGCGGCGCAGGAACTGCCGCATCTGGTCGTCCAGCGACGTGGTGTCGGGCACGAAATAGGGCTTCATCGCCACTTCGGAGATCTGGAAATCCTTGAGCGCGTCGAACCCCGCGCCCTCGGTCCCGGTCATCAGCTTGTACATCGCGCGCAGCAGGTCCTTGGCGTGGATCACGCCGACGATGTTTTCGGGATCCTCACGATAGACGGGCAGGCGGGTGTGGTTCGATTCAAGGCATTGCTGCAGGATGTCCTGCGGATCGGTGTCGGCGTTGATCATTTCAATGCCCGAACGGTGCAGCATGATCTCTTCCACCGTGCGCTCGCCCAGGTCGAGCGCGCCCAGGATGCGGTCGCGGTCTTCCTTTTCCACGATCCCCTCGGAATGGCCCAGCTGCAGCGCGCCCGCGATTTCCTCGCGCACGGCGAGGATGTGGCTGTCGGGGTCGGTCTGAACGCCGAAGATCGCCAGCACGCCGCGCACAAGCACACGCACCACCTCGACCACCGGGGCAAAGATGCGCACCACCAGCCGGATCACCGGCGACACCCGCGCGGCGGCGGTTTCGGGGTTGGTGATGGCGTAGGTCTTGGGCAGCACCTCGGCAAAGATCAGCACCAGCAGCGTCATCACCAGCGTCGCCAGCGCCACGCCGGATTCGCCGAAGGCCCGCGTCAGGATCGCCGTCGCCAGCGAGGTCGCCAGGATGTTCACCAGGTTGTTGCCGAGCAGGACCGATCCGATCAGCCGCTCGTTGTCCTCGGTGATGCGCAGCGCGATCTCGGCGCCCTTCGAGCCCTTGTCGGTCGCCGCGCGCAGTTTGCCGCGCGAGGCGGCGGTCAGCGCCGTTTCGCTGCCCGAAAAGAAGGCGGACATCATCAACAACACGAGAATGGCAAGAGACGTGATCCAGAAAGCGGCGTCGAGAGTGGTTGCGCTGGGTTCCATCGGTCGGGCGGTCCTTTATATCTTCGGAGGGTTATGGGGGGCGGACCCTCTGCGTTCAAGAGGATAGCGGATGAAGCTGCACGATCTGGGCAGGCTGGAGGGGCCGGTTCTGGCCTTTGGCGGGCCGTATTCGAACCTCCAGGCGCTTGAGGCGCTGATCGCGCGGGCCGAGGCTCTTGGGATTGGCGCGGATCGCATGATCTGCACCGGTGACGTGGTGGCCTATTGCGGCGATCCGAAAGCGACGGTCGATCTGATGCGCGCGCGGGGGATCGTGACGATCGCCGGGAATGTCGAGCGGCAGCTGGGCGCGGGGGCGCTCGATTGCGGCTGCGGCTTCGAGACGGGCAGCGCCTGCGACCTCTTGTCGGCGGGCTGGTACGCCCACGTCAACGCCGCCACCGGCGCAGAGACCCGCCGCTGGATGGCCGATCTGCCGGATGTCGCCACCTTCACCCAGGCCGGGCGGCGCTTTGCGGTGATCCATGGCGGTGTGACCGACATCAGTCGCTTTCTCTGGCCGGTCAGCCCCGAGGCGGAGTTCACCCCGGAACTGGCCGTTTTAACCGACCTGACAGGGCCGATTGATGCCGTGATTTCAGGACATTGCGGCGTGGCCTTCATGCGCGAGGTGCAAGGGGTCCACTGGATCAACGCGGGCGTCATCGGGATGCCGCCCAACGACGGCACTGCGCGTACCGAATTCGCCGTGCTGTCCGACGGGCGGGCCGAGTTGCTCCGCCTCACGTATGACGCCGCGGCGGCCCGCACGCGCATGATCGACGCCGGCCTGACGCAAGGTTATCACGAGGCGCTGATCACCGGGTTCTGGCCGTCCGAGGACGTGCTGCCCGCGTCGATGCGCCGTCAGTCCCGCGCCATCGGGTGATGGTCGAGCACCAGCTCTTTCAGCCGTTCTTCCAGCACATGGGTGTAGATCTCGGTTGTGGCGACGTCCGCATGGCCCAGGAAGGTCTGGATCGCACGCAGATCGGCGCCGTTGGCAAGCAGATGCGTGGCGAAGGCGTGGCGCATGGTGTGCGGTGTGACCTTGTCCGGCGAAATCCCGGCCTTTACCGCCAGATCCTTGACCAGCATGTAAAACGCGTGCCGGGTCAGGTGCCCGGCCTTGCCCCGTGACGGAAAGAGATGCGGCGAGGGCGGCTTGCCCCGCGATTGCGCCAGGGTCTCGGCCTGGTCGCGCGCCACCAGCCAGTCGCGCAGCGCGGCGCGGGCGGGGGGCGACAGCGGCACCATCCGCTCTTTGCCGCCCTTGCCGCGGATCAGCAGCATCCGCGGATCGCCTTTCGCGGCGGCCAAGGGCAGGCCAACCAGTTCGCTCACCCGCATCCCCGTGGCATAAAGCAGCTGCATCAGGCAGCCGTTGCGCAGTTTTTCCGAGGCGTTGCGCCCATGCTGTGCTGCGGCGTCGAGCAGGCGGTCGACCTCTTCGACCGACAGCGTCTTGGGCAGCCGCTTGTCGCGGCCCGGCCCGCTGATCTGCACCGCCGGATTGTCCTCGCGCAGGCCTTCCTCGAAGGCGAAACGGTAAAGCTGCTTGATCGCCGAAAGGCGGCGCGCGCGGGTCGATTTCGCCAGCCCCTGCGCGTCGCAATGCACCAGGTAGCCCTCGACATCCGACCGGTCCGCGCTGGCCGGATCGCCGCCGCGCGCGGCCAGCCAGTCGGTGAAATCCGCCAGATCGCGCGCGTAGGCGGCCAGCGTGTTCTGCGCTGCGCCGCGTTCGGCCACCTGCGCCTCGAGAAAGGCGGAAATCCAGTTGGCAGCACTCATCGCCGCGCGCCCTCGTCATCCAGCAGCATCACTTGCAAGGCGGCGCGCCGCGCGGGGTCTTCAAGCCCGACGGCGCGCAGCACGGCCAGCGCGGCGGTCAGATCGCCCGGATTTCCCTCCGCGCCGCTGGAGAAAAGCGCGATGGCCTCAAGGATCGCCTCGCCCAGACGTCCGTCGCCGAGCATGTCCTGAAGGTAGGAAGGAACGGCGGCGCCGCCGAATGCGGCGGCGACGGCGCCGGCATGGGGCAGCGTGCCGGCGGTCTCGGGCGCGCGCCCCTGGGCGACCGCCTGCAAGAGCGGCTGATCGGTCATCCGCGCGGCGGCGGCCTCGTATTCCGACGACAGCAGCGCCGCGCGCTGCGCCAGATCCGCCGCGCGGCCCTCAAGCGAGACGGGGATCAGCGCAGGGCCGGAGAGCTCTGAGAACGCCACCAGCAGCCCCGCGCTGCGCATCTGCGGCCAGACCGTCTCCAGCGCCGGGCCGATGCGCGCGGGATCGCCGCTGCCAAGCGCCGCCTCGAAGGCCTGCAACGCCGCGACCCGGTCCCAGATGCCGCCCGAGGCGGCGGGTTTGCGCGCGCTGTAAAGCCCCAGCAGCCGGTTTTCCGAAATCGCTCCGGTGCGCGCCAGCCGTTCGCCCGCCTCGAGCTGAGCCTTCCATCCGCTGTCGCCGCCCAGATCCACGCTGGCAAAGCGCCGGGGCAGCGGCGCGGTGGGCAGCGGCTCGCCGATCGCCTCGAAGAGGCGGAATTGCAGGGCGTCGGGCCGCACCGGCGGGCGCAGATAAGGCAGGTCCTCGGCCAGTTCGGGATCGAGAAAACGTTGCAGCAGATCGGCGTCTCTGGCGCGGATCGACCCAAGCGCCGCGCCCGTTTGCAGCAGGGTCGCGGCATAGCCCCAATCGCCCTCGCGCGCGCTGCACCAGATCCGCGCGCGCAGATCGCCGCCAAGCCCGGGATCGCGGCGCAGCGCCGCGCAGGCGGCACTTGTGTCGCCCGTCAGAAGCCCCAGCTCGAACCAATAGGGCCAGAGCGCCGGGTCGGCGGGCCCCGCCCGCTCGATCAGCGCCAGCGCCGGTTCGACCACGCCGCGCTGCATCAGCGCATCGGTGCGCGCGGCCAAAAGCGAGGTCTCGCCGCCCGGATCGCGCGCCGGATCCGCCTCGGCCAGCAGCAGCGTGTTGAAGAGCGCCGAAAGCGCCGGCACCGCCGGGTCGGTCTGCCGTATCAGCGTGGCCAGGATGCGCGCGTCCGATCGCGCCCAGAGACTGCGCGGCAGCCCCGTGACCGATTGCGGCAAGAGCCCCACGCCCTCGACCGTGGGCGCATCGAGCGGCAGCGTCTCGACCTCGGGGCGCAGAGCGGTCCGTGCCACCGCGGGCTCGTCCGCGGGCGGCAAAAGGCCCGGCGCGCGCGGCGCGACGCGCTGCGCCTCGAGCCAGTCGATGGCGGAAAGCGGGTTCTGCGCGGCCAGCGGCCCCGCGAGACAGGCCAAAAGGGCCGCTTTAATCGGTATCGAATTCAACAGGTTGCCGCACCTCGGTTTGCGGAGGCGAGAAATCCGCCCCGAAAAAGGGGCCCACATAGGCATAGGCGACCAGCGCCACCGCGCCCAGGGTCAAAAGATAGAACAGCCATTTGATGATGCGCCCCATGTGTGCGTCTTCCTGCCTCTTGTTTTGCCCAACTTATAACTGGTCTTTTGCGCAAGTTCACGTCATTCACGTATGGATTGACGGATTTTGGCGGCCAATGGCCGAGAAGTGATCGCCGCGATGCGGATGCGCTTGAAAAAGACGGTTGTGCTCGTCGGCATGATGGGCGCGGGAAAAACCGCCGTGGGCAAGGCCTTGGCGGCGCTTCTTCGTGTGCCCTTCATCGATTCCGACCACGAGATCGAGCTGGCCGCCAACATGACCATCGCCGAGATTTTCGCCCGCGATGGCGAGCCGTTCTTCCGCCAGAAGGAATCGCAGGTGATCGACCGGCTGCTTGAGAGCAGGGCGGGTATCCTGTCGACTGGCGGCGGCGCGTTCATGTCCGAAGAGAACCGTCGCAACATCAGCGCCAAGGGCGTGTCGGTCTGGCTCGACGCCGATCTGCCGCTCTTGTGGAACCGGGTCCGGCACAAGGACACCCGGCCGCTGCTGCGCGGGCCCGATCCGCTGGGCAAGCTCACCGAAATTTATCAGGCGCGGGTGCCGGTCTATGCGCTGGCCGATCTGGCGGTGAAGGCCGATCCGGCCTTTTCGATCGAGGAAATGGCCCGCCGTGTGCGCGACGCGCTGGCCACCCGCCCCGACGTGCTGGAGATCAAGGAATGACCGAAACCGTGCATGTACCGCTGGGCGACCGCGCCTATGACGTGCGAATCGGCTCCGGGCTGATCGCCCGCGCCGGGGCCGAGATCGCGCCGCTTCTGCACCGCCCCGAAGTGGCCATCGTCACCGACGAAACCGTCGCCGCCGCGCATCTGGCAACCTTGCAGGACGCGCTAAGGGCCGAGGGCATCGCCTCATCGGCCCTGACCCTGCCGCCCGGCGAAGCCACCAAAAGCTGGCCGCATCTGATCCGCACGGTGGAATGGCTGCTCGACCAAAAGGTCGAGCGGCGCGGCGTGGTGATCGCCTTGGGCGGCGGTGTGGTCGGCGATCTGGTGGGATTTGCCGCCGCGATCCTGCGGCGCGGCGTGCGCTTTGTGCAGATCCCCACGTCGCTTTTGGCGCAGGTCGACAGCTCGGTCGGCGGCAAGACCGGCATCAACGCGCCGCAGGGCAAGAACCTCATAGGCGCGTTCCACCAGCCCAGCCTCGTGCTCGCCGATATCGACGCGCTGGCCACGCTGACCGCCCGCGATTTCCTCGCGGGCTATGGCGAGGTGGTGAAATACGGCCTTCTGGGGGACGCGGCGTTCTTCGAATGGCTCGAAGAAAACGGCCCCGCCCTTGCCGAAGGCGACGTCGCAAGCCGCGCCTATGCGGTGCGCCGCTCGGTCGAGATGAAGGCCGACATCGTCGTGCGCGACGAGACCGAACAAGGCGACCGCGCGCTTTTGAACCTGGGCCACACCTTCTGCCACGCGCTCGAGGCCGCCACGGGCTATTCCGACCGCCTGCTGCATGGCGAGGGCGTGTCCATCGGCTGCGCGCTGGCGTTCGAACTTTCGTCGCGCCTCGGCCTCTGCTCGCAAGAGGTCCCCAGCCGTGTCCGTGCCCATCTCTCGGCCATGAAGATGAAGACCGACCTCTCCGACATCCCCGGCGATCTGCCGGGGGCCGAAGCACTGCTCGATCTCATGGGCCAGGACAAGAAGGTCATCGACGGCCAGCTGCGCTTCATCCTCGCGCGCGGCATTGGCGCGGCCTTCGTCACTTCGGACGTGCCCCGCGACGCGGTACTGTCGGTGCTCGACGACGCGCTGCGCGCCCGCTGACGCAGGGCCCTTGTCCGTTTCACTGATCCAGAAATATCCCGGGGGGGCCGTGCCCATGGCACGGCGGGGGCAGAGCCCCCGAACCGCGCTTTAGAAAGGGATCTCGTCGTCGATATCGCGCGCGGGCGCCCGCGCGGGGCCCGAGCCGCCCCCGCCGTAACCACCCTGATCGCCGCCACCATAGCCCTGATCGCCGCCGTAATCGCCGCCGCCGCCATAACCGCCGCCACCACCGCCGCCGCCCGAGCCGCCCTCGCGGCTGTCGAGGAAGGTCAGTTCACCGGCATAGGGGCGCAGCACGACCTCGGTCGAATAGCGGTCCTGCCCGGATTGGTCCTGCCATTTGCGGGTTTCCAGCTTGCCCTCGATATAGACCTTCGAGCCCTTGCGCAGATATTGCTCGGCCAGCCGGGCGAGGTTTTCGTTGAAGATCGCCACCGAATGCCACTCGGTGCGTTCGCGCCGTTCGCCGGTGTTGCGGTCTTTCCACGTCTCCGAGGTGGCGATGCGCAGGTTGCAAACCTTCCCGCCGTTCTGGAACGTGCGCACTTCGGGGTCGCGGCCCAGATTGCCGATCAGGATCACCTTGTTGACCGAACCTGCCATGATTGTCCTCTTTCTCGTCTCTAACCGATAGGGTGCCGGGCCGAATCTGGCCTCGGCGGCGTTTCGCTCAGACTACACGACCCAACCCCGGTGAATAAGGGGTTAAGGACGAAAATCGCGGCCCGGCCCCGGGGTGGCGGAATCGCTCGGAATGGGTATAGTGCGCCAAGGTTCCGATGTGGGGGCATTGTGACGATGCGGGCAAGTGTGACGGTGGCTCTGGCCTTTGGGGCGACGATGGTGGCGCAGGCGGCCCTGTCCGAGACGATCTCGACCAAGAACCGCGTGCTGCTTTTCAGCAACCAGACCAAGGTTTTGGACAGCCGCGCGGCGCAGCAATACAAGAACTCCGTCCGGCTCAAGCCGCCCACCGTGATCACGCCCACGAAATGGGGCCCTGCCACCAATGACGGATCGGTGCCGGTCTATCGCGGGCGCTACAACGGCGTGTACGCCGATATGGCCCGCTCTGCCGCGCGCAGGCATGGCGTGCCCGAGAACCTGTTCCTGCGGCTGGTGAAGCAGGAATCCAATTTCAAGCCGCGTGCCCGGTCGCACAAGGGCGCTATCGGGCTGGCCCAGCTGATGCCCGGCACCGCGCGCATTCTGGGCGTCGACCCGCACGATCCGGCCGAGAACCTCGAAGGCGGCGCACGCTATCTGGCGCAGCAATACCGCGAGTTCGGATCCTGGCGTCTGGCGCTGGCGGCCTATAACGCGGGCCCCCAGGCGGTGAAAAAGCACCGCGGCGTGCCGCCTTACCGTGAGACCCGGAACTACGTCAAAAAGATCTGGGGCAGCTGAGCCGGGCCGCGCCATGAGAGCCGTCCTCACGCTCTGGCGCCGTCATCCGCTGCTGACATCGGCCTTTGTGCTGTCGTCCGCGGCCGTGCTTTTTTTTGCCGTCCGGCTTGTGGTCTTTACCGTCTACTGGGCCAATCCCGCGCATCGCGATCAGGCGCTCGCGGGCTGGATGACCCCGCGCTATGTCGCCCAAAGCTGGCATATCGCGCCTCAGGATATGGCAGAGATCCTGCAGCTGAGCCGTGACGGACAGGGCCGGCGCATCACGCTGGCCCAGATTGCCGAGGCGCGGGGCATGCCCCTGCCGGTTCTGTTGGACGAGCTCGACGCCGCCATCGCCGCGCACCGGGCTGCGCAATGACGCTGACGGAAACCGCCTTGTCGCTGGTGCCCGTCTATGGCCCTGTGGCGCTTTTGACGGTGACCTTCCTGTCGTGCCTGGCGCTGCCGGTACCCAGTTCGCTGATGATGCTGACGGGCGGCGCCTTTGTGGCGTCGGGCGACCTCGAGGCTTTGTCGGTCGTCGCGGCGGCGCTTGGCGGCTCGGTGCTGGGCGATCAGGCGGGGTTCGCCATCGGGCGGCGCGGGTCGGGCCTGCTGGCCCGGCTAGGCCGCGACCCCAAGCGCGCGAAAATGCTCGACCGCGCCAGGTCACGGCTCCATGCCCGCGCCGCGACAACGGTCTTTCTCACCCGGTGGCTTTTCAGCCCGCTGGGGCCTTACGTCAATTTCGCCGGCGGTGCGGCCGGGCTGGGCTGGGCGCGGTTCAGCCTGGCCTCTGTCCTTGGCGAAAGCGTCTGGGTGACGCTCTACATCGGGCTCGGTGCCGCCTTCGCCAGCCAGCTCGAGGCGCTGTCGGACATGCTGGGCGCTGTGTCGGGCCTGCTGGTGGCGCTGCTGCTGACGGTGCTTTCAGGCCGCGCGCTTCTGCACCGCCTGAAAGCGCAAGGCGCTACTCCGCCGCGACCTTGATCACCGGCTCCATATTGGCGAACTCCGCCTCCGAGAGGTGACACTTGATCTGATGCCCATCCGCCATGGTCCTCTGCGGCGGTACCTCTTTTTCGCAGAGCCCGCCGGGCACCTTCGATTTCCACCGGCAGCGGGTCTGGAACGGGCAGCCCGGCGGCGGGTTCATCGCCGAGGGGATGTCGCCCTCCAGCACGATATGCTGCTTTACCACCTTGGTGTCGGCGATGGGCACCGCCGAAAGCAGCGCCTCGGTATAAGGATGGTAGGGCGGGGCAAAAACCTGCTCGGTGGTGCCAAGCTCGACCACATGGCCCAGATACATCACCATCACCCGGTCGCTGAGATAGCGCACGATGGATAGATCGTGGCTGATGAACAACAGCGTGGTCTTGTGCTCGCGCTGGATCTCCATCAGCAGGTCGGTCACGGCGGCCTGCACGCTGACGTCCAGCGCCGACACCGGCTCGTCCGCCACGACGATCCGCGCATCCCCCGCAAAGGCCCGCGCGATGCCCACACGCTGCTTTTGCCCGCCCGAAAGCTGGCGCGGCATCCGGTCGGCGAAGGCGCGCGGCAGTTTCACCAGGTCGAGCAGCTTGAGCATCCGCTCGCGCCGTTCCGCCTCGCTGTCGCCGATGCCGAAGATCTCCAGCGCGCGCATGATCTGCCGGCCCACCGTCATCGACGGGTTGAGCGTGTCGAACGGGTTCTGGAACACCATCTGCACATCGGCAATGGTCTTGGTGTCGCGCGCCTCGATGGGCGTGCCCTCGATGTTCTTGTTGTCGAGCAGGATCTGCCCGTCGGTCGCCGTCTCGAGCCCCATCAGCACCTTGGCGAAGGTCGACTTGCCGCAGCCCGATTCGCCGACGATGGCCAACGTCTCGGATTCTCGCGCCTCGAAGGACAGGGTTTCGTTGGCCTTCACGACCTTGGTCTCGCCCGACTTGCCGAAAAGCGCGTTGGCCGCGACCTCGTAGTATTTCTTGAGGTTGTCCATCTTCAGCACGACCTGACCGGGCTTGGCCTTTTCGGTCTGCTTGCCGACGCTGATCGGCGCGTTCCAGTCGATCTCCTGAAATTTCAGGCAGCGCGTGGCGTGGCGGTCGTTGCCCGGCACGTCGAACATCGCGATGTTGCCCTTATCGCAGCGCCCCTGCTCGAAATAATCGCAACGGGGGCCGAAATTGCAGCCTGGCGGGCGTTCGTGGGGCAGGGGGAAGTTGCCCGGAATGGCCACCAGCGGACGGCTGTTCTTGTCCGCCCCCGGCAGCGGGATCGACCGGAATAGCGCCTGCGTATAGGGATGCTGCATCTCGTCGAAGACATCGGTGATCGAGCCGCGCTCTACAGCCTCGCCGGAATACATCACGCAAAGGCGGTCGCAGGTTTCCAGCACCAGACCCAGGTTGTGGCTGATGAACAGCATCGAGGTGCCGTATTTCTTGCCCAGCTCCTTGACCAGCTCGACCACCGCCGCCTCGACCGTCACGTCGAGCGCCGTCGTCGGCTCGTCCAGGATCAGCAGCGACGGCTCGGCCATCAGCGCCATGGCGATGACGATCCGCTGCTGCTGGCCGCCGGACAATTGGTGCGGATAGCTGTTGAGGATGCGCTTGGGGTCGGGCAGCTTCACATCCGTGACCACCTGCAACGCGCGCTCAAAAGCCTCTTTCTCCGAGGCGCGGCGGTGGATGATCGGAACCTCCATCAGCTGCTTGCCGATCTTCATCGCCGGATTGAGGCTCGCCATCGGCTCCTGATAGATCATGGCGATCTCGGACCCGCGGATGTCGCGCAGCTCTTCGGCGCTCAGCGTGCTCAGATCGCGGCCCTTGAACTTGATCGAGCCGCCGACGATCCGCCCGTTCTTGCCCAGATCCTGCATCACCCCCAGCGCCACGGTGGATTTGCCGCAGCCGGATTCGCCGACAAGGCCCACCGCCTCGCCCGGCTGCACCGCCACCGAGAAATCCATCACCGCCGGAATTTCCCGCAGCCGGGTGAAGAAGGAAATCGACAGCTTGTCGATCTCCAGAATGGGCCCGCTATAGCCGTCTTTCATGTGGTGTCTCCCTGTCGGGGACCAGAGTGACATCTCTGTTTCATCTGGTCGAAAATATCCCGGGGGGTCCGGGGGGCTGGCCCCCCGGCTCCGCCCTCGTCAGTCTTTCAGGCTTTCCTCGCGCAGCCCGTCCGCCAGCAGATTAAGCCCCAGCACGAGGCTCAGCAGCGACAGCGCCGGCACGATGGCGGGGTGCAGATAGATCTGCAGCAACCGCCGCCCGTCGTTGATCGTCGTGCCCCAGTCGGGGCTCTCGGGCGGCAGGCCCAGGCCGAAGAAGCCCAAGGTGCCCAAAAGGATCGTGGTGTAGCCGATGCGCAGACAGAAATCGACGATCAGCGGCCCGCGCGCGTTGGGCAGGATCTCCCACAGCATGATGTACCACGTGCCCTCGCCACGGGTCTGGGCGGCGGCAACGTAGTCGCGGGTCTTGATGTCCATCGCCAGCCCCCGGACGATCCGGAAGACGGTGGGCGAGTTCACAAAGACCACCGACACGAAGACCACGAGGATCCCCGACGGCACGTCGAAAAGATCGGCGAAGCCCGGGATCACATGCACCTTCGATCCCACCTCGGATATCAGCGACAGGTACAGCCAGCCCAGCACCCCCAGCACCCCGATCAGAAGCGGCGTGCGCAGCCTTGGCCGCGTGTGGTAGCGCGAATTGAGCAGCACCGCCGCGAAGACGATCGGGAAGATAAAGAGGAACGTCGCCATGTAATTGGGGATCCCGGTCGCCACGATTTCCGGCGTGACCAGCAGGTAAAACAGCAGGATCACCGGGAAGGCGAGGATCAGGTTCGCCAGGAACGACAGGAACGTGTCCAGCCGGCCGCCGAAATATCCCGCCGGCAGCCCCAGCGTGATCCCCACCATGAAGGCAAAGAGCGTGGCCAGCGGCGCGATCTGCACCACCACCCAGGACCCCTTGATCATGCGGCTGAAGACGTCGCGCGCCAGGTTGTCGCCGCCGAAGAGGTAATAGGGATAAAGCCCTTCCTCCGCGGCGCCCGGAACGGGCGTTCCCGGCGGCTTGTTCTTCATGGCCGAGATCTGGCTCAGCGGATCATGAGTGACGATCAGGTCGAAGGCGCCGTAGATGCCGGTAAAGACCCAGAACATCACCAGCGCAAAGCCGATCATGCCGATCACGCTGTCGAAAAGCTTGCCGTAAAGCCCCAGCCGCCGCTTGAACAGCATCGACACGACGAACAGCAGGACCAGCGAAATCCACACCGGCGTGAATTGGGCGAGGACGCGGAGGATGATCTCCCCCCAGGACAAAGGATCCATGTCGGTTATCCTCCCTTAAGACACGCTGATGCGCGGGTTGAGATAGACATATCCGATGTCGGATATGAGCTGCGTGACCAGCACCACGATCACCGACACCACCGACACGCCCAGCAAAAGCTCGATGTCGTTGTTGCCGGCGGCCTGCACCAGCGTCCAGCCGAAGCCCTTGTAGTTGAACAGCGTCTCGACGATGACGACCCCGTTCAAGAGCCAGGGGAACTGCAGCATGATCACCGTGAAAGGCGCGATCAGCGCGTTGCGCAGCGCGTGTTTCACCACGATGTTGGGAAAGCTCACGCCTTTCAGCCGCGCGGTGCGGATGTATTGCGCGGTCATGACCTCGGCCATCGAGGCGCGGGTCATCCGCGCGATATAGCCCATGCCGTAAAGCGCGATGGTCAGCACCGGCAGGAAGAAATTCTCGAAATTGGCGCTTTCCATGGCGCTGGTTGCGGTGCCCTTGAACCATTTGAGCCCCACCGCCGACGACGCGAAGACCGCGATCAGGATCACCCCCGACACGTATTCAGGCGTGGCCGTCGTGGTGATCGCCACGGTCGAAAGCGCCCGGTCGGTGCGCGACCCCTCGCGCATCCCCGCCAGAACGCCCAGGATCAGCGCCGAGGGCACCATCAGCACCATGACCCAGAACATCAGCTTGCCCGTCAGCCCCAGCCGCGTGCCGATGATCTCGCCCGCGGATTCCTGAAAGACCGTCGAATAGCCCCAGTCCCCCTGCAGGATACCGCAGTATGTCGGGGCCTCCTCGGGGGCGATCCCGTCGCGGATACATTTGCCGCGCACGTCGCCGCTGTCCGACTCGATCACGTAGCCCGGCAGCACGCCCAGCCATTGGCCGTATTTGGTCAAGAGCGGCTGGGTATAGCCGCGGTTGTCCAGCCAGCTGGCGACCTCTTCCTCGGACATGCGGAAATTGCCCTGGGTCTTGGCCAGTTTTTCGAGGTTCGGGTAAAGGTTGGTCAGAAAGAAGACGATGAACGTCAGGCACAGCGCCGTGATGATCATGATCCCGGACCGACGAAGGATGAACAGTCCCATGGTGCCTCTCTTTGGTCTTGTTATTGCGGACCGGTCCCGTGGCTGCGGCCCGTCCCTTGGCAAACGGGCCGCCCTTTGGGGCGGCCCGTGCGATGGTCTCTATCAGGCGGCGAAGCCGTACTTGTAAATCTGCGGCAGGAACGCGATGTGCATGTCCGTGCCGAGCAAGCCGGGCTTGTTGTGGCGGTAGAGCGAGCGCCAGTAAGGCTGGATGGTCACGCCTTCGTCGACCATGATCCCCTGGATCTTGCCCATCACCACGCGGCGCGCGTCGGCATCGGCGATCGAGTTGGCCTCGGCCAGCAGCGCGTCGAACTCGGGGTTTTCGAACCCGCTTTCGTTCCACGCCTCGCCCGAACGGTAGGCCAGCGCCAGAACCTGGGTGCCCAGCGGGCGGTGGTTCCAGTTGGTCGAGCTGAACGGATAGCCCACCCAGTCGTTCCAGAAGGTCGAGCCGGGAAGGATCGTGCGCTTGACGTTGATGCCGGCGTCGCGCAGCTGGGCGGCGACCGCATCGGTGGTGTTCTTGCGCCAGTCGTCGTCGATCGACAGCAGCTCGTGCTCGAAATCGGCCATGCCGGCCTCTTCCATCAGCGCCTTGGCCTTGGCCGGGTCGTAGGGCAGGCGGCCCACATCGGGGTTGTATTCCGGATGAACCGGCGCAACGTGGTGGTTGTCGGCCACGACGCCGCGGCTTGCATAGCCCAGTTCCAGGCAGACCTGGTTGTCGACCGCCATCGCCAGCGCCTGACGCACGCGCTTGTCGGCGTAAGGCATGATGCCGTCCACCTCGGCCTTCTGGTTCGGGCGGATCACGATGGTCGCGCCGGTGACCACCTCGGTCTTCTCAAAGCCGATGGCGTCGAGGATGTCGATGAAATCGCCGATGCTTTCATAGAATGTGTCGACCTCTTCGGCCTCGGCAGCGGCCAGCCAGGCGGCGGGGTCGGTGCCGTAGTCGATGTACTCGATCCGGTCGAGGTAGAACCCGCCCTCGTCGAAGGCGCTGTTGCCCCACCATTCGTGGTCGCCCTTGACCAGCACGGCCTTGACGCCGACGTCGAGCTGTTCGACCACCATCGGGCCGGTGCCCACGAGGGTCGACAGATCGGCATCGGGGTTATAGCTCGAATGCACCACGGCGGCGGGATAGTCGGCCATGCCGGCGATGATGGTGATGTCCGGGCGCGGCAGCTTGATCATGACGGTCAGGTCGTCGGGGGCCGACACCACGCCGTCGGCCAGCTTGCCGGTGGCGTCGTCGATCAGTGTCGCCATGCGGCCGGCCATCGAGTTGCCCTCGACCGACTTGTCGCACCAGCGCTCGATCATGCGGACCACATCGGCCGAGGTAAAGTCGTCGCCGTTGTTCCACTTGATGCCCGGGCGGACGTTCAGCGTGTATTCGGTCGCGTCTTCATTGGCCGACCAGCTTTCCAGAAGCATGCCGCGGAAGGTGCCGTCGGAATTGTATTCGACCATGTATTCCAGCGTGCCGGCGGTCACGTAGGCCATCTGGGTCCAGTCGTAGGTGCGCGGATCCTTGTGCAGGCGGACTTCCATCTGCATCCGCAGGGTGCCGCCCTGCTGGATATGGGCGGCGGCCTGCGCGGGGCTGCCCAGCCCGCCCAGAGCATAGGCGGCAGTGGCGGTCACGCCCAGCATGGTCGTGCGAGCGAGGAACTCGCGGCGGTCCATCAGACCGGCCTTGAACTCGTGTGCATACATCTTCGCAGCGGGGTGCACCCACTGCTGTTGGTCGGTCTGCGTCATCTTCATCTCCCTGTGACACTCATTTTTATTCGGGATTTTTCAGGTTTTTACCTGCGCTGACCGATGTATTCCGAACATCGCAGCCATCACCCCCGTTTATGTGATGGGCATTCGGCACGAGATTGGCAGTGCCGTCAACGGCTGGTTTCGCCGAAATGGAACACAAAAACGACATTGTCCTTTTTCAAAAGCGACATTTGTCGGGGGCGGCATCCTTATTCGGGTGCGGCCTGCCGCAGCGCGCGGCGCAGCACGGAGGGCGCCTTGCCGGTATGCGAGCGGATGAAGCGGGTGAAATAGGCGGGCGAATGAAAACCCAGATGCCGCGCGACATTCTGGATCGGCGGCGTCGGCTGGCCCAGCAGCACCTGCGCCGCGTGAAGGCGGCGTTCGGTCAGGATCTGGTTGGCGGATTTGCCGCAGGCGGCGCGGCAGGCGCGGGTCAGATGGGTCGGCGTGACCTCCAGCGCGGCGGCATAGGCCGCGACCGGGCGGTCGCCGGGCGGCCCCGCGACCACATCGCGCACAAAGCGCCGAACCAGCCGGTGCCCGGCGGTGTCCTCAGGGGCGTCCGCCGCGCCCGCAGCCTGCTGCCGCCAGAGCCAGACCGCGATCAGCCGGACATGCGCCTCGAGCGCCTCTTGCAGCAGGGGCCGGTTCTGCGACATCTCGCGCTGCATCGCCTCGATATGGCCGGTCAGCTCGGCCTGGCCGAGGCTGTCGCGCACCCGCAGATGTAGCGGCTCTTTCGGCAGGCGCCCGGTCAGCCCGGCGGGGCTGATCACCACCTGCGCCAGCGATTGCGGCCCGGGGTCGATCGACCAGAGCCTCCCCGCCGGCAGCCAAAGCGCGTTATGCGTGCCCATCCCGCGCCGGATGCCGTTGATGACGACCCGGCCCTGGCCGCGGGTGATCCAGATCAGCACGTTGTCGGGCCGGTCGTGCAAGAGCCCCGTGCGCCAGCCCTGACCCTGCACCATCCGGGCATAGGTCATCGACCGAATCGGGGCCAGGCCCGCGGTCACGCCGCGGCGCCTTCGGGTGTGTAACGGTGCCAGCCCGACATACGGGCGCGGAACCAGGTGCGCTGGCGCTTGGCGAATTGGCGGGTGGCGATGGTGGCGCGTTCCGCCGCCTTGTCCAATGTCATTTCGCCGCGCAGATGGGCGATCAGCTCGGCCGCGCCGATGGCCTTGGCCGAGGGCAGGGCGGGCGACCAGCCGGGCTCGTTCGCCCGCGCTTCGTCCAGCGCGCCTTGCTCCAGCATGGCCTGAAACCGCGCCGCGATGCGGGTGTTCAGAACCTCTTTGGGCAGATCGAAGAGGATCGGCGTCACCCGATCCAACGGCAGGCGCGGTGGCGGGGTGTCGTCCTGCCAGGCGGCGATGCCGCGCCCGGTCATCTGCAACACCTCCCAGGCGCGCTGCACCCGCATCGGGTTGGCGGTGTCGATCCGCGCGCGGCTTTCAGCGTCGAGCGCCTCTACCATCGCCGCCAGCCCGCGCTCGCGCAGTTCGGCATCGGCGCGCGCGCGCATCTCGGGCGTGGTGGCGGGGATGTCGGCCAGCCCCTCGGTCAGCGCCGAGAAATAGAGCCCGGTGCCCCCCACGATGATCGGCCTGTCGGGCCCCTGCAGGATCGGTTCCAGATCGCGCAGCCACTGGCCGACCGAATAGGGCGCGTCGCCCGGCACGTGCCCGTAAAGCAGATGCCGCGCCTGCGCCTCGTCCTCGGGCGAGGGGCGCGCGGTCAGGATGCGCCAGTTGGCATAGACCTGGATGGCGTCGGCATTGACCACGACCCCGCCCTGATCCCGCGCGATCCGCAGCGCGAGCGCGGATTTGCCGCTGGCCGTCGGCCCGGCGATCAGAACCGGACGGTCCGGCGCGATCTGCGGAAGCGTCATGGACTGTCCCCGTCTGGCCCTGCCTTGGCTGCCCGAATGCCGGTGCGGCGTGAACCGCCATTGCAGCCAACCGCGTTTTCGGACATTTATGCCCGCAATCCTAGACCCTGAACCGAACGGAGCGCAACATGGCGGACCAAGCCCAACCCGAGACCACCTTTCGCCGTGTGATGCTCAAGATTTCGGGCGAGGCGCTGATGGGGGACCAGGGCTTTGGCCTGCACCCCCCCACGGTCGAGCGCATCGCGCGCGAGGTCAAATCGGTGCACGACATGGGCGTCGAGATCTGCATGGTCATCGGCGGCGGCAACATCTTTCGCGGGCTGCAAGGGTCTGCGCAGGGGATGGAACGCACGACCGCCGACTACATGGGCATGCTGGCCACGGTGATGAACGCGCTGGCGATGCAATCGGCGCTGGAGGGGCTGGGCATCCACACCCGGGTCATCAGCGCCATAACCATGAACGAGGTGGCCGAGCCCTATATCCGCCGCCGCGCCGTGCGGCACCTGGAAAAGAAACGGGTCTGCATCTTCGCCGCCGGCACCGGCAACCCCTATTTCACCACCGACACCGCCGCGACGCTGCGCGCCTCCGAGATGAACTGCGAGGCGATCTTCAAGGGCACCAAGGTCGACGGCGTCTACGACAAGGACCCGATGAAATGCGACGATGCGGTGCGCTATGACCGGGTCAGCTATGACGATGTGCTGCAGAAGAACCTCAAGGTGATGGACGCCTCGGCCATCGCGCTGGCGCGCGACAACAACCTGCCCATCATCGTCTTCTCGCTGGACGAACCGGGCGGCTTTCGCGGCATTCTGGCGGGCAAGGGCACCTATACCACCGTGCACGGCTGAGCCCGCCCGTGGCGCCTTGGGCGGTAGGATCTATACAAGCCGGACGGAACCGCCTAGACACGGGGGCCAAGGAAAAGAACACGTCCCGAGGATAACATGGCAGACGATTTCGAACTCGACACAGACGATCTGACGCGGCGCATGGACGGTGCCATGGCGAATTTGCGCACCGAATTCGCCTCGTTGCGGACCGGGCGGGCCTCGGCCTCGATGCTGGAACCGGTGATGGTCGATGCCTATGGCGCGATGACGCCGATCAACCAGGTCGGCACCGTCAACGTGCCCGAGCCGCGCATGGTCACCGTCAACGTCTGGGACAAGGGTCTGGTGGGCAAGGTCGAAAAAGCCATTCGCGAGAGTGGCTTGGGGATCAATCCTCAGACCAACGGCACGATCATCATGCTGCCCATCCCCGAGCTGAACGAGGAACGCCGCCGCGAGCTGACCAAGGTCGCCGGGCAATATGCCGAACACGCGCGGGTCGCGATCCGCAACCTGCGGCGCGACGGCATGGACCAGATCAAGAAGGCCAAGGCCGACGGTCTGTCCGAGGACGACCAGAAATTCTGGGAGGCCGAGGTGCAAGAGCTGACCGACACTTATATCGGCAAGGTCGACAAGCAGCTCGAGACCAAGCAGGAAGAGATCATGCAGGTCTGACCGGTCCATTGCGTCGATCCCACCACAGGAGCCGCCATGGCCGATGACATCCGCAGCCACAAGGGCCCGCGCCATGTGGCGATCATCATGGATGGCAACGGCCGCTGGGCGACCCAGCGCGGCCGGCCGCGGCTTTTCGGGCATCACGCCGGCGCGCGGCGGGTCCGCGAGATCGTCGAGGCCTGCCCGGATTACGGCGTCGAATACCTGACGATCTTCGCCTTTTCGACCGAGAACTGGAAACGCACTCAGGTCGAGGTGGCCGGGCTGATGAGCCTCTTTCGCCGCTACATCACCAAAGAGGCGCGCGCGCTGCGCGACGAGAACGTCCAGGTGCGTTTCATCGGCGACCGGGTGCGGCTCGATGCCAAGCTGGTGTCGCTGATGGACGAGCTTGAGCTGATGACCGCCCATTGCACCGGGATCAACCTGACCATCGCGCTGAACTATGGCGGCCGCGACGAGGTCGCCCGCGCCACCAAGCGGCTGGCGCAGGACGTGGCGGATGGGCGGCTGAACCCGCGCGACGTGAATGAAGAAACGCTGCCAAAGTATCTGGACACCTGCGTTTTACCCGATCCGGACCTGGTGATCCGCACCAGCGGCGAGGCGCGGATTTCCAACTTTCTGCTCTGGCAATCGGCCTATTCGGAATATGAATTCGTCGACACGCTCTGGCCCGATTTCACCGCCGGGGAATTCGGCCGGCTGATGCTGTCCTATGGCGCAAGGGACCGGCGGTTCGGAGCGGTCAAGGCATGAGCGGCGCGTCCTGGGACGATCTGGCCCCGCGTCTCGCCTCGGGTGCGGCGATGGTGGCGGTCGGGCTGGGGGCGGTCTGGCTGGGGGGCCTCTGGTTTCACGCGCTGATCGGACTGATCTGCGGGCTGATGGTGTGGGAGCTGGTGCGGATGCTGGACACCGGGCGCACACGTTCGGCCCAGCTGCTGGCGCTGGTCGCGGGGGCCGCGGTGGTGATCGCTATCGAACTGCCCGCGTCCTTCGCGCTGCCGCTCTTGCTGCTGCCCTCGATGGTCGGGCTCAGCCGGATGGAGCAGGGCGGCGCGACCTATGCGGTCTTTACCGCGCTGATCTTGCTGGCGGGCTACGGCATGATGGCCTTGCGCGATGATTTCGGGCTTTTGTGGATGCTTTGGCTGGTGTTGGTAGTCGTGGTGACCGACATCGCAGGGTATTTCGCGGGCCGTCTCATTGGCGGACCCAAGCTTTGGCCGCGGGTCAGCCCCAAGAAGACCTGGTCGGGCGCGACCGCCGGATGGCTGGGGGCCGCGTTGGTGGGGCTTGCCTTTGCCGGCGCGACAGATGCCGGGATCGGGCTGATGGGCATCAGCGTCGCGGTCAGCATGGCCAGCCAGATCGGCGACATTGGCGAAAGCGCCATCAAGCGCCGCGCCGGGGTCAAGGACAGCTCGGCGCTGATCCCGGGGCATGGCGGGCTGCTGGACCGGTTCGACGGGATGCTGGGGGCGGCGCTTTTCATCGTGATCGCCGGGCAGATCGTCGGCTTTCCGCCGGGGCTGCAATGAGGCGGGTGTCGATCTTCGGGGCCACCGGTTCCATCGGGCAGAACACCATCGACCTGATCGCGCGCGATCCCGGGGCATATGACGTCGTGGCGCTGACCGGTGGCAAGAACATCGCGCAACTGGCGGAAGACGCTAAGAAATTGAACGCCAAGGTCGCGGTGACGGCCTTTGAGGACTGCCTGGCACCCTTGCGCGCGGCACTTGCGGGCACCGGGATCGAGGCGGCTGCCGGAGAGGCAGCGCTGATCGAGGCGGCCAGCCGTCCGGCGGATTGGGTGATGTCGGCCATCGTCGGTGCTGCGGGGCTCGCCCCCGGACTGCGCGCGCTGGAAACCGGCGCGACGCTGGCGCTGGCCAACAAGGAAAGCATGGTCTGCGCCGGGCCTCTGGTGATGCAGACCGCGCGCCGCCACGAGGCGCGCATCCTGCCGGTGGACAGCGAACATTCGGCGGTGTTCCAGGCGCTCATCGGAGAGGATATCTCGGCGGTCGAGCGGGTGGTGATCACCGCCTCGGGCGGTGCGTTCCGCGACTGGCCGATCGAGGCGCTGGCCAGCGCCACGCCGGATCAGGCCGCGACGCATCCCAATTGGGACATGGGCCAGCGGATCACCATCGACAGCGCGTCGATGTTCAACAAGGCGCTGGAACTGATAGAAACCAAAGAGTTTTTTGGCTTCACCCCCGATCAGATCGAGGCCGTCGTCCACCCCGAATCCCTGATCCATGCGCTGGTCGGCTTTCGCGACGGCGCGCTGATGGCGCATGTCGGCCCGCCCGACATGCGCCACGCCATCGGTTTCGCGCTGCATTACCCCGACCGCAAGGCGCTGCCGGTGCACCGGCTGGATCTGGCGCAGATCGCCACGCTCAGCTTCCGGCCCGCCGACGAGGCCCGCTGGCCCGCCCTGCGGCTGGCGCGCGAGGTGATGCAGACCGGCGGGCTGGCGGGGGCGGTTTTCAACGCGGCCAAGGAACGCGCGCTGGACGCCTTCATCGAAAAGCGCATCGGCTTCACCCGGATGACCGACGTGGTCGAGGCGGTGTTGAACAAGCTTTCAGCGCATCCGGGTCATATTGATGCCGGGATAACTCTTGATAACGTGCGCGAGGCAGACCATCTCGCCCGCCAGACGGCGGACGATGTGATAAGACAGGCAAACTGGAACAACTAAAGGGCTGAACCTTTGGACCTAGCGATTTTACTTCCCGAGTTCGGCAGCGTGATCTGGACGCTTGTCGCCTTTGTCGTGGCGTTGTCGGTGATCGTGGCGATCCATGAATACGGCCATTACATCGTCGGCCGCTGGTCGGGGATCCATGCCGAGGTGTTTTCGCTGGGCTTCGGGCCGGTTCTGTTCTCGCGCCACGACAAGCACGGCACGAAATGGCAACTCGCGGCGCTTCCCTTTGGCGGCTATGTCAAGTTCATGGGCGACGCCAACCCGTCGGGCGGGGTGGACGCCGACGCGATGCAGGGTCTGTCGGACGACGAGTTGCGTCACACCATGAACGGCGCGCCGCTCTGGGCGCGGACGGCGACCGTCGCGGCGGGACCGCTGTTCAATTTCGCGCTGTCGGTGCTGATTTTCACCAGCGTGTTCCTGTGGCGCGGGGTGGCGTCCGAGCCGCTGACCGTGGGCGATCTGGAGCCGCTACCCTACACCAACGAGCTGCGCATCGGCGACGAGATCGTGGCGATCGAGGGCAAGGCCCCGCCGGCCTTCGACGAAGAGATCAGTTTCGACAGCTATCTGCGCGCGCTGCCGGTGCAGCCGACGCTTGACTATACCGTGCGCCGGGGTGGCGAGACGCTGACCGTGTCCGGGCCTTATGTCTTTGCCCCCATCGCCAGCCAGATCGTGCCGCGGTCGGCGGCCAGCGACATCGGGATGCGCCCCGACGACGTGATCCTGTCGATCGACGGCGACCCGATCTTTGCCTTCGACCAGCTCAAGGAGCGGGTCGAGGGCTCGGAGGGCGCGTCGCTCGAGCTTGAGGTCTGGCGCGATGGCGACATCCTGGATATGACGCTGACGCCGCGCCGGGTGGACGAACCGCAGGACGACAATTCGTTCAAGACCTTCTACCGGATCGGCATCACCGGCGGGCTCTTCTTTACCGCCGCGACCGAGACGCCGGGCGTCGGAGAATCGCTGATGTCGGGCGTGGCGCAGGTGGGCGCGATCATCCAGGGGTCGCTGTCGGGGCTGTGGCACATCGTGACCGGCGCGATCAGCACCTGCAACCTTTCGGGTCCCATCGGCATCGCCGAGACCTCGGGCGACATGGCCAGCCAGGGCACGTCGAACTTTATCTGGTTCATCGCGGTTCTCTCGACCGCAGTCGGGCTGCTGAACCTCTTTCCGGTGCCGGTTCTGGACGGTGGGCATCTGTGCTTTTTCGCCTACGAGGCAGTGTCGGGCCGCCCGCCCAGCGACCGTGCGCTCAAGGTCCTGATGTCCATCGGGCTGACGCTGGTGCTGGGGCTGATGGTCTTTGCGCTGTCCAACGACCTTTTCTGTCCCTGAGCCTCTTCGCGCGGGGCGGGATGTCAAAATCCTGCCCCATTTGCCCCCTAGAAAAGGGCGACGCAACGCGTGAGGAACGAATCCATGCAGACAATCCAAGACGGCTATCGTGGCCTGAGCCTGCTGGTCAGCATCAACTGGGACCGGCTTTTGTACACCGCCACCATCGTGGGCGCGCTGTTCTTCGGTGCCTATCTGGGGTCGCTGTTGTAAAGCGATACAACAACTCGCCCGGAAAGCGCCGAAAACGCGCCCGCGCCTTTTGACAATCCACGGCAATCCCGATACTCAAAACCCGATGGGGCAGTAACTGGATCGGCGATATGACCAAGCACCTTTCGGGGCACTCGGCGCGGGGCAAGCGGGGGCTTGGGCGCGCCGCACCTTTGGCAGCGGCACTCGGCCTTGGGATGGCCTTTTCGGCCATGGCGCCAGCGCCTCAGGCGTGGGCGCAATCCTATGTGTTCAACAGCGTCTCGATCGAGGGCAACCAGCGGATCGAGCCGGGCACGATCCTCAGCTATGCGGGCATCGGCCGCGGCCAGACCGTGTCGGCGGCCGAACTGAACGATGCCTACCAGCGCATCCTCGCCTCGGGCCTCTTTGAATCGGTCGAGATCGTGCCACAGGGCAGCCGCCTGGTCATCAAGGTGGTCGAATTCCCCACCGTGAACCGCATCAATTTCGAGGGCAACCGCCGGATCAAGGACGAGGATCTGGAACCGCTGCTGCAAAGCCAGCCGCGCCGCGTGTTCAACCCGCGCCTGGCCGAGGCTGACGCCGCCGCGATCACCGACGCTTATGTCCAGCAGGGCCGCGTCGCCGCGCGGGTCCAGCCCAAGGTCATCCGCCGCAGCGAAAACCGTGTCGATCTGGTGTTCGAGATCTTCGAGGGCGGCACCACCGAGGTCGAGCGCATCGCCTTCGTCGGCAATACCGAATATTCCGACCGCCGCCTGCGCCGCGTGCTGGAAACCAAACAGGCCGGCCTCTTCCGCGCGATCATCCGCAGCGACACCTTCATCGCCGACCGCATCGAGTTCGACAAACAGGTTCTGTCGGATTTTTACAGCTCGCGCGGCTATGTCGATTTCCGCATCACCGGTGTGAACGCCGAGCTGACGCAAGAGCGCGACGGCTATTTCGTGACTTTCAATGTCGACGAGGGCCAGCAGTTCCGCGTGGGCGAGGTGCTGGTGACCTCGGATCTGCCCGAGGTCGACGCAGAGGCCTTTCAGAAGGCGGTCAAAATCCGCGACGGTGCGGTCTATTCCCCGTCGCTGGTGGAAAACGACATCGCCCGGCTGGAGCGTCTGGCGATCCGCGAGGGGCTGAATTTCGTTCGTGTCGAACCGCGCATCACCCGCAATGACGCTGACCTGACGCTGGATGTGGAATTCATGCTGACCCGCGGCCAGAGGATCTTTGTCGAACGCATCGACATCGAGGGCAACACCACCACGCTCGACCGGGTCATCCGCCGGCAGTTCCGCGTGGTCGAGGGCGACCCGTTCAACCCGCGCGCCATCCGCGAAAGCGCCGAACGCATCCGCGCTCTGGGGTTCTTCGGCAACGCCGAGGTGCAGGCGCGCGAAGGCTCGACCCCGCAGCAGGTCATCGTCGATGTGGATGTCGAAGAGGCGCCCACCGGCTCGCTCAGCTTTGGCGGCTCGTTCTCGTCCGACAACGGCTTCGGCCTTGCGGTCGAGTTCAACGAGCGGAACTTTCTGGGGCGCGGGCAGGGGCTGACGCTGGGCGTCGACACCGGGACGGAATCCCGCAGCTACACGTTCCGCTTCACCGAACCGTCGCTGCTGGGCCGCGACCTCGCCTTTAACTTGAACCTCAACTACAGCGAGACGGACAACTTCGCGGCGGAATACGACACGACGCTGGGCTCGTTCCAGCCGTCGCTGAGCTTTCCGCTGTCGGAAAACGGCCGGATGCAGCTGCGCTACACCGCCCGCGCAAGCGAGATCGACGATCTGAGCAGCAATGTGGGCGCGCTGATCACCGCCGAAGCGGATCGCGGCCAGGTCTGGGACAGCTCGGTCGGCTATACCTACAGCTACGACACCCGCCGCACCGGGCTGAACCCGAACGCCGGTGTGCTGCTGGAGTTCGGCCAGGATTTCGGCGGGCTGGGGGGCGACAACACCTTTGTCAAGACAACCGTCCGCGCCGTGGCGCAGACCAAAGTGCTGAACGAAGAAGTGACGCTGCGCGCCTCCTTCAACGCCGGTGCGCTGAATTATTCCAGCGGCTCCAGCCGGGTGACCGACCGTTACTTCCTGGGCTCGTCGCTGATGCGCGGGTTCGAGCTGGGCGGCATCGGTCCGCGCGAATACGGCCCGGGTGAGGTGGATGACGCGCTTGGCGGCAATTACTACGCCGTGGCCCGGTTCGAGGCGGAATTCCCGCTGGGCCTGCCCGAGGAATACGGCATCACCGGGGGCGTGTTCTATGACATCGGCTCGCTCTGGGGGCTGGACGACACGAACGCGAACGTGCTCTACGACGACTTCAGCTCGCGTCAGGTCGTGGGCGTGTCGATCTTCTGGAACACCGCCATCGGCCCGCTGCGCTTCAACTTCACCGAAGCGTTGCAGAAGGAAAAGCGCGACGAAGAGCGTAACTTCGAACTGACTATTTCGACCCAGTTCTGATGCTGCGCCGGGCCGCGCTGTCGCTTGTACTGACATGGTGTCTTGCGCCGCTGGCGGCGGCGCAGGGCCTGTCGCTTCCCGACAGCCCGTTTCTGACAGTCGAGTTCGAAAGGCTCTTTGCCGACAGCGTCTATGGCACCCGCTTCGAGCAGGAGATCGAGGCCGAGTCCGAGGCGCTGGCCGCCGAGAACCGCCGCATCGAGGCGGAACTGGCCGATGAAGAGCGCCGCCTGACCGAGATGCGCGCCGAGATGGAGCCCGAGGCCTTCCGCGAACTGGCAAACGCCTTTGACGAAAAGGTACAGACCTCGCGGCGTGAACAGGACGCCAAGGTGCGCGCGCTCGGCACCCGCCGCGAAACGGCGCAGCGCGAGTTTCTGCGCGCCGCCGAGCCGGTTCTGGCCGAGATCATGCGCGATACCGGCGCCACCGCGATTTTCGAGCGCCGCACGGTCTTTATCAGCGCCGATGCGATCGACATCACCGACGAGGCCATCGCCCGCATCAACGCCGAAGCCGCCGGACAAGGCCCGGACGCCCCGTCGCAGGATTAAGCCGCCTTGCCCCCGAACGCCCGGGTTGCTAGGCACTTGGCAACAGCCCGGAAAGGACGCCTTATGACCGACAGCCTGAAAAGCGCCGATATCCAGCTTATCCAGCGCATTCTGCCGCACCGCTACCCCTTCCTTCTGGTCGACCGGGTCGAGCAGATCGACGGAACTCAATCGGGTGTCGGGATCAAGAACGTCACCATGAACGAGCCGCATTTCCAGGGCCATTTCCCGGGCACGCCGATCATGCCCGGCGTCACCATCGTCGAGGCGATGGCGCAGACAGCCGCCGTGATGGTGGGTGTCGCGCTTGACCTCGCGGACAAGGAAATGCTGATCTATTTCATGGCCATCGACAATTGCAAGTTCCGCCGCAAGGTGATCCCCGGCGATCAGCTCCGGATGGAGCTGACGACGGTGCGCGGCAAGCCCGGCGGCAAGGTCTGGCGGTTTAAGGGCGTGGCCACGGTCGACGGCGAAATGGCCGCCGAGGCCGAATTCACCGCAATGATGGATCTGCCCAAGTGAGCAATGCCACGATCCACCCCAGCGCCGTCGTCGAAGACGGCGCGCGCATTGGCGACGGCTGCGTGATCGGGCCGTTCTGCCACGTCGGCCCCGAGGTGACGCTTGGGCGCGGTGTGGTGCTGAAAAGCCATGTGGTGGTGACGGGCGAGACCTCGGTCGGCGACGAGACGGTGATCTTTCCTTTCGCGGTGATCGGTGAGGTGCCGCAGGATCTTAAGTTCAAGGGCGAAAAGACCCGGCTGGTGGTGGGCGCGCGCAACCGCATCCGCGAGCATGTGACCATGAACGCCGGCACCGAGGGCGGCGGCGGCGTCACACGCGTGGGCGACGACGGGCTCTTCATGGCGGGCTGCCATGTGGCGCATGACGCGCAGGTGGGCGACCGGGTGATCCTGGTGAACAACTCGGCCCTGGCGGGCCATTGCGTGATCGAGGACGACGTGATCGTCGGCGGGCTTTCGGGGGTGCACCAATGGGTGCGCGTGGGGCGCGGCGCGATCATCGGCGCGGTCACGATGGTGACCAACGACGTGATGCCCTACGGTCTGGTGCAGGGCCCGCGCGGCAAGCTCGACGGGCTGAACCTGGTCGGGCTCAAGCGCAAGGGCGTGGCGCGGTCCGACATCACGGCGCTGCGCGCGGCGTTCCAGATGCTGGCGCAGGGCGAAGGCGCCTTTCAGGAACGCGCCCGGCGGCTGGGCGAGGAAACCCAGTCCGACTATGTGCGCGAAATCGTCGATTTCATTCTGGGCGACAGCGACCGGTCGTTCCTGACCCCGGGCTGAGACCGTGCTGGCGCTGATCGCAGGGGCAGGGGCCTTGCCCGCGGCGGTGGTCGCGGCACAAGAGAGCCGCCCGTTTGTCTGCGCCCTTCAGGGCTTTGCGCCCGAGGGGCTGACCCCCGACATGACCTTCCGCATCGAGACGCTGGGCACGCTGTTGCAGACCCTGACCAAAAGGGGCGTGACGCGGGTCTGTCTTTGCGGCCATATCCGCCGGCCCGAGATCGATCTTGGCGCGCTCGACGATCTGACCCTGCCGCTGGTGCCGCAACTGCGCGACGCAATGGCGCGCGGCGACGACGGTGCGCTGCGCGGGGTCATCGGCATTTTCGAGGCGGCGGGATTTCAGGTGCTGGCCGCGCATGAGGCCGCGCCCGCGCTCTTGCCGCCCACGGGCGTACTGACCGAGGCGCAGCCGCCCGAGAGCGCCGCAGAGGACGCCGCGGCGGGCGATATCGTGCTGGCCGAACAGGGCCGCGCCGATCTGGGCCAGGCCTGCGTGATCCGCGGCGGCCGGGTTCTGGCGCGCGAGGACGACCGTGGCACCGATGCGATGCTGACAGATGCCGCGCGGGCGGGGATCGATGCGCGCGAGGCCTCGGATCCGTTCTCCTGGGCGATGGACACGGCGGGCGATCTTTTGGGCGGGGCCGCCGACTGGCTGTCGGGGCGCGATCAGACCCCGCGCGACGGTTTGCTTTTCAAAGGCCCCAAGCCGGGCCAGGACCGCCGCGCCGATTTGCCGGTGATCGGCCCCGGCACTGTGCAGAAGGTGGCCCAGGCCGGGCTGGGCGGCATCGTGATCGAGGCGGGCGGCGTGATGGTGCTGGACCGGGCGCGCGTGATCCGGATGGCGGATGCGGCGGGGCTTTTCCTCTGGGTCCGCGAAAGGCCCGTCTGATGCGCGTCTTCATCATCGCGGGCGAGCCTTCGGGCGACAAGCTGGGGGCGGCGCTGATGGCGGGGATGCGGGGGCTTTTGCCCGAGGGGGACGTCAGCTTTACCGGCATCGGCGGCCCGCGCATGACCGACGAGGGGCTGCAAAGCCTCTTTCCCATCGATGAGATCAGCATCATGGGGATCTCGGAGATCCTGCGCGAATACCGCCACCTCAAGGCCCGCATCCGCCAGACCGCCGACACGGTCCTGCGCGAAAGACCCGATGTGCTGATCACCATCGACCTGCCCGAGTTTTCGCTGCGCGTCGCGCGGCTGGTCAAGGCCGCCAGCGACATCCGCACGGTGCATTACGTGGCCCCCACGGTCTGGGCCTGGCGGGCGGGGCGGGCGCAGAAGATGGCCGCGCATATCGACCAGGTGCTGGCGCTCTTGCCGTTCGAGCCGCCCTATATGGAGGCCGCCGGGATGCGTTGCGATTTCGTCGGGCATCCGGTGGTGACCGACCCGCAGGCCAGCGCCGCCGAGGCGCAGGCCTTACGCGCATCACAGGGGATCGGCGACCGGCCGGTGGCGCTGCTCTTGCCCGGCTCGCGCCGGTCCGAGGTGGGGCGCCTCTTGCCAATCTTCCGCGAGGTGGCGCTGCGGCTGACGGCTGCGCGCCCGGATCTGGCGCTGGTGCTGCCCGCCGCATCGCCGGTCAGCGGAATAATCCGCAAAGCGATGGGCGACTGGCCGGGCCAGCCGCTGATCATCGACCCGGAAAGCGACCCGGGCGGCGCGCGGAAACGCGCCGCCTTCGCCGCCGCCGACGTGGCCCTGGCGGCGTCGGGCACCGTTTCGCTGGAGCTGGCGGCGGCGGGCACGCCGATGGTGATCGCCTACGACATGAACTGGCTCAGCCGCCAGATCATCGGGCGGATGCTGCGGGTGGATAGCGTGACGCTGGTCAACCTGGTGTCCGATACAAGGGCAGTGCCGGAATTCATCGGCAAGGCCTGCCGGCCCGGCCCCATCGCCGAGGCGGTGCTGGATGTGCTGGCCCATCCCGGCGCGCAGCAGGAGGCGATGGCGCTGACCATGGAGCGGCTGGGCAAGGGCGGCCCGCCGCCGGGCGAACGCGCAGCACAGGCGGTGCTGGAGGGGCTGGCCCAGGGCAAGCCCCTGCATTGAACGCAGCCATCGGGCCACGAAAAAGCCCCGGTGCGGGCTGCACCGGGGCCTGATCGTTCGACGAAGCCGCGCTTACTGACGCAGTTCGGACACTTCGTTATAGGCGGCGGTGAAACCGCTCAGCGACATGTTGACGGTCACCTTCTGATCGGGCGCCAGCATCGGCACGATGGTCACCGTCGCATTCGCCCCCGCGCGGAAACGCGCCACGTCCTCGGCGGTAAAGCCGACGCGGGCATAACAGCCGATCTGCGTGCAGAAGGAAAAGTCATAGCGCCGGGCCGCGCCGCCGTCGACGGCCATGGTCAACTTTTGCGTCAGCAGCGTCTCGAGCGGCACGACAAAGGTGCCCCCGGCGACGATCTGGCCGCCGTTGGCCACCTTGAAGAGGCTGGCCTCGGCCACGCTTGCGCCATTCGGATCTTTCAGAAGCTGGTACATCTGGCAGGGCTCTTCGCCCTCTTGGACGCGCAGGCACTGAAGATCCCAGTCGCCGTAGGTGGCCTTGACGTAGGTCGGCTGTTCGGGCTCACCCTCGGGGCCCACGGGTTCGCCGGGGTCAAGCTGGTTGCCGGTAACGGCCTGGTTCTGGGTTTCGGTCGCGTCGCCCGTGCCCTCGGCGGCCTGTTGCGCAAAGGCGGCCGGTGCCGCGAGAGCCGCCAGCAGCGGCAGGACAAATAACGTCTTGGTCATCGAATGCTCCCCTCGGATGAGATCTTGTTAACGGGGCGATTAACATGACATTTCGCAAGTGTCAGGGCAAAAATTCCGGGTTTGCCCTGGCCCAAGCAACCGTCCGCCGAGCACCCCGCATTAAGAAAGGGGCCTTGCGGCCCCCTCCATTTATTCTCCCTGTCGGACCGGCCGACTTTGTCATTGGGGGGACGCTACGAAACTGCGCACCAGCGGTCAACAGTGAATTTCGTGCACAATCGCGCGAGATTAACAAAAAAGACCGCGCCCGTGGGCGCGGCCAGTCTGACGGGGAGGAAGTTCGCCCGGACCAAAGAGGACATGACGGCCCGGAACGGATTTCACACTGGCGGCAATTGGTTAAGATTGTATGGTCGGCGCGAACGGTTTGGAGGGGTGGCATGGAGAACGGCGTCTTTGTCGGTGGCGGCGGGCCGGAATATGGCGAAAAGCAATGGCTCGACCTGAAATACGCCAACCGTCACGGTCTGGTGGCCGGGGCGACGGGCACCGGCAAGACGGTGACCCTGCAGATTCTGGCCGAAGGCTTTTCCGCGCAGGGTGTTCCGGTCTTCCTGTCGGACGTAAAGGGCGACCTCTCGGGGCTGGCGCGGCCCGGGTCTGAGGCGTTCAAGCTGCACGGCGCCTTTACCGAACGCGCGGGCAAGATCGGTTTCGACGACTATGCCTACAGCGCCTTTCCCGCGACCTTCTGGGATCTCTTCGGGCAGGAGGGGCACCCGGTACGCACCACCGTCGCCGAGATGGGCCCGCTGCTGATCTCGCGTCTGCTCGAGCTTTCCGAGGCGCAGGAGGGCATCCTCAACATCGCCTTCCGGCTGGCCGATGAAGAGGGGCTGCCGCTGCTCGATCTCAAGGACCTGCAGGCGCTGCTGGTCTGGGTCGGCGAGAACCGCGCCGACCTGAGCCTGCGCTACGGCAATATCTCGGTGCAGTCGGTGGGCGCGATCCAGCGGCGTCTGCTGGTGCTGGAAAACCAGGGCGGCGCGGGGATTTTCGGGGAACCGGCGCTCGATCTGGCCGACATGATGCGTCTGGCCCCGGACGGGCGGGGGCAGATCAATATCCTGGCCGCCAGCACGCTGATGGCCTCGCCCCGGCTTTATGCGACATTCCTGCTGTGGCTTCTGTCCGAGCTTTTCGAAGAGCTGCCCGAGGTGGGCGATCCGGACAAGCCCAGGCTGGTTTTCTTCTTCGACGAGGCGCATCTGCTGTTCGACGACGCGCCCAAGGCGCTGGTCGACAAGGTCGAGCAGGTGGCGCGGCTGATCCGGTCGAAGGGGGTGGGGGTCTATTTCATCACCCAGAACCCCGACGACATCCCCGAGGACATTCTGGGCCAGCTCGGCAACCGGGTGCAGCACGCGCTGCGCGCCTTTACCGCGCGCGACCGCAAGGCGCTGAAACTGGCCGCCGAGACCTATCGCGAGAACCCCGCCTTCGACACCGAAGCGGCCATCCGCGAGGTCGGCGTGGGCGAGGCGGTGACCTCGATGCTCGAGAAAAAGGGCGTGCCCGGCGTCGTGCAGCGCACGCTGATCCGGCCGCCCTCGTCGCAGCTGGGCCCGATCAGCGCGGAGGAGCGGGCGCAGGTGATCGCCGCGTCGGATCTGGGCGCGAAATACGCCCAGACGCTCGACCGTCGTTCGGCGCATGAAATCCTGCGCGACCGCGCCGCCCAGGCCGCCGCCGCCGCCGAGGAAGCCGAGGCGCGCGAAGAAGAGCTTGAGGCGCAAGAGCGCGAATACAAGGCCGCGCGGCGCTATACCGGTGGCCGGGTCAGCCGCTCGACCGCGCGGCCCCTGCGGCGCGAACCCAGCTTTGGCGAGGCGATGACGAAAATGGTCGCCAAAGAGCTGACCGGCACGACCGGGCGCCGGCTGGTGCGCGGGATTCTGGGCGGGCTCTTCAAGGCGCGCTGAGGCGCTCAGCGGCGGGCGAAGATCAGCGCGATCTGCCGCGCCTGCCGCTGGAAGACGCCGGGGCGTGCGGGCGCATCGCCCCGCGCCTGCGCCTCGGCGATGACGCGCGGCACCAGCAGCACCGCCAGAACGCCAAAGACCAGCCCTCCGGCCGCCTGTCCGATCAGCACGCCGGGCGCACCGTAAAGCGCCGCCCCCGCCCAGACGAAGGGGATGGTGCCCAGCGTGTGCCGGCCCCAGTTCATCCAGGTGGAATAGAACGGCCGTCCGAGGTTGTTGAAACAGGCGTTGGCGACGAAGAGCGCGCCGTTAAAGAAAAAGGCCAAAGCCAGCGGCCCGCAAAAGAGGTAGATCAGGCTCAGCGTCACGCCCTCGGCCTCGAAGATCGCCGCGATGGGGCCGCGCAGGGCGAAAAGCACCAGCGCCATCAGCGCCACGAACCCTGCGGTGAAGAGCAGCGCATCGCGCAAGGCCAGCCGCACCCGGTCGTAACGCCCCGCGCCGTAATTCTGGCCGATGATCGGCCCCACGGCCCCCGAAAGCGCAAAGATCGTGCCGAAGGCCACCGGCGTCAGCCGCGCCACCACCGCCATGCCCGCCACCGCGTCTTCGCCGTAGGCCGCCATCGAGCGGGTGACCCAGGCCTGACCCACCGGGGTTGCCAGCTGAGTCAGGATCGCGGGCACCGATATGGCGAGGATCGGCGGAAGGTCGGCCATGAACGCGCCCGGGCGCGGCAAGGACAGGCCGCCGTGATGGCGAAAGATCGGCCGCAGGGCGAGCGCTGCGATGGTGATGCGCGCCGCGACGCTGGCCATGGCCGCCCCGGCCAGTTCCAGGTTCAGACCGAAGATCAGGATCGGGTCGAGTGCCGCGTTCACCAGCCCTCCGGCGATGGTCGCGGTCATGGCGCGGCGCGCGTCGCCGTGCGCGCGCAGGATCGCGCCTCCGGCCATGCCGAGATGAAGGAAAGGCAGGGTCGGCACGATGATCGACAGATAGAGCACCGCCTGATCCTTGGTCTCGCCCTTGGCGCCCAGCAGATCGACCAGCGTCCCGAGGTTCATCCAGACCACCGCGGCAAAGAGCGCCGACAAGAGCGCCCCGGCGATCAGCGCGTTCGACGCGCGCTGGCGCGCGGTCTCTTCGTGCCCCGCTCCCAGGGCCCGCGCCACCAGCGCCCCGGCGGCGATGGCGATACCGATGTTGAAGGAGGTGGTGAAAAACAGGATCGCCCCGGCATAGCCCACCGCCGCCGCCAAAGCGGCATTGCCCAGCATCGAGATGAAGATCATGTCGACGAAATCGACGATGAACACCGCCATCAGCCCGACCGAGGCCGTCAGCGACATCACCGTGACATGCCGGAACAGGCTGCCCTCCAAGAATTTCGCCTGTTCCATACCGCACCTTTACCGACCCCGGCGAGGATTGGCCGCGCCGGCCCCTTTGCGCAAGGAAAAACGCCCGGCCGGGGGCCGGGCTTTGTGATCCGTCGTGGGCAAGGCCGCGGCGTCGGGTCAGCTCTTTCGGCAGCCGGAGGGTCCAGAGCGTGCCGCCCCGATCGAGGGCGTTCGCCTTCCTGGCCACGTCGTCACCCCAAAGCGGCACCGCGCCGCGCCGCGGGGATAGGGGCCCTCGTGGATCGTCGGTTTCGCAGGCATCGAGGCGCGGTTCGGGTGCGTGCCGGAGGGCGTGTCCCTCAGGGGCGCCTCACGCATCACGCCCCGGAGCAGGCCGGCAGGCGGCGGCGCGGTTGCCAATCTGACGATTGGGCTCGCCTGTGGCAGCCGCTTGGATTGCCGGGTCGAGCGGGTGTCCTTTACCGGTCATGATCCGGCCAGGAACGAGCCGAACGTGGATTTCCGTCTGTCGTCCCGCGCGGACGGCCCATTGGTGGCCCCTTTGCGGCGGTATCCGCCGCCGTCCGGTTTCGCGAAATCGAAATGGGCTCTGGGCGTCGGGCTGCATTTGGCCTACCGTCGGGGTAGAGAAAACGCCGACGATGCGGTCGACGCGGCTCTCGACGATGGCCGCATCGCCGGGATATTCAAAAGCGTCGGGCCTGGCCAAGGGCAGCCCGAACGGCAAAATCGCCGATGGCCTAGGCCATTGGTCTAATATGCGCGGCGCGGGCCCTCGGCCTAGGCTGACGCCACATCAAGAGGACGACACCCCATGCAGATGAGCGATTCCCGCGAGATCAACGCCCCGCAAGAGGTGGTCTGGGCGGCTATCCTGAACCCGGAGGTGCTCAAGGCCTGCGTGCCGGGCTGCACCGAGATGTCCGGCAGCGCCGAAGACGGATTCGAGGCGACAGTGGTGCAGAAGGTCGGGCCGGTGAAGGCCACGTTCAAGGGCAAGGTGACCCTGTCTGACATGGACGCGCCGAACAGCCTGACGCTGAGCGGCGAGGGCAAGGGCGGGGCCGCGGGCTTTGCCAAGGGCGGCGCGGACGTCAAGCTGTCGGCCATCGACGGCGGCGGCACTCTGTTGGAATACGAGGTCGAGGCCAAGGTCGGCGGCAAGCTGGCCCAGCTGGGCAGCCGCATCATCGACGGCTTTGCCAAGAAGATGGCGGATCAGTTCTTTCAGAACTTTCAGGACGCGGTCGAGGGTCCGGCGGACCCCGAGGCCGCGCCGGAGGGCGATGGCGACGGTACTGGCGAGAAAAAAGGCTGGTTCAGGAAACTGGTGTCCTGACGCAGAAAAACCAAGAAGCCCAGGGTCAGGCCCGGGGCGCGTGATTGAAAGATTCCAGGGAGGAGTACGATGGCTAAGGTAACGATGACGGTGAACGGCAAAACCGTCAGCAAAGAGGTCGCCGGCAACGCGCTGATGACCGATTTTCTGCGCGACGGTCTGCGCCTGACCGGCACCCATGTGGGCTGTGACACGTCGCAATGCGGCGCCTGCGTGATCCATGTGAACGGCGAGGCGGTCAAGGCCTGCACGATGTTCGCCGCCGAGGCCGACGGCGCGGAGGTCAAGACCATCGAGGGCATGGCCAATGCCGACGGATCGCTCGGCGTGATCCAGCAGGCGTTTCAGGATCACCACGGGCTTCAGTGCGGTTTCTGCACGCCGGGCATGGTGATGTCGGCGGCGGCGCTGCTGAAAGATAACCCCAAGCCGACCGAGGCCGAAGTGCGCGATTACCTCGAGGGCAACATCTGCCGCTGCACGGGCTACCACAACATCGTCAAGGCGATCATGGCGGCCTCGGGTCAGGATGTGACGCCGGTCGCGGCGGAATGAAACGGCGGTGCGCCGTAAAGGCGCACCCTACGGTTGAAGCGAATTGGTTGTAGGGTGCGCGGTTTCCGCGCACCGGCCCAAGGGAGGAATTGAGAACATGCCGAAGGATCATGGCATCGGCGCCAGCCAGAAGCGGCGCGAGGACGTGCGCTTCTTGACGGGCGCCGGACAATACACCGACGACATCAACGTTCACGGACAGGCCTATGTCTATTTCCTGCGCTCGGACGTGGCGCATGGGAAGATCAACAAGATCGACACCGCGGCCGCGGCCGCGATGCCCGGGGTCGAGCGCATCTTCACCGGCGCCGATTTCGAGGGCGTCGGCGGTCTTCCCTGCGGCTGGCAGGTGACCGACAAGCACGGCAACCCGATGAAGGAACCGGCGCATCCGGTTCTGGCGCAGGGCAAGGTGCGGCACGTGGGCGACCCGATCGCCGCCGTCGTGGCCGACAGTCTGGAAGAGGCGCGCAACGCCGCCGAGGCCATCGAGCTCGACATCGACGAACTGCCGGCCGTGGTCGACATGAAGGCCGCCGTGCAGCCGGGCGCCACCAAGGTGCATGACGATCTGGACGACAACCTCTGCTACGACTGGGGGTTCGTCGAAGCGAACAAGGCTGCCACCGAAGAGGCGTTCAAAAACGCCGCGCATGTCACCACGCTCGAGCTGGTGAACCAGCGCATGGTCGCCAACCCGATGGAGCCGCGCGTCGCCGTGGGCGATTACAATCGCGCCAACGACGAATCCACGCTCTACACCACCAGCCAGAACCCGCATGTGATCCGGCTTCTGATGGGTGCGTTCGTGCTGGGCATCCCCGAGCACAAGCTGCGCGTCGTGGCCCCCGATGTGGGCGGCGGCTTCGGCACCAAGATCTTCCACTATGCCGAAGAGGCCTTCTGCACCTTCGCCGCGCGCGCCCTGAACCGGCCCGTGAAGTGGACGTCGAGCCGGTCGGAGGCGTTCATGTCGGACGCGCACGGCCGCGACCACGTCACCAGGATCGAGCTGGCGCTGGATGCCGACAACAACTTTACCGCCGTGCGGACCGAAACCTACGCCAACATGGGCGCGTATCTGTCGACCTTCGCGCCGTCGGTGCCCACATGGCTGCACGGCACGCTGATGGCGGGCAATTACAAGACCCCGCTGGTCTATGTGAACGTCAAGGCGGTCTTTACCAACACCGTGCCCGTCGACGCCTATCGCGGCGCGGGCCGGCCCGAGGCGACCTTCCAGCTGGAGCGCGTCATCGACAAGGCCGCGCGCGAGCTGGGCGTCGATCCCATCGCGCTGCGCCGTCAGAACTTCATCACCGAGTTCCCGTACCAGACGCCGGTCGCGGTGGTCTATGACACCGGCGATTACGTCGCCACCATGGACAAGATGGAAGAGATGATCGACGTCGCGGGCTTCCCCGCGCGCCGGGCCGAAAGCGAGAAGAACGGCAAGCTGCGCGGTCTTGGCGTGAACTGCTTCATCGAGGCCTGCGGTATCGCGCCGTCGAACCTGGTGGGACAGCTGGGCGCAAGGGCGGGGCTTTACGACGCCGCAACCGTCCGGGTGAACGCCACCGGCACGATCTCGGTCATGGTGGGCGCGCACAGCCACGGGCAGGGCCACGAGACGGCCTTCCCGCAGGTGGTGGCCGAGATGCTGGGCATCGACGAGTCGATGATCGACATCGTGCATGGCGACAGCTCGAAGATCCCGTTCGGCATGGGCACCTATGGGTCGCGGTCCATCGCGGTCTGCGGGTCGGCCATGGTGCGGGCGACCGAGAAGATCATCAACAAGGCCAAGAAGATCGCGTCGCACCTGCTTGAGGCGTCGGAGGCGGACGTCGAGCTCAAGGACGGCCAGTTCACCGTCGCGGGCACCGACAAGTCGGTGGCCTGGGGCGACGTGACGCTGGCGGCCTACGTGCCGCACAATTATCCGCTCGAGGAGATCGAGCCGGGGCTGGAGGAGACGGCGTTCTACGATCCGTCGAACTTTACCTATCCGGCCGGGGCCTATGCCTGCGAGGTCGAGGTCGACCCCGACACCGGCAAAGTCACCATCGAGCGGTTCGTGTCGGCCGACGATTTCGGCAATATCATCAACCCGATGATCGTCGAAGGCCAGGTCCACGGCGGGATCGCCCAGGGCATCGGCCAGGCGCTGCTGGAGAACTGCGCCTATGACGAGAACGGCCAGTTGCTCAGCGCGTCCTACATGGACTACGCCATGCCGCGCGCCGACAACCTGCCGCATCTGGCCAACTACAGGGTGGACCATTCCTGCCAGACGCCGTGCACCCACAACCCGCTGGGGGTGAAGGGCTGCGGCGAGGCCGGGGCCATCGGGTCGCCCCCGACGGTGATCAACGCCGTGGTGGATGCGCTGCAATCGGGCGGTTACAAGGTTGACCACGTGGACATGCCGGCGACGCCGGCGCGCGTCTGGGCCGCGATGCAGGGCTGAGTTTCGAGGACGGGACCGGGGGGCTGTCTGCCCCCCGGACCCCCCGAGGATATTTTTGGATCAGTGAAATGGGGGCGAAGGCGCCTCGTTCACCGGCCGGGAGGAAAGAGAAGATGTATTCATTCGATGTGGTGAAACCGACAAGCGTGGCCGATGCGGTGTCGGCGCTGAGCCAGGACGAGGCGCAGCCGCTGGGCGGCGGGCAGACGCTGATCCCGACGCTCAAGCAGCGGCTGGCGTCGCCGTCGGTTCTGGTGAGCCTGAGCGGCATCGCCGAGATCAGGGGCGTGTGCAAGATGGATGACGGGCGCGTCAGCATCGGCGGCGGCACGACCCATGCCACGGTGGCCAAGGAGGCCGCGGCGCATTACCCGGCGCTGGCCGATCTGGCTGGCAATATCGGCGATCCGGCGGTGCGCAACCGCGGCACAATCGGTGGGTCGCTGGCCAACAACGACCCGTCGGCCTGCTATCCGGCGGCAGCGCTCGGATCGGGCGCGACCATAGTGACCAACAACCGCGAGATCGCGGCGGACGACTATTTTCAGGGCATGTTCGCCACGGCGCTCGACGAGGGCGAGATCGTTACCGAGGTGCGCTTTCCGGTGCCGGAGAAGGCTGCCTATATGAAGTTCGAGCAGCCCGCCTCGCGCTTTGCGCTGGTGGGGGTGTTCGTGGCGAAATACGCCGACGGTGTGCGTGTGGCGGTGACCGGCGCGTCGGAAGGCGGCGTGTTCCGCTGGAGCGAGGCCGAGGCGGCGCTGTCGGGCAATTTCGACACCTCGGCGCTCGACGGGCTGTCGGTTCCGGGTGACGGCATGATCTCGGACCTGCACGGGTCGGGCGATTATCGGGCGCATCTGGTGGCGGTCATGACCAAGCGGGCGGTTGCCGCCGCGCATTGATTGCCGGAACAAGGAATGATGGCCCTCGGTTTTGCGACCGGGGGCCTTTTCCCGTGTCACCGGGGGAGGCGTTTGCCGGGCGTTCAAACGGCGGTGACGCGGTGCAGGCCGGCGGCGGTTGAAAGGGCATCGGCGCGCGGGGGGCCAGGCGCGAGATAGGCACTGGCACCCGAGGTGGAGCGCCAAGGAGCTCGAAGTGGCGACGGCGCGGTTCGTGGGGCTGCGACGGCAGATATGGCCGTGCGCCGGATCGAGGCGGAAGGGCGCGCCTAGAACAGAAGTTCGCCGATGGCCACCGGCGCTTGATCGAAGCCTTGCCGCGCCGGAAAGCGGATGACGAGACCTGTCGCAAGGCTCTGGGCGATGACCTTGAGGGTGATGTGCCGGTAGCGGGCCGTTTGAAGCGGACGCGATGCCAGCCGATCCGGGCGCGCGCCGGAGGACAAAACCCTCCGCCTCGGGCCGCGTGATGGAAACGCGCCCAGTTCATGCGACCCCGGGAGGGCGGTGTCGCGGGCGGCGGTTTCAGACACCAGCCCCTTGTGGCCGGTGGCGACCAGCAGGCTTGCCTTGTCAAAAACCCAAGCGCCGGGTGACGCTGTCGAGCTTTTCCAGCGTGTCGGGATGGGGCATGGACGGCGGGCCCGGATCGGCGATCGAGGGGGTGGAAATCCCTGGGCGGGGGCGTCCTGGGCGCTGGGGGCGTCGGCGTTCCAAAAGGCGGAGAACAACGCCTGCAGCCGGGCATTGGTGGCGGTCATGCGCCGGGGCGCCCCGATCCACCGGCGCCTGCCAGTCCTGTCCCAGTTTCGCTTCGGGGATCTGGAAGGCGGACGGGACAGTGGCCAAGGCTCACAATTCCTCGCGCACCATCCGGGGCGCGTGCGGCTAAAGCGTCATCCTTGAAATCTGAATCGATGGGATTTCCACGGGCCGGATTTTGTGATTCACCATATGTGGAGGTG
>NZ_JAWHTD010000032.1:0-45252 GCF_032586235.1 Aestuariicoccus sp. MJ-SS9
CGATGCCCGGCCCCGCATCAACGCCTCCCCGAATTGCCTCAAATCAATGATGGCAAATTTGGTTCCGGGTGACTAGCAACAATTCCCAGGTGATGGGGACTTGTTGTCCTTGGCAAAGGCTATTGGTCGCAACGAATGCAAATGGTGCGTGGCAACTGTCGTTGTACAAAGCAGCTTTCATCAGCCAAGAGCCAACGTAATCGACGTTTTTCCATTTAGACGTGATGCTTCCGAATACGCGCTCAAGGTCTTCTTTTTCTTGTGCTTCCTGTTTGCGCGCACCTTTGAACGGAGGGTTTCCGCAAATGTAGGTCTCCCCACCTTCGTTCTCGAAGTCGATCTCGGCTTGATCCACGGGTGACATGAATAGGTCGTCGGCATGATGCTTCACGCCCGTTCCCGTGGGCGGACAGATGCTCAGCCAGTCGAGCCGCAGGGCGTTGCCGCAGGTGATCCAGTTCATGGCATCGAGCGGCAGAAACTCGGCAAGCGCCTCCTTCTGCCCTCGATAAGTTACGTCGCACTGATACTCAGCGATGATCAGCGCCAGCCGCGCGATCTCGGCGGGGAAGTCTCGCAGCTCGATCCCGCGAAAGTTGGTCAGCGGGATGTCGGTGCGCCGATCAGCTTCGCCGCGCCGTTTGTTGATCTCGGCCTCAATCGCCCGCATTTCCTTGTAAGCGATGACCAAGAAATTTCCCGAGCCGCAGGCGGGGTCGAAGACCCTGATCTTGGCCATGCGGCCCCGCAGATTGAGAAGCTTGCGGGGATTGTCCCCTGCCTCGTCCAGCTTCTCGCGCAGGTCATCGAGGAAGAGTGGATTGAGCACCTTCAGGATGTTCGGCACGGATGTGTAGTGCATCCCCAAAGCGCCACGTTCCTCGTCATCGGCGACGGCCTGAATCATCGAGCCAAAGATATCGGGATTGATCTTGGTCCAGTCGAGATTGCCGATGTGCAGCAGGTAAGAACGCGCGATCTTGGAAAAGCGCGGCACGTCCGTTCCGCCCGAAAACAGCCCGCCATTGACATAGGGAAAGGCATTTGCCCAACGGGGGATGCCCGCGGCGGCGCGATCGGCCGTCTTGGTGTTCATGACCTTGAAGAGCATGCTGATGACCTCATGGGTGTTCGAGCTGTCCTTCTCGCTCATGCGCTCGATCGTGCCGGTGAACTGATCTGCTTCCGTGAAGATGTCGGTGTCTTCGGCGAAGAAGCAAAAGATCAGCCGCGCCATGAAGTGGTTCATGTCGTGGCGGCGTGCGGCGGAGCCCCATTCAGGGTTATCCTTTAAGAGTTCGACATAGAGCCGGTTGAGACGCCCCGTCGCCTTGATGTCGAAGGCGCTCTCTCGTATTTGCTTGACCGTGCTGATCCCTGCGAGGGGCAGGAAGAACCCGAAGTGATCGGGGAAGTCTCCAAAAGCGCAGGCGATCGTCTCGCCCGTGGCCAGGTCTTCGGCCTCAAGATCGGTGCCATCGGTGGCCAGGACGAATTTCGCCTTAGCCTTGGCGGTAGCCGGGCTTGCCTTGAGCTGCGCCAGGGTGGTTGTGACCTCCCCTGCCCCGCAAACCTTCAGATGGATGTTGTTGGTCTGAAGAACGCCGCCCTGGTCGGACTTGTTCGACGCGCCAGCGCGCAGACGCTTGATCGTGGCCGGTTTGTTACCGAAGGCTTCAAGAAAGGCGAACGGGAACTCTTCTGCATCGAAAAGCTGCTCGGCCAATGCCGATATGTCGATGCGTGGAGCCCGGCACCGATTACGGCAGAGCATTTCCACGCGAGGGTCTCGGATGGCAGGACGGTCACGGTCGCCGTATCGAACGATGATGTGCCCGTGGCGTTTATCGAGCTCGAGGCGGACGGTCACATCGATTGCTGCTATTGTCCCCCCGATTTCGCGGGATCGGGCGTCGGCAGGGCCCTGTTCCGACATGCTCGGTCACAGGCCATCGCAGCCGGTATCACACGGCTTACCATCGAGGCGAGCGAGGCCGCACGCCGCTTTTTTCTGCGCGAGGGCTTTCTTCTGATTGCGCGCCGGGCGTTCGAGCTACGCGGTGTGATGATCCACAACTATTCGATGGAAAAGCAGCTTGATGAGGGTGCCGAGGCCCAGGAGGCAGCATTGTAACGCCAGTCTTGCACGGGTGGCACGGGGGCTCTGAAGCAGTTCGCTGGAAACACTCATAATTTCGGGGGATGCGTCTTCCTGCAGGACCCGTCCAAATGCGCAAAGTGCGCGACACAAGGCGGCGCTCCTCAATCCATTAGGATCAATGACCTAAGTTGGAGAACGTTGGACCCCGGTCCCGTCCGCTCCGCCAGATACACCCCACGCCAAAAGCGTGGGTATTTTTGAATCCAATTTTAATCGATGGATTAGACAAGTTTTGCGCGCTTTCGACTTGAACGGATTTGCCATATCCCGAACGGTTTCCTCAGCAGGAACCGCACCATCGGTGTTGGACTGACTGCGAAAATCATGCCCCTCAAAATTGGCGCAGATCGCCGTCAGATGTTGCTTCGGATATCACGCCGCCGTCGATCTTGACGCGCATACAGGATGCAGTGCTAACCATGCTGGCCATCGGCGCAACCCTCGCGATCTGGAGTACGGCGCTTTACAATCCGAGACTATCGACCCTGGCAACTTTCTAATCATATGCAGTGCATCGGTTATTGCGTTACGATTTGCGGGGTACGGCATGAAGAAACGCGGCTTTTTCGCTTTGGCGGGCTTGGTGCTGGCCGGGGCTTTGGCATTCGGCGGCGGCTCGGGCACCCCGCGCCCCGATCAGGTCGGGTATTTCAAGTCCGAGGAAGGCAACCGCGTGATGGCCTACACCGCACCCGAGGGCATGACCGAGGCCGAGGGCCGCGCCTTTCTCGGCGAGGTAATGCACAGGCCCGGGCGGCTGACCTTTGCCGTGATCTACCCGCAAGGCACCGCGCATCCGGGGCATCGGCTGACCACGGCCCCCGATTACCTCACCGCCGCCGGGATGCTGGATTCCGCGCCGCATGATGGTTGGGTTTGGGGCGTGGTGATCGACATGGCGGGTTCCGCCAATTTCGATCTGAGGTAAGCGGCGTTGGGCAAGGTCGAGGTCGCCTACCCTTCCCCGGTCAGAACGTCGGGCAGGACGGCCGACCCGCCGGGCTGGCGATCTTTGCAGCCATCGAAGGCCTCCAAAATCCGCGCCGTCGGCACGCAGTTCCGGGCTGGAAAAGCCCCTTGGCCTTCGAGGCGCAGGCCGCGTAATCAAGCGTGACAGGTCCTCAACGAGCAGGACCCGAGCGGCTGGACGCATGCTCTTGGGGCGCGCGCTTCGCGTTCGATCGCGCAAGGCAAAGCTCCGTCACAGCGGCCAGAACAGCAGTATCGCAGGGACGCCAACGGCAAGTACGACGATTTCCAGCGGCAGGCCCATGCGCCAATAATCGCCGAAACGGTATCCTCCGGGGCCGAGTATGATGGTGTTGTTCTTGTGCCCGATGGGCGTGAGGAAGGCGCAGGATGCCGCGACTGCGACCGCCATCAGATAGGTGTCGGGGTTCGTTCCGGTGGATGCGGCCATCGAGATGGCAATGGGTGCGGCGATCAGCGTTGTCGCAACGTTGTTGAGCAAGTCCGACATCGTCATCGTGACCAGCATCAGCGCCAGAAGGGCAAACCAGGCCGGGTAGCCCTCGGTCAGATCCACGATCTGTCCTGCGATCAGGTCGGCCCCGCCGAACGCGTCGAACGCTTCTGCAAGGGGGATAAGGCTTGCCAGCAGCACGATGACCTTCCACTCGATCGACGAATAGACCTCGCGCGGGCCGACCAGACCGAACGCGACAAAAGCCACGACCGCGGCCGCAAGGGCAACCGACAAAGGCAGCCATCCGAACACGGCAACAGCGATGGCCAAAACGAAAATGGCCGCCGACAGCCCGGCTTTCCCACGCTGCATCACCTCGGTTTTGCGCCCCTCGATCCGATGCACGCCCAGCCATTCCGTGGCAGCATCGATGCGCTCAGGCGTGCCAAGCAACAAAAGCACGTCTCCGCTGCGTATCGTCAGATTCCTGACACGGTCACGAAATCTCTGTCCGCCACGCGCGACCCCCAGAAGCGTGACCGAATGACGTTGCAGCAAACGCAGCTCGAGGGCGGTCCGGTTCTGTATCCGCGCACCATCGGGAACAATGGCCTCGACCAGTGCAAGCCCGGTCGATGTGACACCGCCCTCGTGTTTCTCGGAACCGGCAAAATCGAGTTTGACCTTCCCCATGAAGCTTTCGATCGCCTTGGGATCGCCTTCGACGACCAGGAAATCGCCGGGGCGCAGAACTTCGCGATGGGCCGTGCCGGGGCGCCTGCGCCCGCCTCTGATCAGGCCGAGAATATGAATATCGGCGGCTTCGGCCTGGGGGTAGAGATCGCGCACCATCAGTTCCCCGTCGGCGGCCTCTCCTATGCGCAATTCGGCCAGGTACCGCCCCTTGCTGAGTTCCGCCCCATACGCGGCGAGCGAGGCCCGCGCCGGCAAGAGCCGCCAACCGACCAGAGAGACGAAGGCAATACCCGCGACGGCGACGGCCAGGCCGACCGGGGCGAAATCGAACATGGCGAAAGGTGCGCCGAGCGTATCCTGGCGATACTCGGATATCACGATATTGGGCGGCGTCCCGATCAGTGTGATCATGCCGCCGAGGATCGTGGCAAAGGACAGGGGCATAAGGCTCTGGCTGGCAGCGCGTTTCGCCTTTTCCGCCGCCTCGACATCAAGAGGCATGAGAAGTGCAAGCGCGGCCACGTTGTTGATGATCGCCGACAGCCCGGCGGCGAGTGTCGCCAGCACGGCGATATGAAGGGGAAGCGCGCGCGCGGGATCGACAAGGCGCATCGCGATGAGTTCGACGGCGCCGGAGGCCGACAGCCCCCTGCTGACGATGAGAACAAGCGCGATGATCGCGACGGCGGAATGTCCAAACCCCGAAAAGACATCCTGCGATGGCACAAGCCCGAGGGCCGTGGCGAGGATCAGCGCCGCGAACGCTGCCAGATCGTAGCGGATGCGGCCCCATACCAGCACGACGAAAACCGCTCCGAGAACCACGAAGATCAAAATGAGTTCTGTCGACATATCCCTGACCATAACCGGTTCGATGCAGGGAAAAAGGGGCAATCGCCTTACAGATTTTCAACCGAAGCCATGCAGTCTATTCTCGCAGGATGTTTCGGAGCCTGCTTCCCCTGACCGCCCTTTTGATGGGCTCGGCGTTTCTTCTCTTTGCCGGTGGCGTCAACTCTCTGATCCTTCCGGTCCGCGGCGAGGCAGAGGGGTTCACGGCCGCTTCGCTGGGCTTGCTCGGGACCGGCTGGGCGGTCGGCTATGTCGGAGGCTGCCTGCGCACACCTGCATTGGTCGCGCGCGTGGGCCATATCCGGGCCTTCGGGGCCATGTGCGCAATCGCGGCGATCGCGGTGTTGCTGTCGCTGGTGCTGATCACCCCGTGGGTCTGGATCCCGGTTCGGGCCTTGTCGGGCTTCTGTTTTGCCGGGGCGGCCATGATCGTGGAAAGCTGGCTGAACGAAAGAGCCGACGCGAAAACGCGCGGGCGTGTGTTCGGCATCTACACGATGGTCAACCTCGCCGCGACGACCGCGGGCCAGATGGTGCTGACACTTGGCGATGCAAACGGCTATTTCTTCTTTGTGCTTGCGGCGATGGTCTATTGCCTGGCCTTGCTGCCCACGGCGATCAGCGCCACCAACACGCCGTGGCCGCTGACCCAGGTCTCTCTCGATCTGCGCAAGCTCTGGAGCAACTCGCCAATTGCGGTCTTTTCCGTTCTGATGGTCGGGATCTCGAATGCGTCCTTTGGGACCCTGGCCGCGGTTTATGCTGCCCGGATCGGTCTGTCGCTTGGCGAAATCGCGCTTTTCGCGAGCATTCCGATCCTGGCCGGAGCGGCGAGCCAAATCCCCGTCGGCATTGCGTCCGACAGGTTCGACCGTCGGAAGGTTCTTGTTGTCATCACGGTCATCGCAATTTTCGCCGATGCCTTGTTCCTGTTCGTCGGCGTGACGAACCCGAGCGTCGCTCTGGCCCTGGCCGCATTGTTCGGCGCAACGGTATTCGCGATGTATCCCGTGATCGTGGCGCATGCTAACGATCATGCCGAACCGGGTAATTTCATTCAGGTCAGCGGGGGCTTGCTGCTTGTCTTCGGAATCGGTTCGATCATCGGACCGACGGCTGCGGGTTTTGCGATGGCCTCTGTCGGTGCGGCCGCGCTCTTTGCCGTCACCGGCCTGGCGCATATCTCGCTCGTCCTTTTCGCGCTGCTCAGGCTGCGGGTCGCGCCCGCTGTTTCCGCAGCCGACAAGGGGGTGTTCCGGGCGAATCCGCTTGCTCGCGCCTCGACCCCCGAAACGGTGGCCCTCGGCGCCGACCAGGCGGAGCTCGATGCAGATCATGAGCAAAGAGCCGCTATGGACGAAGCTGGTGCCGAGCCGACTGGCAAAGAGTAAGCGCCGGGGCTTGTTCGCGCCGCGCCAACCATCCGCTAGAATCGTCGGCGAATGCGCACGGCGGCCCCTTTTCGACCCAGACAACGCTCAGGAAATTTGGCCGTTTCCGCAGGGCCCACGAAGCGTGAACCGCCGAACCCGCAGACCAAGCCACCCTCAGCCGATGCGCATCAAAAGCGCGAGGACGTCCGAGCGGTGCAATACCCCCACGACGCTGGTGGCATTCAAGACCGGGAAAACGCGGTGACGGTGCTGAATGAACATCTCGGCGACACGGATCACTTCGTCGTCCACATCGACGGTGATCACCTCGCGCGACATGTAATCGCCCACCTGCCCGGTCCATTCCCGATGATAGCTCGCATGGAGCGCCGGCGTGAAACAGTCTTTCTGGGTCAGAATGCCAATCAGTTGTCCATCCTCGCTTAGAACCGGGGCGGCGGCAGCGCCCGCATCCACCAGGACAGCGACCGCCCGCCGGATGGGGGTTTCCGCAGAGAGGGTGGGAATATCGTCGCGCAGGATGGCGCCAACCCGGAACTCCGTCATGGCTGTGCCTTTGCCGTGGCGCGCCGTTTCAGGGGACAATCGGCGCACTGGCCTCCGGCACTCTCCGCCGCGCCGCAGCTTGTCCGCACAGGACGCTTGTTCAGCACGAGCCCGAGACCAAGACCGCCCGCCACAAGCACGAGGATCGCGAGGGTGAAAAGGAACTCCATCATGGGTGTTTATCCTTCACAGCATGAACTCCGATATCCGGCCAGTCGCCACTTGCCGCAGGCCGCCGCGGGCTTCGCTCAGGAACAGGGCGTCGATACCTTCCGCCAAGGCCAGCCGCGGGCCAGCGACGCCACCTGCCGCAAAAAGCGCGGTCGCCCAGCCGTCGGCGGCCATTGCATCGGGTGCAACAACCGTGACAGAGACCAGCCCGCCGCGCGCCGGCTCATGAGTGGCCGGATCTATGATATGGCTATAGCGGCGCGGGTTGAGCACATAGCTTTGTTCCCGAACACCCGAGGTGGCCACGGCACGGCCGCGCGGCAGGCGAAGCGCGCCGACAACCGGCCCCGATGCGATGGGCGACGCGACAGCCACCTGCCATTCCCGTCCGTCGGGGTGTGAGCCGAGCGCGATCAGTTCGCCGCCAAGATCGAGCAGCGCATCCTGGACCCCGGCGCCCTGCAACAACCGCGCCGCCCGATCGAGCGCCCAGCCCTTCGCGATACCGCAAAGGTCGAGCGTCAGATCGGCACGGTCCTTGGTGACCCCGTGGGGCCCCACGCCGATTGCCTCCCAATCGGGTTCGCCTCCGTGGTTGATCGGGCCGAACCCCCATCGCGCCACAAGCGGACCGACCGTCGGATCGAAGGCGCCTTTACTTTGGCGCGCGATCTCCAGCGCTGCCGCCGTAACCACGGCAAGCGCGGGGTCGCGTGCGTGAATGCGCGCCGGGCCGGTATTGAATCGACTGACCGCGCTGTCGGCCCGCCACGGTGACAAGCGCCGATCGATATCGTCGAAAAGCGCCTCGATGTCAGGAACCAGGCGCGCGATGCCAGCGCCCAAAGGTGCCACGATTTGCCAACCGGTTCCGAAGGCACGGCCCGAGACCAGTTCGACGTCAGTCGCCGCCGCAGCGCTGTTCATGGCCAAGGCGGCGCCGATCATGCCAAGCGCGGCGCGCCGTGAGGGATGATATCGAATCGTCATGATCGCTCAGGCTCCAAAATCGTCATAAAAGATCGAGGCGGGTTCCACGCCCAGACGTCCCAACGTCGACAGGACGGCCGAAATCATGACCGGCGGGCCGCAAAGGTAATACTCGCACTCTTCAGGCGCGGGATGTGCCGCCATCCGGGCGCGCAGCGTCTCGTGGATAAAGCCTGTCGCACCGGTCCAGCGATCCCCCGGCGCGGGATCGGACAATGCCGGGATCCAGGTGAAGTTTTGGTGGCGGCGGGCAAGCTCGGCGAATTCTTCCGAATAGAAGAGGTCAGCAGCGGACCGCGCGCCGTAGAAATACCAGATCCGGCGGGTCGTGCCGCGCGACAGCTCTTGATGGATCATCGCGCGCAGCGGCGCCATACCCACACCGCCGCCCACAAACACCATGTCGCGATCCGTCGGTTGCACATGAAATTCGCCGAACGGCCCCGAGAGCGTGATCTCGTCATCCGGCTGAACCGAAAACAGCCACGATGAAACGCGCCCCGGAGGGATGGTATCCTCTTTCCCCGCGGGCGGAACCGCGAGCCTGATGTTGAAAACTGCCCGCCGGACATCCTGTGGACGGCTTGCCAGCGAATAGGCGCGCGTGACCTCGGCATCCGACGTAACGCGCAGCGCCCGCCAGCCCGCGATCTCCCAGGAGTCGCGAAAGGCCGGCGGAATGTCCAACGTGGCGAAATCGAGCCGGTAAGGAGGGGCCGTGATTTGCATGAAGTCGCCGGCGCGGAACTCCGACGATCGGTCCTGGGGAAGATCGACCACGATTTCACGGATGAGCGGGGCCAGCATCCGGGTCGAAACGACCTTGCAGACAAAGCCTCCGCCAGCGCTCAGAATGTCGTCCGGCACCTCGACCGCGCAATCTCCACGCAGGCTTGTCTGGCAGGCAAGCCGCATATGGGCGCGACGGTCACTGGACGACAGAACGCCGCGTTCGGTCGCCTGCGCCTCGCCAGCGCCTTCGCCAGTCACCCTGACCCGGCAGAGACCGCAGGTCCCCGAACCGCCGCAGGCCGCCGGGATCGCGATCCCGGCGCCTTGCAGAACACCCAGCAAGCGGTCACCGCGTCTGGCTGCTATGTGAAAGTCATTGTTCACAACGACGTCGAGCTCGATGTCGGGCACAAGCCGCCGCCGCACCATCAACAACCCGCTTGTCAGCCCGACGATCAGGACCACGATTGTGAATGTCCCAAGAAGTGCCTCTGTCATTGCGCCGCCGCCATTTGCGCGAATGAGGCGAAGCCGAGCGACATCAGACCGGCCAGAACGAAGACAATGCCGAGCCCGCGCAAACCGTCGGGAAGATGCGCATAGGCCAGCCTCGTCCGGATCGCAGCAAGCATGGCGACCGCCACCGCAAAGCCAAAGCCGCTTCCAAGCCCGAATACAACGGATTGCGATAAGGTGTAGCTGCGCTCGACCATGAACAGGCTTCCCGCAAGGATGGCGCATTGTACGGTCAGAAGCGGCAGAAACACGCCAAACGCCCGGTGAATGGCCGGAAAGAAACGGTCGAGCACCATTTCGAGAAGCTGCACCGATGCCGCGATCACGCCAATGAACGCGATCAGGGCGAGATAGGACAGATCGAGGTCCGGCAGCCCTGCCCAGGCCCAGGCGCCCGGCGCCAGAAACCCGTGGTAGATCAGATGATTGAGCGGAACAGTAAGCCCCAGAACGCCGGTCATGGCGATACCGAGCCCAATGGCGGATTCCGGACGTTTCGACAAAGCCAAGTAGGTGCACAGACCCAGAAACAACGTAAGCGGCATGTTGTCGACAAAGGCGGCCGCCAGGAAAAGGGTCCCAAGCCCGGTCATTCCGCGGGACCCGTCGCAAGGGGCGGCGTGTGCTCGGGCGCCTCGACCTGATCCGGATAGAGGCTCCGCACCGTCCAGACCAGAAAACCGAGAAGGAAGAAGGCAGATGGCGCAAGCAACATCAGGCTGAGCGGTGTGAACCAGCCTCCGGCATCGGCCATCGGCAGCACGCCATAACCGAACAATTCGCCTTTCCCGAAGAGTTCGCGCACGGCGCCTATGACGATCAGGATGAAGGAATACCCAAGACCATTGCCGAACGCATCGACCATCGCGGGCATTGGCGAATGATGGCGGGCATAGGCCTCTGTCCGGCCAAGAACGAGGCAATTGGTCGTGATAAGCCCGACATAGACCGACAACGCCCGGCTGATATCCGCGAAAAACGCTTGCAGGACCTGATCGATCACGATCACCAGAGAGGCGACGATCAGGATCTGGATGATAAGCCGGATGGTGTCGGGAATATGCCGCCGGATGAGGCTGACAAGGCCGGCCGCAAGGGTCAGAACGACCGTCAACGACAGCGACATGGTCACGGCGGTGGCCAAGGTCGTCGTCACCGCAAGGGCCGAGCACAAGCCGAGGATCTGAAGCGTCACCGGGTTTTGCCGGATCAGCGGGTTCGTGAGCGTGGCCCGGAAGTCAATGCGCTCGCCCATCGCTCAAAACTCCCCGTCTTTGACGGCCTCCAGAAAGGGCCCGTATCCATCCTCACCCAACCAGAAGCGCACCATGTGCGTGACGCCCCGTCCGGTTCGTGTCGCGCCTGTGATCCCGTCGACCTCATACTCCCCGGAGCCCGGTCCGCGGGCGACCCTGAAGCGCACGTCGCCGCGTTCATCCGCCACCTTCGTGCCGGGAAAGCTCGCCAGCCAGGCGGGCTCTTCGATCCGGCCTCCCAAACCCGGGGTTTCGGACTGGCCAGTGATGGCAAGACCCGCGACCGTGTTCATGTCAGCCCCGAGCGCCAGTATCGCGTCGATCCGTCCGCCATAGCCCTGACCCGATATCGGCAGAAGCACCAGCGAGATGCGATCACCTTCGCGAAGCAGGAATATCTGCACGAAATCGGGCCGTTGACCGAGCCCGGCCAGATCCTGCCCGGCATCGAGCACTGTCCAGTTGTCAGGATCGGCGAGCGCCGCATTCAAGGTTTCTGGCGCCACCTCTGCCGCGGCACGGCCGGTTTCCAGATCGATGACGACAGTGGAAAGCGTGCCCCCAGAGCTCTCTAACAGCGTCGCCATGCCGGGGATCCCACGGACCAGCGCGGTGATCCGGGCCTCTTCCTCGGCCGCCCGGTTGGCCGCCTGGATCGGGCGCAGATAGACCGTGGCGCTGCTGACAAGCGCGGCACAAACGGCCGAGACCAGGAAGGCGATGAAAAGCGTCTTGGCCCGGCTTTCGTTGGGCAGCGCCAATATGCGCCGGAGCGGGTTCCAATCATGATCGGCCATGGCGTTTCCTCCGTTGCGCGACCCATACGGACAACGCGGCCTCATCCAGAAGCGGTGCAGAAAGCGAAGACAGGAAAGCCGCGGCCACGGCGATCTGCACCCCAGCGGCCCCGGCCCAGCCGTTTGCGAATAGCACCACGAGAGCGGCGAAAACTACGCCGTTGAGCCAGCGGCCCAGCGATGTAGACGCGCTCGTGACGGGATCGGCAACCAGCAGGACAAGCACAATCGCCGAGGCCACCACCACCGGTTCGGACAGATATCCAGCGGCAACGGCGCCTGCCCCCAGGATCCCCGCACCCATCAACACCGATACCGGCATCGTTCCTGTTGCGATCCCGATCAGTGCGGCCGGAATCGCGGCCCAGGCGACCGGCAGATCGAAAACCGGCCACTCGAATGACGGAAATCCGAAGCCAAGAAAAGACAGGGTAACCGTCGCCGGGTTGACCACGTTCCGCCCCCAGCCGCCAAAGACCAATTCCCCCATGACAACGCCGAAACTGAGCGCGAGGGCCATGCGAAACACGCCAATTTCCTCAGGCGCCAGGATGGCCACGGCAAGTGCTGTCGCAAGACCGTAAAGCGACGGAGGCTGCGCGCGGGCCAGCATGAAAACGAGATGCCAAATCGCAACCACAAGAAGCGAGAGGCCAAGCCTTGAAAAGGCCTCTTTGCCCTCGTGCCCCACCCAGATCAGCGCTATCGGCAGATACGCCGCGAGGAGAATCGCGGCGACCGTCTCGCGGTTCCAAAGTCCGCGGATCATGCTGCGAACTCGTTCTGGATGCGGTCCAGCATGCCGCGAAGCTCGGCGGCGAGCTGACCGCCTTCGCTGAGAACATAGTCGGCGAGCGCGATGTCCTCCTCAAGCAGAGACAGGACACCCAGCTTCATCGCGGTCTCGTCGTCGCCCGCGCTGAGCGCGCGCACGAATGGCGTGGCTGGCAGCACGGCGCCGAACGCGTGGGTCAAGGCCGCCGTCGGAATCGCCGGTCGTCCCACCACCGACCTCGTCAACGCCGCCACCAGCCAATGCGCGGCACGCGGCGACGTCTCGGCGCGGGGAAGCACAGTGACCTGCCGGTGGCGCGGCGCAAGCCAGCGTGCCGCATGCCCGTCCAAGGGCGATCCGGACATGAGCAGGTGCGGGCTTGGCAGAACGATGCGCTGCGTCAGTTGCCTCAGGTCGGCGCCGGGATGGGTGCGGACCCAGCACGACCTGCGAAGCGCGCTGCCTGAAATATGGACGAGCCGGGTCATCGGCAATGTCCCGCGCGCCAACAGAGCCCCCAGGGCCGCGACGTCCTCGGCATGTACGTCCCAGACCGGCGCATCCAGACCGGCTGGAAAAAGCTGGTGGATACGAATGCCCGCAGAGCCTTGGGGGTGGCGCGCGCCGCAGATGACCTCGTGTATCCTGGCATCCCCGGACATGCCGGCGAGCATCGGGGGGCCGGCTGTCCGGCAGAAAAAGACCGGGCCTGCCGTCAAGCGGGCCAGCGCCGCCAGTCCCCGGGCGAGATCCTCTTCGCGCCCCTTGAGAGCGAGGCGGGGATCGGGGGCGAAGGGACGCGTATCGGCTGCCATGACAAGGATGGCCGCAGGCGTTTCGGCGTGATCGGGCATGCCGCCAAAGGGCCGCCGCCTGAGCCTGGGCCAGAAACCGGCGCTTTGCATCAGACGTTGCAGGCCGCCCGGGGTCGCTGCCCTGTCCGTATCGTGGTGTTCGACGGCGTCGCTCTCTTCCCGGAAAAGCACGATTTCCGACAGTTTCCGGCCCGGCAAAAGCGAAACCCTCCCAACCCGTCCCGCAAATGGGGCAACGAAACAAACGTCGGGCGCATGGCGCAAGCACGCGACGGCGGCGCCTTTTGCGACAAAGTCGTTCTCTGCCACCAAAGGCGTCACCCGCAGCGATTGACCGGTTTGCGTTCGGACCGCCGCCTCTTCGGTCACGATGTCCTCGATCTCCGAAACCTCGGGCGGAGAGCGGAAATCTGGCGTCAATCCTGCCCCGAACGCGAGAAAAGCCATGTCCAATCAGGCTCCCGTCATCTCCCTGGCAGGCGTCCGCCTTCAAGGAGTTACAAAAAATTGCTGAAACCGTAGCATATTTGTGGTCCCTTGGAAGGCACCGCAAAAATTTTTCAGCGAGAGACGATATGACAAGGATTTTGACTTCAACCCGTTCCTCAATGCTGCTGGCCATTGCGATTGCGGCCGCCTTATCGGCCAACACAAGTCTGGGTCAGAACCAGGCCGAAGAAGACACCGCAGAAAATGAGGAAGCGATCATACCATTCGCGCTGCCGAAATCCGGCCCCTTTACCCCGGCAGAGATCAGCATCGACAACAATCAGGCGATCACCGACTGGTTCCGCTCGGCGCATGCCAATTCGGCGGCCGAAGCGTTCAGTCATTGGGACGAGGATGGCGAGATCCGCCCTGCCTGCGCGACGTGCCACTCGGGCGAAGGGTTTCGCGATTTCCACGGGCTCGACGGAACCGAGGCGGGTGTGGTCGACGGTCCCATCAATGTAGGTGGCGTCGTCGATTGCGGAACGTGCCACAACGCAGGGCTGGCCGATATCAAGGAAGTTACCTTCCCCAGCGGACTGGTACACCCGGTTCAGGGTGTCGAGGCATCCTGTCTGACCTGCCACCAAGGCCGCAGCGCCGGCGTGGACGTCGAGACAGCCATCGCAACGCTGGACCTGGATCAGCCAAGTCCGGAACTGAGCTTTATCAACCCGCATTATGCGACCGCAGGGGCGACCTGGCTGGGCGGCTATGGCGGCGCGGGTTATCAGTATGATGGTCTTGAATACTCGGGAAGGTTTTTCCATGCCCGTCCGGTTTCCAGCTGCAACTCATGCCACGAACCGCACACTCTCGAGGTGGCCTTCGAGCCGTGCACAACCTGTCATCAGGCCGACAATCCCCGGGACATCCGCATCGCCCGGCAAAGCTACGATGGCAGTGGCGACACCTCTGTCGGCATCCGGTCGGATATCGACGCCAATGCCAGCAGGCTTCTGAACATGATCCGGGCCTATACCGGCGATGTCGTGGGCGTGCCGGTCATTTACGACGGCTCGCGGTATCCGTATTTCTTTTCAGATGCGAATGGCGATGGGATCATCGACGTCGAAGACGGCGCGCCTGTGCGCTACGGGTCCTGGACACCGCGAAGCCTGAGGACCGCCTACAACTGGAAGCTGGTCACGGCGGATCCGGGGAACTATGCCCACAATCCCGAATATTCTCTCGAGCTTCTGTACGACTCGATCGCGGACCTGAGCGGCCCTCTCGGAATCGATCTGGAGGACCTCGATCTTCGGCGTTGAACATGGGTGCGGGGTCATCGTTCGGGATTTTAACTGGCAGAATGCCTGATGGGGGCGTCATCGCCGTGCGTCCCTCTTAAACCCTTGTGTGCCAGAGCGATAAGAATGTTCCCCGGCTGCCGCTGCGATATCGTCGGTCGGTATTTCGACTTGCGGCCCGGCGGAGAAATGACCCATGCGCACCGGCCTCGCCCACGCTCTCCAGATCGCCGCCGTGGCGGCAGCGGGCTGGGATCCGGCCCTCGGGCTACGTGGCGGATACGCTGGAGCCCGCGTTCTGGAGCGTGGAACGCTCTGGTGGGTCGGGGTCCACAAGGTGGTTCTGTTCAGGGTTTCATGCGCTACCCGACGCGTCCTCGGCCGCCGTCATCCGCCCGGGAGGACACCAGCGTCCGCATCAGGTTGATCGCCGCTTGCGTGCCGTCGATCACCGGCACGGGGCAGTCCCGCGCGAGGCTGGTTGCCAAGCCGGCCAGCGGCCCCCCGCCCAGAACGATGCTCGCCGCGCCGCGTGCGCACATCTGCCGGCAGAGCGCGGCCAGGTCGTCGCGATAGCGATCCTGCACGGTCCCGGGGTCGCCGAAATCGTCGCCGGGTACGTACGTAATCCCCAAGAGCGCCTGCCCCAGCCCGGATTCGTCCACCTGGGCCTGCAAGCCCGGCACAAGCTCCTTGCCGAAGGTCACGATCCCGAAGGGGCCGCCAAGCGCGCGCACGGCGCTGAACGCCGCGCTGGCGATGCCGAAAACCGGAATGTCGCCCCGCAATGCGCGTACATCCCTTGCCCCGGTATTGCCGAACGAGGCCAGCACGATGCCGTCGCAGGGGGCGGTGTAGCCTTTGACCGTATCCACCACGGCGCGTCTGGCCTCTTCGGCATCCGCCTCGGTGACGATCAGTTCGGGGCCGTCGGCCGGGCAGATCGTCGTGAAGGCATCGCCCGGCAGCGCCACCGCCTCGGCGGCCGCTCCGATGCGTTCGGTCACGCCGCGCGACGTATTGGGATTGAGGATCAGCAACCGCATCACAGGATCACCGAAGGCAGCCAGAGCGACAACGCCGGAATGAGGTTGATCAACACCAGCGCCACCAGCATCGCGCCAATGAACATCAGCATCGACGGTACGATTTTGGCGATGGAGATCTTGGCGATGGCGCAGGTGATCAGCACCACCGACGCCACCGGCGGCGTCTGTTGCCCGATCCCGAGGTTGATCGTCAGGATCAGGCCGAAATGCACCCGGTCGATGCCCAGTTGATCGGCCAGCGGCAGAAAGATCGGCACCAGCATCAGGATCGCGGGCGTGCCGTGAATGATCGTGCCCGCAAGCAGGAAGAAGACGTTGATGGCCAGCAGCACCACCCAGTAATTCTCTGAAATCCCCAGGATGCCCTGCGCGATCTCCTGCGGGATGCGCTGGTTCGTCAGATACCAGCCCAGAAGGGTCGAAGTCGCCACGATGAACATCAGCATGGCCGAGCGTTTGCCCGCGATGCGCAGCGTATCCACCAGCGTGCCCAGCCGGACGGTTCGGTAGACCACCATGGCCAGCACGATGGACCAGAAGGCGGCGATGGCCCCGGCCTCGGTCGCGGTGAAGACGCCGCCAAGGATGCCCGCGAGCACCAGGATCGGCAGCGTCAGCGGGATCGCCGCATCCTTGCCCGTCTCGACCACGCGGGCCAGCGAAAAGGCGCCCTCGGTCGGGTAGCCCCGCTTGACCGCGATGGCATAGGCCGTGCCCATGAGCAGCCCGCAGACCAGAAAGCCCGGCACGATGCCCGCCGCGAAAAGCTCGGCGATAGAGGCGTTGGCGACATAGGCGTAGAGGATCAGGTTGAGCGAAGGCGGCACGATGATCGCCATCGTGGCCGAGGTCGAGGTCACCGCCGCGGCAAAGGCCGCGGGATAGCCGCGCTTGCGCATCTGCGGGATCATCACCGACCCGATGGCGGCGGCATCCGATGTGGCGGTGCCCGAGATTTCGGAAAAGAAGAGCGAGGTCAGGATGTTGACATGCGCCAGCCCGCCCCGGATGTGACCCACCAGCGAAGAGGCGAAGGCGATCAGCTTTTCCGCGATCCGGCCCTGGTTCATGATCTCACCCGCGATCATGAAAAGCAACGCCGCCACCAGCAGGTAATTGTTGGCCCCGCCGAAGGGGATAAGGCCGATGATCTGCGGCACGACCGCCGGGTCGAGCAGGATCATCACCGCCGCCGTGACCCCCAGCACGAAAGCGATGGGAAGACCCGCAATCAGCAGGGTCACAAGCAGGATCAGGATGATCCATCCGGGGTCCAGAAACATCACGCGTCGCTTTCGGGCAAAAGGTCCAACGGGTCGATCCGGCCTGTCACGATCCCCACCAGCCGGGTGGCGCAGAAAAGCGCGATCAGCGCGCCGCCGAGCGGCATCGCTCCGCGAAAGAGCAGCATCGGCGCGTCGATCGAAATCAGCGAGCGGCCCGCGAAACTGGCCGCGGCGATGCCGCCGTACCACGCCAGCATCGCGCCGAAGCCCCCCATCAGGATCAGGTTCAGCGCGGTGACGGCCCGCTGCAGGCCCGCGGGCATCACCCGCAGGACCGCGTCAAAGCCCAGATGCTCGTTCGTGCGGGTCAGGTAGGCCGCGCCGATGAAGGTCAGCATGGCCAGCAGATGGGCGGGCAGCTCCTCGCCCCAGGACACGCTGTCGTTCAGGACGAACCGGGCGAAGACCGCCCAGTTCAGAAGCAGCAGCAGCAGACCGGCAAGCGCCACCACCATCGCGTCCAGAAGCGCGCCAAGCCAGCGGTCGAGCGTGGCTATGATCGTATCCAGACGCATGAAGATGGCCCCTGCCCCGCCGCTTACTCGATACCGAGCGCGGTCTTGGTCGCCGCGATCATGTCGGCGCCGATGACATCCACGAAGGTTGGGCTTTCGTAAAGCGGGGCGGCGGCGGACTGGAACGCGGCAAAGTCGATCTCGTTGATCTCCAGCTTGTCGGCCAGCGCGGCGATGGTTTCGGTGTCTGTCGTCTCGCCCCAGTCAAAGGTCCAGGACGCCATGTCCTTGGCCACCGACATCACGGTGCCCTTAAGATCCGCGTCAAGCGAGGCGAGGAACGGCTCGCCGATCACCAGGAAGGTCGGCAGATAGACGTGGTTGGACAGCGACATATACCCCTGCACTTCGTAAAGCTTGGCGGTATCGACGACGTTGGCGGGGTTCTCCTGCCCGTCGATGGTGCCCTGATCCAGCGCCGAATAGACCTCGCCAAACGACAGCGGCGTGGCGTTGGCGCCCAGCGTGTTGAACATCTCGACCCGCTGGCGGTTCGTGGGCGTGCGGATCTTGAGCCCTTCGAGGTCGGCGGGCGTCACGACGGAGCGCACGTTGTTGGTGATCTGGCGGAACCCGTTGTCCCACATGGCGGCCAGCACCATGCCGGAGCCGTCGAACCCGTCGGCCAGCATCTCGCCCGCGGGGCTGTCGATGAAGGCCTGCACGGCGGCGCGATCCTCGAAAAGATAGGGCAGATCGAAGATCGAGGTGCGGTTGTTGATCTGCGACACCGCAGAGGCCGAAAGCGATGCCTGGTGCGTGCCGAAGCCCAGCCCCTGCAGCACGTCCTCTTCCTTGCCCAGCGTGTTGGACATAAAGATCTGCACGTCGATTTCACCGGGGGCCGCGGCCTCGAGGCGGGTTTCGTATTCCTGCAGGAAGACATGCGCGAATGAACCCTCCGGCAGCGAAGAGTTGATCTGCATGACCGCCTGCGCCGACGCGGCGGCAGGCAGGACGGCGGCGCTGCAAAGCGCGAATAGGCTAATACGGGAAATGGTCATGGCACGGTCCTTTCAATCGGGATGAGGCGGAACGATTCGAGTGTCTTGCGTGAAATTGATTTTCCACAAGACGAGTCTATGAAAAATGTTTTTCCGGGAGTTTACACGACGCGGCTCCTCAACTGCCGCGAAATGCGGCAGACCGAGGGTCATGCGTCACTGATTTTGTGCGCCGCGCGAACGCTCGGCGCGGTCCCCGACAAACCGTCACAACTCGTCAAAGCGCCTGTGGGCTTCTTCGATGGCGGCCATGCGCCCCCGGCCCGAGGCACCGGAAAGCTCGATCGTGCGGGCGCCGACAAGATTGCACACCGCCATGCAACCGACGTGATTCATCAGGGGCCCGCTGGTCGATGTGGCGCAGGTCAGATGCCAGTCGGCCTCGGCCAACGCGGGGTCCGGCCTGTCCTCCAGCACCGCAAGCGCCGCCTTCGAGGCGCGGACGGCCGCGGCGACGGCGCCCACCAGGCGCGGCTTGCGGCGCAGCGCGATCAGGATGACCACGTCCCCGCCCGCCAGCGAAACCAGGCTTTCGGCCATCGTCTCGCCCGCGCGCGGCAGAACGGTGACGTTGGCCAGAACCTGCGAGGTCTGCCAACCCAGATATTGCGCAAAGGCCTGCCCCGCGCGAAACCCGATGAACCACACCCGCGGCGCGGCGATCATCGCCTTCGCCAGATTGTCGATCACCGCCTCGTCCAGCGCGCCGTAGGTCAGGTCCAGGTTCTGCTGCGACGTCTCGAAGTGCCGCGCGACCGCCCCGTTGCCCGTCGGCATATCCGACGAAAACCGCAGCAACGCGGTCCCGGCCCGCTGCTCGTCGCGGACCGCGCGGCGCGCCTCGTCAAAGGACGCATATCCGATCCGGCGAACGAACCGCGACACGGTGGCGTTCGACACATTGGCAAGTTCGGCGATCTCGGTCGCGGTATAGCCGGCCATTTCCCCGGGAAAATCCAGAACCAGATCGGCGAGCTTGCGCTCGCTGCGGTTCAGTTCTGGCAGTGCATCGCTCACGCGGGCCAGAAAGGGTTTGTTTGCATCAGTGGTCATTCGCGCACGTTGCGTGGCTTGCGCAGGCGCGTAAACAGATTTCTGACCAGAGCGCCGCGGATCGCAGGTCTTGGCGGCGCGCACGTAAGCGGCAAATGCAGCCACCCCGCGCAAGCAGGGTCGCATCCGCACCGAAAGCGCCATGTATCAATCCCGCCCGGAGTATGGCACAATTCCGCAGCGAACAGAGGGAGGACGCAATGACAATCCGGAAGACACAAGGGCGCGGACGCCTCTACGACAGTATTCTCGACACCGTGGGCGACACGCCTTGCATCCGCGTGAACCGGCTCGCGCCGGACCACGTGACGGTCTATGTCAAGTTCGAGGCGTTCAACCCGGCGGGTTCGGTCAAGGACCGGCTGGCGCTCAACATCATCGAGTCGGCCGAACGCGAGGGACGGCTCAAGCCCGGTCAGACCGTGGTCGAGGCGACATCGGGAAACACTGGGATCGGGCTTGCGATGGTCTGCGCGGCCAAGGGCTATCCCTTGGTGGTCACCATGGCCGACAGTTTCTCGGTCGAACGGCGCAAGCTGATGCGCTTTCTGGGCGCCAAGGTGGTGCTGACGCCGCGGGCGCAGAAGGGTTTCGGCATGTACACCAAGGCCAAGGAACTGGCCGAGGCGAATGGCTGGTTCCTGGCCAGCCAGTTCGAGACGCCCGACAACGCGGCCATTCATGAAAACACGACCGCGCAGGAAATCCTGGGGGATTTCGCGGGCAAACAGCTGGATTACTGGGTGACCGGCTATGGCACCGGCGGCACGGTGACCGGCGTGGCGCGCGTGCTGCGCAAGGAACGGCCCGAGACCAAGATCATCCTGACCGAGCCCGCCAACGCGGCCATCGTCAGCTCGGGCTATGTCAACACGCGCAACGAGGCCCATCAGCCCACCGAAAGCCATCCCAATTTCGAGCCGCACCCGATCCAGGGCTGGACCCCCGATTTCATCCCGTGGGTGCTGCAGGAAACGCTGGACAACGCCTTTTACGACGAGCTGGTGCCGATCCCGGGCCCCGAGGGCATCGAATGGTCCCGCCGTCTGGCCGCGCAGGAGGGCATCTTTACCGGCATTTCCGGTGGCTCGACCTTTGCGGTGGCGATGCGCCTTGCCGAAACCGCGCCCGAGGGCTCGGTCTTTCTGGTGATGCTGCCCGACACCGGCGAGCGCTATCTTTCGACCCCGCTTTTCGAAGGGGTCGAGGAAGAGATGACCGACGAGGAACGCGCGATTTCCATGTCGACACCCTCGGCGCAGATGGCGGCCGAGTAACGCGCCCCACCCCGCGCCGGTTCAGTGCATCGGCGCGGGCGAGGCTGCCTCGAAAGTGGTGGGATAGGTCACCGTGGTCGTGTCCTCGGCGAAGTCCTCGAAGGATTTCAGCCACATGGTGCCCGGCCAGCGCAGTTCGACCTGGTGGCGCAGCGGGTGATAAGCCGCCGTGTAAAGCGTGCCGAAGCCGCGGTCGAAGGCCAGCGAATACAGCGGCGGCTTTAGAAAGGCGCTGACGAAACGGTCCTGCGTTTCGGGATGCAGGGTCAGCCTTTGCAGCAGAAAACGCTCGCGCTCGACCGTGGCGGTGACGCGTGCGTGGCTTTTCCACTCGACCCGTTCCTGATGGTTCGTGGCGACCGCGGCACGGGTGATCACCGGCGGCCGGTCTGGCGCCAGATAAGCGGTCAGAAAGCGGCGCTTGGCGTCCAGGATCGTGACGTTATAGCTCATGTGGCAGGGCACGCGTTCCAGCACGCGGCGGGCCTCTGCGGTGGTGGTGCAGGTCTGCAGGATGTAGCGCAGGATCAGCGGCACGCCGAACCCCGTTCCCGCCTCTTGCCGCCCGCCGAAGGTCAGCGAAGCCACCAGCCCCGCGTCGTTCATCCCGTCCACAAGGCCGAAAAGCCCGTCTGACATGCCGATGACCTGCCGCCCCTGCCAGCGCGTGCGCAACAGCACCGCGTCGACCGCGTGCGGGTTGTAATCGTAGTTCCGCACCAGCAGCGGCTCGTCCCCCGACCAGATCGCCTGGCTGCATCCGGTCAGATAGCGCGGCGGGCAGTAGACGCTGAGAAACCGCGCCTCCACGTCGCCACCGCCGGCCAGTTCGCACAGCCGGTCGTAGATCGGCATCAGTTCGGGCATGTGGGTTTCCAGCGCGCGGCGGCATTCCAGATAGGTCGGCCGGCCGGTCAGCCCCTCGCGCGCCCACCAGGCGAGATAGGCGGCACGGTATTCGGCAAAGAGCCCGGCCCACTTGGGGCCAGGCTCGTCTTCCGAGATCGCTCTGAAGGTCAGGGACATGCCACCTACATTATCTTGAACGCCGGGTCCTGGAAAGCCTGCGCCGAGGGCAGCGGACGTGCCGAGAAGGCCGACTTGATGCCGTCGATCCACTTTTTCGACTTGTCCGTCAACTGGAAGTTCTTGGTCATCGACCGCCCGCGTGTCACCAGGATCCCCAGATCCGCGCCCTCGTAACGGTAATCGCCGATATCCGAGATGCGCAAAAAGAACGCCTCGTCCTCGGTTTCCACAGCGCGGCGGTGATAGTCGAAGCGGTCATAGACCACACGCCCGTCCGGCAGCATCTTGTAGATGCCCGATTGCGGCGCGCCGGTGATGATGTCCACGCTGTCGTCGGTGTGCTTGATCACCATCTGAGACCAGCTGTCGATCATGTCCGGGTCGGCCCAGCGGGCGTTCAGTTCCTCTACATCCAGCTTGAACGGCTTTTTCGAAAACTCCAGCAGATGGAACAGGAAAAGCGGCGCGTCCGCATGGGCAAAGGCCGCGTGGTTGGTCATCGACGAGGCGCCGGTGATGCGCGGGTTCAGCTCGCCCAGCCAGATATCGCCGGTCTTCTTGTCGATCAGGAAATCGAGCTCGAAATACCCGCGATACCCTTCCTTGCGCAGCTGCTCCCCGAATTTGAAGGTCAGCTCGCGCGCCTGCTGGCGTGTCTTGGGCGGGAAGGCGGTCGAAAAGATCTCGTTCCCGCACCAGCCGCCGCGATAGGGCGTCAGTTCGTTGAAGCCCACAAGTTCCGTCATCAGCGGGCCGACGATGGTGCCTTCGGAGGTGGCGCAGGCCTCGATCGCCGAGCCGCGGCAGTCGATCCGCTTCATGATCTTGATCTCGCCCTCGCCGACGATCTCGTGCTCGTGCTTGCGGAAATCGGCCTCGGACTTGATGAAGAACGTCGTGTGGCCTGAGTCGCCGAAGGCCGATTGCAGCACCAGATCGTGGCCCAGCCCGGCCTTTTCGCAGACCTCGCGGAGGTGTTCGTAGCTTTTGACCTCGGACAATGTGTTGGGCACCGAGGGCACGCCCGCCTTGTTGCCGACGCGCACCGTCTCGATCTTGTTGTCCATATGCGTGCGCAGCTTGGCCTTGGGGAACCAGACCTCGCCGCCCAGCTCCTTGACCAGCTTCTCGGTCTTTTCGTCGAACATCAGGAAGACGAATTTCGGCTTGCCGCCGCGCGCCTTGACGTAATCGACCACCTCTTTGTGCTGCAGCAGATAGTTGTTGATGTCTTCGATGGACTGAAACTCGTCATGCGGCAGTTCCGAGGGGCACAGCACGTTGGGATGCCGGCCGTCGAAGCAATCCATGTAACAGATATACTTGAAGTTCTTCACCCACTCGTCGAGACCGAGCAGGTTGAAGTTGGTGGCCGACACGAAATAGATCGGGTCGTTGTTGGTGTGGAAGTACCGCCGAATCTCGGAAATGTTCTTAAGTGTCTTCTTCGGCATCTTTCATCCCTCTCCGTTGTTTTTCTTCATAACTTTCTCCAGGGCCTCGGGCGTGAACACGCGCAGGCCCAGGTCCGGGCGGAACCCGTGAATCTCGCTGACATCGAGCGCCCGCATGAAGGTCATGATCTCGGGGCTGATGACCTGGCCGGGCACGAGGATCGGAAAGCCCGGCGGATAGGGGATGATGAAACTGGCCGAGACCAGCTCCTCCCCCGCCTCGAGCCGCTTGATCAGCGCCTCGTCCAGCGCGAGGTAGTCGCAATTGTCCTCATCGTAGGACAGAAAGAACGCCTCGCGGATGTCGCCCTCGGGCGTGTCGGCGCCAGAGCGGAACGCATCGTGGAAGCGGCTGAAATCTGGCAGCGGCGGGACGTGTTCGACCAGCGCCGCCACGCGGTTCTCGAACGACCGCTTTTCCATCTTCGAGGCGTCGTCCAGCAGATCGTCGAGCTCGTTGGCGATCTCGACCAGCACCTCGATCAGATAGGCGACCGAGCTGCGCGTGGTGCCGATATTGGTCATGAAAAGGACCGTGTTGCGCGACGTCTTGTTGATCTGGATCCCGTATTTGTCCATCAGGATCTTGGTCTTGAACGTGTCGCCGTCCCAGCCGGTGCCGCCCACCGCAAGCGTGATGCGCGTGGGGTCGAGCACGAATTCGTCCTGCCCCCAGGTGGCCCATTTGTCGATCCAGCCTTCCTTTGGGTCGTAGTAGGATTCGATCCCGCTCTGGCGGTATTCCTCGGGGATCATGTGGCCCGAGGTCAGCACCTTGAAATACTTCTGCAAAAGCGGATGCGTGGCCACCGCGCGGCGGATGGACATCGCGCTTTCGACCTGGCGCTGGACGAATTCGAACCCTTCCAGCTCGACCTGACGGCGGCCCACGTCAAGCGACGCGATGATCTGATAGTTCGGGCTGGTCGAGGTGTGGGTCATGTAGGCTTCGTGGAAGGCCTGTTCGACCTCGCCCTTGAAGTCCTGATCGTTGACATGGATCATCGAGCCCTGCCGCAGCGAGGTCAGCGTCTTGTGCGTCGATTGCGTGGCGTAGACCCGCACGCGCGCATCCGGCGGCGGCACCAGGCGGGTGTCCAGCCAGGTCTCTTCGTCGGCGTCCTCCAGCTCGGCCTGCTGGCGCTCCCAGGCCTCGGCGGTGTCGGGCTGGCGCAGGGTCTCGCGCAATGTGTTGGCCACGCCCATGGCGGTGCGCTGGCGGTAGGTGGGGCTGAAGCGCGCGAAGGCGAACCACGCCTCGTCCCAGAGAAAGATCAGGTCTTTCTTGATGGCCAGGCATTCCTCCATCACGCGCTGCACGTTGTAGACCAGCCCGTCAAAGGTGCAGTTGGTCAGCAGAACCATGCGCACGCGATCCAGCTTGCCCGCCGCCTTGAGCTTGAGCAGATGATGCTTGATCTCGCGCACAGGGACGGCGCCGTACATCGAATATTCGTGCAGCGGATAGCTGTCCATGTAGACCACATTGGCCCCGGCCAGCACCATGCCGTAATGGTGCGACTTGTGGCAATCGCGGTCGACCAGCACGATGTCGCCCGGCCTGACCACCGATTGCACCACGATCTTGTTGCAGGTCGAGGTGCCGTTGGTGGCAAAGAACGTGTGTTTCGCGCCAAAGGCGCGCGCGGCCATGTCCTGGGCTTCCTTGATCGGGCCGCGCGGCTCGAGCAGGCTGTCGAGGCCTCCGCTGGTGGCCGAGGTTTCGGCCAGAAAGATGTTGGGGCCGTAGAACGCGCCCATGTCCTGGATCCAGTGGCTGCGGCTGATGGATTTGCCGCGGCTGATCGGCATGGCGTGAAAGACGCCGGTGGGCTGGCGGGAATATTCCTTGAGCGCGGTGAAGAACGGCGTCTTGTAGCGCCGGTTCACGCCCCGAAGGATGTTGAGATGCAGCTCGAGGAAATCCTCCTGATTGTAGAACACCCGACGGCAGCGCCCCAGATCGAGCCCGGCGATATCCTCGGCCGAGCGGTCGGTGACCAGATAGGCGTCAAGCTCGGGGCGGATCTTGGCGATCAGGCGACAGGCCTCGGGGCCGTATTCATGCGGCTCGATCGTATCGACGCCCTCGTCCTGCTGAAAATGCTTGAGGTACTGGCCCAGCACCGGCAATTCGTTGCGCGACTTCAGCGTCAGCCCCGGGCGCACGACCACGGCTTGGACGTTGTAGTTGAACATGATGCCGATCAGCGCATCCTCAAGCGAGGGCACGACCACGGGTTCGTAGATGAACGGATCCTCGGTGCGGCGCATTCGCAGCAGGTTCTGCCGCAGGAAACGGTCCTGATGTTCGTTGACCTCGTCGACGATCATCACCTCGAAATAGGGCCGCCCCAGCGCGCGTGCCTCGGGGCTGAGCGAGGATTCGTCCTCATAATCCTCGTTGTCGCTTTCACCGGCGCTCAGCGGGATCGTGCGGCGGCGATAAGCGCCCGAGGTCAGCGCGCGCGCCACGCGCCGCACGCCGGTCGACAATTCCTCGATATTGCCGTTGTGCAGCTGCCGTTGCAGGTGCTCGAAGGCTTGCGCGCCCGGAAACGCCCAGTAGCGTTCGATGGGTTCCAGCGCCTCGAAGAGCGCCTCGGCTGTGGCGATCAGTTTCTTGCCCCGCCGCCCGTCCGCACCGTGGCGGTGCAATCCTTCCGCCGCCTCGCGCAGGGCGCTCCAACGGTCCGAACGCAATTGCGTCGCGCTGTAGTAGTCACGGATGGACGAAAGCTTTCCGCCCGAAGATTGCACGTTCATGTCTTTCCTCCCTGGCGGGTCCGGCGGGTTGCGCCGGACCCTTTCTTCAATCCGCTCCCGTCTTGCCGTGGAATACGGAGAAATTATGCGGCGGCACCGCCGGCGTCTCGACGTAGCCCACAGCCGTTCTGGGATCGGCGGCGGCGAGCCCGCGCGCGCTGCCCTGACGCGGCATCTCGAGCGGGCCCAGCGTCTGCAGATAGGAATCCGCGCCGCTGGTGCGGTCGTAGACGGTGAAATCGGCATCGCGGTCGCGGAAGCTCTTGAGCACCTGGCCCAGCCCCTTCATCCCGGTTTCGCGCTGGCGGCGGACCTGGTCGAGATCGACCTCGATGGGGAACATGTCCTCTTGTCCTGCCGACTGGTGCAGCACCGTCGCCGCCGGATCGACGACCAGCGACCGCCCCACCCCACCGGCCGCCAGGCCGTTGACGTCGAAGACGTAGCACTGGAACTGCGCGGCGGTGGCGCGCGCGATGGCCAGCTCGGCGTCGCGGTCGGTGGTTCCGGTCAGCACCGGGTGCAGCAGCACCTCGACACCGGCGCTGGTCAGCTGGCGCGTGGTTTCGGGGAACCAGATGTCATAGCAGATCGACAGGCCGAACCGGCCCACGCCGGGCACGTCGAAGACGCAGAATTCGGTGCCCGCGCTGATCCCGGCCTCGTAAGGGCGGAACGGGAACATTTTGGAATATTTGGCGACGATGTCGCCATCGGGGTTGATCACCACCGAGGTGTTGAAGATCCGCCCGTCCTCGGCCTTTTCGAACATCGAGCCCGGGATCAGCCAGATGCCGTAGCGCCGTGCGTCGTCCTGAAACTGCGACAGCGCGTCGTTCGGGAACGGCTGGGCGTATTTGTCGAGCGGGCCATAGGGTGCCAGTTCCGAGAAAAGCACCATCTGCGTCCAAGGGAACCGGGCCATCAGAACGTCGATCCTGTGGCGCATCGCCTCGACATTGGAATGAAGCGCCGCGACGTGCATCTGAACGCCGGCAATCGCGAAGGGGGTCATGTTTTCATTGTCTCCGTTGGCGGGGAACTGCTCTGTTCCTCCCCGCAAACCATTGTTGTTTTCAAGCGATGGCGCGCTGGTGTCAGCGCACCACCAATACGGGGCGATCCGCGTGGCGCACGACCCGGTCGGCATTCGACCCCACGAGGAACGTCATCAACTCGTCCGGCGGATGAGACGCCATGACGATCACGTCGGCGCCCACATCGCGGGCCGCCGACAGGATATGTTCGGGCACGTGCCCGTGGCCCACATGGGCCTCGGCCTTGGTGCCCTCGGGCACATGCTCGGCGACGAAGGCATCCAGATCGGCCTTCATCTTTTGCAGCGCCTGTTCCTCGAACCCTGCGGGCAGGTACGACGCGATGGCCGCCGCGCCGAGGTCATGCACGATCCCCAGAAGGTGAAGCGTGCCCCCCGCGCCCACCAGCTTGAGGCTCATGGGCAAGGCCTTTTCCCAGGATGCGGGGTGATTCAGGTCGATCGGCAGTAGCACATTGTCGAACATGGTCGGGCCTCCTTCAGGCGGTTGCGCTCTGCGGCTGCGACCGGCGGCGCTGCATCAGCACCACCAGCCCCAGCACCAGCAGCGCCGGCAGGTACATCAGGTATTTCGACGGCTGCGAGGCCGGGACCTGCACCTGCGTGATCTGCTGATCCCAATCGAGACCAGCGGCCTGCGCCGGGCTGCCGAAGGTGACGTTGTCGATCATGATAACGCCGCCGTTGTCGATATATTCGACCCCCGCCGTCAGCAGCCGGTCGGCGCCGGTCTCGCCCTCGGGCACCGGCAGAAGCGCGGTGAACGTCACCGGATCGCCCACGGCATTCAGCCCGTCGATGGTCAGCCGGATGTCCTGTCCCGGCTCGGCATCGGCCATGGCCTGCTCGATCTGCGCCGGGGGCACGTCCGCGAACGGCGACACGACCATGTCCATCCAGAAGCCCGGACGGAAGAGCGTGAAGGCCACCAGCAGCAACAGCACCGTTTCGTGGATCATGTTGCGCGCCAGGAACCAGCCCTGCGTCGCCGCCGCGAACAGAAGCATCGCGACGGTCGCCGTTATGAAGACGAAGATGCCGTGTATCCAATCCACATCGATCAGCAGAAGATCGGTGTTGAAGATGAAGAGGAACGGCAGCGCGGCGGTTCTGAGCGAATAGAAGAACGCCACAACCCCGGTGCGGATCGGATCGCCGCCCGACACGGCCGCCGCCGCAAACGACGCCAGCCCCACCGGCGGCGTCACGTCCGCCATGATGCCGAAGTAGAACACGAAGAGGTGCACCGCGATCAGCGGCACGATCAGCCCGTTCTGCTGGCCCAGCGTCACGATCACCGGCGCCAGAAGCGCCGACACCACGATGTAGTTGGCCGTCGTGGGCAGACCCATGCCGAGGATCAGCGACAGGATCGCCGTCAGCACCAGGATGGCCATGATATTGCCGCCCGACAGCACCTCGACCACATCCGCCAGCGCCGAGCCGACGCCGGTCTGGCTGACCGCGCCCACGATGATGCCGGCGGTCGCCGTGGCGATGCCGATGCCGATCATGTTGCGCGCGCCCGCGACCAGACCTTCCAGAAGGTCGATAAAGCCCTGGCGGAACGCCACGCCGATGTCACCGGCGTTGCGCATCACCGCAAGGATCGGGCGCTGCGTCACTAGGATGAAGATCATGAAAGACGCCGCCCAGAAGGCCGAGAGGCCCGGCGACAGACGGTCCACCATCAGCGCCCAGACCAGCACCACCACCGGCAGGATGAAATGCAGACCGGATTTCACGGTCGGCCCCGGCTTGGGCAGCTGGGTGACCGGCGCGTTCGGGTCCTCCAGCTTGAGCTCGGGCTGCTGGGCCGACACCCACAAGAGCGCGACATAGACCGTGACCAGCAGCACAAAGACGATATAGCCCGCCGTCTCGGGGAAGGCCGGACGGATCCAGCCCATCAGGTAATAGACCGCGAAGGACAGCGCGCAAATGGCCGCGATGATGAACGAGGTCGAGATCAGCCAGGCGACCAGCGGCTTGGGCTCGACCGCGCGCGGCAGGCCCTGCATGTTCGCCTTCATCGCCTCAAGGTGCACGATGTAGACCAGCGCGATGTAGCTGATGACCGCGGGCACGAAGGCGTGCTTGACCACGTCGAAATACGGGATGCCCACGTATTCGACCATCAGGAAGGCCGCGGCCCCCATCACGGGCGGCATGATCTGGCCGTTGACCGAAGAGGCCACTTCGACCGCGCCGGCCTTTTCCGAGGAAAAGCCCACCTTCTTCATCAGCGGAATGGTGAAGGTGCCGGTGGTGACCACGTTGGCGATCGACGAGCCCGAGATGAGCCCCGTCATGGCCGAGCTGACCACCGCCGCCTTGGCAGGTCCGCCGCGCATGTGGCCCATCAGCGAAAACGCCACCTGGATGAAGTAATTGCCCGCGCCGGCCTTATCCAGCAGCGAGCCGAAGAGCACGAAGAGGAACACGAACGAGGCCGAGACCCCCAGCGCGATGCCGAAGACACCTTCGGTCGTGATCCACTGGTGGTTCACCACTTCGGACAGCGAGTTGCCCTTGTGCGCGATGATCCCGGGCATGTACGGCCCGAGGAAGGTATATGCCAGGAACACCGTCGCCACGATCATCAGCGCCGGGCCAAGCGACCGGCGCGTCGCCTCGAGCAGCAGCAGGATGCCGATCACGGCAACCACGTAATCCTGCATGATCGGCGCGCCGACCCGCGTGGCGATGTCGTCGGAAAAGACGATGATATACAGCGACGATGCGGCGCCGAGGATGGCCAGCGCCCATTCCCAGGACGGGATGCGATCCTTGGGCGAGCCCAGCAGAATCGCGCCGATCACGCCAAGCCCGATCAGCGGTACCCACCAGACCGGCGTTCCCACCTTGGCGCCGACCATGAAGAAGACGGTCAGCAGCGCCGGGATGACCAGCGCCAGGCCCATCTGCGCGGGCGTGCGCTGCGACGGATAGGCGAGGAAGGCCAGAAACAGCGCAAAGGCCAAATGGACAGACCGGGTGTCGGCCTGGTTGAAGACGCCGAAATTGAACATGAACGGCAGCGGCGAGGCGACCCAGAGCTGGAACAGCGACCACGCCAGCGCAGTCACCAGCAGAAAAGTGCCGATCGGTCCGGACGGGCTGCGCCCCCCGGTGTCGGTGGAGGCGACCAGTTCGTCCAGTTCCTCCTGCGACAGACCGCCTTTTCCGGCAGCCTCCTGTTCGACGGCAGCGGATTGAAACTGCTTGTCGTCATCGCTCATGGCGTGTCCCTTTCATCGCATCCGGTCCGGCGCAGGTTGTTCCAAGCGCATCTTTGCCGTTATTGGCCAAAGCACGCCGAGGGGCTTCGGCAAGGGCGAGGGGCCGGGACGGCCCCCCGCAAGCGCAGAGTTTCGGCTGCGGCCGATTACATCCAGCCGCGCTCTTTGTAGTACTTTTCGGCGCCCGGGTGCAGCGGAGCCGACATGCCGGTCGAGATCATGTCCTCTTCGGTCAGGTTCTCGAACGCGGGGTGCAGCCCCTTGAAGCGGTCGAAGTTCTCGAAGACGGCCTTGACCACCTCGTAGACCACGTCATCCGGCACGCTGGCCGAGGTCACGAAGGTCGCCTTCACGCCGAAGGTCTTCACCGGATCCGGGTTGCCCTTGTACATGCCGCCGGGCACGGTCGCCCAGGCGTAATAGGGGTTTTCCTCGACCAGCGTCGCGATCTCGGGCGTTTCGACCGGGATCAGCTTGGCGTCGACCGTGGTCGTGGCTTCCTGGATCGAACCGGCCGGGTGACCAACGGTAAAGATGATCGCGTCGACGTTGTTGTCACCCAGAGCGGCAGACTGTTCGGCCGACTTCAGCTCGGAGGTCAGCGCGAAATCGTCGGTGCTCCACCCCATCGCGTCCATCACGACGTCCATCGTGGCGCGCTGGCCAGACCCGGGGTTGCCGACGTTGATCCGCTTGCCCTTGAGGTCGGTAAAGCTCTCGATGCCGCTGTCCGAACGCGCGATCACGTTGAACGGCTCGCCATGCACCGAGAACACGGCGCGCAGGTCGGGGAAGGCGTCGCCTTCAAACTGCGACGAGCCGTTATAGGCATGGTACTGCCAGTCGGACTGGGCCACGCCCATGTCCATGTCGCCCGCCTTGATAGCGTTGATGTTGGCGATCGAGCCGCCGGTCGACGGCGCGGTGCATTTCAGATTGTGATCCGCCGATCCGCGGTTCACCAGACGGCAGATCGACTGCCCCACCACAAAGTAGACGCCGGTCTGCCCGCCCGTCCCGATGGTGATAAAGCGTTCCTGCGCGGCCGAGGCCGTCGCGGTTATTGCAAAGGTCGCGGCCAGTGCCGCTTTCGTGAACTTGTTCATTAGTCTCCCTTTCTTGCGCTTTTGTTTTGACTTCGGCAAAGCGCTGCCGCCTGTTAGCGTATCACCTCGGAACGGTAGTGCAACCGCGCTCGCCGAAAACGACCCCACAGCACCCGTTTGCGACACTCGTCCTGGGCGAAACGACCATTTACTCGACGTCATCCGCCTAAAAACTCGGCGGCGTGCAGGTGCTGACGATCACGCATTTGCCGTCGCCGATGTTGCGGAACCGATGGGGGATTCGGCTGTCGAAAAGATAGCCGTCACCGGGGTTCAGCACGCGCACGCTGTCGCCCACCGTGACCTCTATGATGCCTTCGATGACCAGCCCCGCCTCTTCGCCTTCGTGGGCCAGCATGTCGGGGCCGGTATCCGCGCCGGGCGGATAGACCTCGTGCAGCATCTGCAACGCGTGGCGCGACGCGTCGCCCACCTGCCGCAGCGACACCCGCGCGGCCCCCTTGCCCAGTCCGATATCCTGCGGCGACAGCTCGACCAGTTCGTCGGCGGTGTAGAAATATTTGGGTACGCCGGCCTCTTCGACCTCGATGAAGAATTCCGACATGGTCATCGAAATCGCGTCCAACAGGCTTTTGAGCGAGGCGACCGAGGGGCTGGATTTATTCTGTTCGATCAGGGAAATCGCGGCGCTCGTCAGGCCCGCGCGCGCGGCAAGGTCGCGTTGCGACATGCCTTTCGTCTCGCGGATTGCCCTCAGCCGGCCACCAATGTCCATGCACGATTCCCCTTTGCGGACCGATAAGAAAACTTGACAGCGGAGCGTGACCAAGGTCAAGCGTTTTTTAACCGCCTGTTTTCCATGCAAAATTAGCGCGAAAAGATGAAATTGACAAATAAACTCGCCATACGATAAGGATTCTTATCATCGACCATCCCGAACCGGAGTGTCCCGCCATGACCGCCACCAAGAAAACCGCCAAGCCCCGGAGCCGCGCAAGCACTGCCGCGAAGGCCAAGAAGGCATCCGCCAGCACGGCCACCAAGGCCAACGCCGCCGTCGCGCCCGAGATCGTCACGCCCGAGGCCGCACCGGCCGTCGCCGCAGTCGCGCCCGCGCAAACAAACGCCGCTCTCTGGGCCCGCCGCGAGGCCGCCGTTGCGCGCGGTGTCGGATCGGCCGCTCCGGTCTTTGCCGCCCGCGCCGAAAACGCCGAACTTTGGGACGTCGAAGGCAAGCGCTACATCGACTTCGCCGGCGGCATCGCCGTTCTGAACACCGGCCATCGTCATCCGGGCGTCATCGCCGCGGCCAAGGCGCAGGAAGACCTCTACACCCACACCTCTTTCCAGGTCGTCCCCTACGAGCCTTACGTCGCGCTGGCCGAAAAGCTGAACGCGCTGGCGCCGGGCGATTTCGCCAAGAAGACGCTGCTGGTGACCACCGGCGCCGAGGCCGTCGAGAACGCGGTCAAGATCGCCCGCGCTCACACCGGCCGCCCGGGCGTGATCGCTTTCAACAGCTCGTATCACGGTCGCACGCTGCTGACGCTGGGAATGACCGGCAAGGTCAACCCCTACAAAAAAGACGTGGGTCCCTTCCCCTCCGACATTTTCCGCGCGCCCTTCCCCGATGACCGCGCCGGAATCACCGTCGAGGATTCGCTGAAGGCGCTCGAGATGCTGTTCCTTACCGATGCCCAGCCCGACCGGGTCGCCGCGATCATCCTGGAACCCGTGCTTGGCGAAGGCGGCTATCACCCGGTGCCCGCCGAGATGTGGCAGGCGCTGCGCGCGATCTGCGACAAACACGGCATCCTGCTGATTTCGGACGAGATTCAGGCGGGCTTTGGCCGCACCGGCACGTGGTTCGCCATCGAGCATTCCGGCGTCGCGCCTGACCTCATCACCTGCGCCAAGTCGATGGCGGGCGGCTATCCGGTGGCAGGCGTCATCGGCCGCGCCGAGGTGATGGACGCGCTGGCCCCCGGCGGGCTGGGTGGCACCTATGGCGGTAACCCGGTCGCCTGTGCCGCCGCCCTCGCCGCCATCGAGGCAATCGAGACCGAGGGCCTGCTGGCCCGCTCCACCGCTCTGGGCGAGACCATGCGCGCGCGCTTTGCCGACATGGGTGCCCGCGTCGCCCCCTACCGGATGTGGGACATCCGTGGGCTGGGCGCGATGCTGGCGGTCGAATTCGTGACCGATTTCGACACCGCCGTGCCGGACGCCGCCTTTACCAAGTCGGTGATCGGCCACGCGCTGAACCGCGGTCTGATCCTGCTGGCCTGCGGCATGCACGGCAACGCGGTGCGTATCATGGTCCCGCTGACCGCGTCGGACGCCATCATCGAAGAGGGCATGGCCATCTTCGAGGCCGCGCTGGCCGACGCCGTGGCCGCTGAATTCCAGCACGCCGCCGAGTGATCCAGGATAAAGGGCGCGGGTCCTGACTCCGCGCCCTTTGCCACAACGCTTCGTCCGCATAAACTGTGAGAGTCGCGCGACGACCATCACAGGAGACGCCCCATGTCCCACATCTTTCCCCGCCACACCCGCCAGCAACCGCCCGTCGCTGTTGGCGGCGACGGCTGTTACCTGATCGACGCCAGCGGCAAGCGCTATCTCGACGCCTCGGGCGGCGCGGCGGTGTCCTGCCTTGGGCACAGCGACCGCGCCGTCGTCGACGCGATCAAGACCCAGATCGACACGCTGGCCTTTGCCCATACCGGCTTTTTCACCTCGGAACCGGCCGAAAAGCTGGCCGATCTGCTGATCGCCAACGCGCCCGGCGATCTCGACCGGGTCTATCTGGTGTCCGGCGGGTCCGAGGCGACCGAGGCCGCGATCAAGCTCGCGCGCCAGTATTGGGTCGAAAAAGGCGAGCCCAAGCGCGGCCGTCTCATCGCCCGCAAGCAAAGCTATCACGGCAACACCATCGGGTCGCTGTCGGCGGGCGGCAACGAATGGCGGCGCGCGCAGTTCGGGCCGCTCTTGCTGGACGTCAGCCACATCGACCCCTGCTACGAATACCGCTACCGGCGCGACGACGAGACCGCCGAGGATTACGGCCTGCGCGCCGCCCAGGCGCTGGAGGACGAGATCCTGCGCCTGGGCCCGGAAACCGTGATGGCCTTCATGGCCGAGCCCGTGGTCGGCGCCACCGCCGGCGCGCTGGCGCCCGCGCCCGGCTATTTCAAACGCATCCGCGAGATTTGCGATAAATACGGCGTGCTGCTGATCCTCGACGAGGTCATGTGCGGCATGGGCCGCACGGGCTCGCTCTTTGCCTGCGAACAGGACGGGGTCGCGCCCGACATCGCCTGTATCGCCAAGGGGCTTGGCGCGGGCTACCAGCCCATTGGCGCGATGCTCTGCACCTCTGAAATCTACGGCACGATCGAAGCCGGATCAGGCTTTTTCCAGCACGGTCACACCTATGTCGGCCACCCGACCGCCGCCGCCTGCGGGCTGGCCGTGGTGGGCGCGATCCTCGACCGCGGTCTGGTGGCGCGGGTCAACGAACAGGGCGACAAGCTGGCCGCGCGGCTGCAAGACCGCTTTGGCCAGCACCCGCATGTGGGCGATCTGCGCGGGCGCGGGCTCTTCCGCGGGATCGAGCTGGTGGTCGACCGCGACAGCAAGACCTCGTTCGATCCCGCCAAGGGTGTCGCGGGCAAGATCAAGAAGGCCGCCTTCGAGGCCGGGCTGATCTGCTATCCGATGTCGGGCACCATCGACGGCAGGACCGGCGACCACGTCCTGCTGGCCCCGCCCTTCATCATCGAGGATCACCAGCTCGACGAGCTGGTCGACAAGCTTTCGGGCGCCATCGAGGCGGCGATCTGATGCTGAGAGAACATCAGCGCTACGCCACCTTCGCCGGCGCGGCCGTTCTGACGGTACTGTCTTTCCTCGGGCTCTTCATTAGCGGCTGGTTCGTCCTGCCGCTGGCGCTTTTCGGCGTGTTGACGGCGATGGGCATCTACGATGTCACCCAAACCAGACACGCCATCCTGCGAAATTACCCCGTGCTGGGGCATATGCGGTTCCTCTTCGAGGGCATCCGCCCCGAGATCCGCCAGTACCTGATCGAGAACGACGCCGACGAAGAACCCTTCTCGCGCGAGCAGCGCAGCCTTGTCTATCAGCGCGCCAAGGGGGTCGAGGACAAGCGCCCCTTCGGTTCGCGCCGCAGGGTCTATGACGCGGGCTACGAATGGCTGACCCATTCCGCCATGCCCACCAGGATCGACGACAAGGATTTCCGCGTTCGCGTCGGCGGGCCGGACTGCAAGCAGCCTTACGATCTGTCGCTCTTCAACATCTCGGCGATGAGCTTTGGCGCTTTGTCGGCCAACGCCATTCTCGCGCTCAACACCGGCGCGGCGCGGGGCGGCTTTGCCCATGATACCGGCGAGGGCGGCATCTCGCGCTATCACCGGCAGGGTGGCGGCGATCTGATCTATGAAATCGGCTCGGGCTATTACGGCTGCTGCACCGACGACGGGCGTTTCGATCCAGAAAAATTCCGCACACAATCCGCCGATCCGCAGGTCAAGATGATCGAGCTGAAGCTGAGCCAGGGCGCCAAGCCCGGCCACGGCGGCATGTTGCCCGCGGCCAAGATCACCCCCGAGATCGCCGAGGCGCGCGGCATCCCGATGGGGCGCGACTGCATCTCGCCCGCCGCGCATCCCGAGTTTTCAACCCCCACCGAGATGATCGAGTTCATCGGCCGGCTGCGCGATTTGTCGGGGGGCAAGCCGGTGGGTTTCAAGCTCTGCATCGGGCACCGGCGCGAATTCATGTGTATCGTCAAAGCGATGCTGGAGACCGGCATTACCCCCGATTTCATCGTGATCGACGGCAAGGAAGGCGGCACCGGCGCAGCCCCCGTGGAATTCGCCGATCACATGGGCATGCCGCTGGTCGAAGGCCTGACCTTCGCGCACAACACCCTGCGCGGTGCGGGTCTGCGCGACCGGATCCGGATCGGCGCGTCGGGCAAGCTGGTGTCGTCCTTCGCCATCCTCAAGATGATCGCTCTGGGGGCGGATTGGGCCAATTCCGCGCGCGGCTTCATGTTCGCGGTCGGTTGCATCCAGGCCCAGGCCTGCCACACCAACCATTGCCCCGTCGGCGTCGCCACCCAGGACCCGCTGCGCCAGAGGGCGCTCGACGTGGGCGACAAATCCGAACGGGTCGCGCGCTTTCACGCCAACACGATGCACGCCGTCGCCGAGCTGACCAGCGCGGCGGGTCTGATGCATCCGGGCGAGTTTCTTCCGCATCACCTGCTCTTGCGCGAGGGCGAGCGCACGATGGTCACTGGCAACGAAATCTATCCCTATATGCCCGAGGGTTTCCTGCTGGACGATAGCGAAGATGACCGTTTCGGCTACAAGATGCGCTGGCGCCGCGCGGCGGCCGACAGCTTTCAGCCGTTCGACACCGAAACGCGGCGCGGGCCATGAGCAGCCGGTTGCCGCCGCTGGACGACGACGCCTGGTCTGCCGAGATCGCCGACATGAAGGATGGCTTCGCCGGGGGGCTCAACGTCTATCGCGTCATGGCCCATCACCCCGCGCTGCTGCGCGCCTGGGCGCCGCTGCGCGCCCATGTGGTGACCCGCGCGGCCTTGGGTCCGCAGCTGTCCGAAGTCGCGATCCTGCGCACCGGCCACCGGTTGGGGTCGTCTTATGAGTGGCACCAGCACATCGACCGCGCGCGACGGCGCGGGCTGGAGGATGCGCGCATCGCCTCCATCGCGGGGCTGCTTGAAGGCATGGCGCCGGTTGATGCGCTCGTCGCCGGGGCCGTCGACGAACTGATGGACGACCATAAACTTTCGGCGGGCACTGCCGAGGCCCTGTTCGCCAAGCTGGGCAAGGACGCGACGCTCGACCTGATTGCGACGGTGGGCTTCTATTCGGTGCTTGGCTGGATCCTGAACTCCTTCGACGTGCCGCTCGACGACGACATCGCCGAGGCCTTGCGGCAGCACCCGTTCGCCCACTGAGAGACGGCGCGCCGTTTCGCCCCGGTTCTCGCAACGCAAACTGCGCCCCTGAATTGTCGCCCGTCGAAATCCGGAACCGGACGGAAGGGTCTGCCGCAATGTCCTTCGCTCTGGATCAGATGCTCGCCGAGGATTGCGCCGGAATGCGGCGGCGCGCCGCCAACATGACCAAAACGCGCGCGATCCCATTACGCGTGGCCACATGCTCAGGCCGCGCGGGCATTGGCGACGTCTGGGACATGCACCGAGGTGGCGTCGTCGTTCAGACGAAAGCGCTGCACCAGCGTGGCCAGGTTGCCCGATTCGGTGCGCAACCGATGGGCGGCAGCGGTCGTTTCCTCGACCATCGCGGCGTTTTGCTGAGTGACCTGGTCGAGGTTTCCGACGCCGATGTTGATCTCCTTGATGCCTTGCGCCTGCTCGTTGGCGCCTGTCGCGATGCCGCTGACGAGTTCCGAAATTTCGTTGATCCGGGTCACCACATCGTTGAGGTCGGTGCCCGCCTGACCCACCAGAAGCGCGCCTTCCTTGACCCGTTCGGTGGAGCCGTCTATCAGCGCCTTGATCTGCCCGGCCGCGTCGGAACTGCGCTGCGCCAGCGCCCGCACCTCAGAGGCGACCACGGCAAAGCCCTTGCCCGAGCTGCCCGCGCGCGCCGCCTCGACGCCCGCATTCAGAGCCAGAAGGTTGGTCTGGAAGGCGATATCGTCGATCACCACGATGATCTCGGCGATCTGTTCGGAGGATTTCTCGATCTGGGTCATCGCCGACACCGCCGATTGCATCACGGTTTCGTTGCGATGCGCCATTTCCGTGGCGTCTTTGACCCGCTGATCGACCGCCTTAGCGCTTTCGGCGGCCGAGGTCACGCTGGCCACCAGTTCGTCGAGCGCCGCGGCGGTCTGTTCCAGCGTGGCGGCCTGGGTTTCGGTGCGGTGCGACAGGTCATCGCTGGCGCCGGCGATTTCCTTGGACCCGCTGCGCATGCTGTGGGCGTTGTCGCGCACCTCGCGGATTGCGTCGTGCAGACTGTGCACCGCCTTGTTGTACGTCTCGCGCAGGGCGGCATATTCCGCCGGGAATTCGTCGCCCAGCGACCGGGTCAGAACCCCGCCGGCGAGCGCCGTCAGCGCCTCTTCCAACATGGCGACGACCTTGGCCTGGGTCTCCTGATCCGCCCGCTGGGCGGCCTCGGCGGCCTTGCCCCGGGCCAGACGTTGGGTCAGTTCCGACAGGTGGCGGGCGATGTCGCCGAAGGCGTCCGCGCGCCCCTGCATCGGGATCTCGTCATCGTATTTTTCCTCGGAGATCCTTTCGATGCTCGCCGTCACCAGGGCCAGCGGCCGACCGAGGATCCAGCGCAGCACCAGGATCGTGGCAACGAAGAGCCCGACGAAGATGGCGCCCACCTCGGCCAGTATATAAAGAATACTGGTTCGAAGATCGTCCATCCGGGCGGCGACGCTCGCCTCCATCGCCACGACACCCAGAACGGGGCCGTCGGCGGTCTTGCGGATCGGATGGGCGGTGATCAGCCCGTTGTCACTGCGCGCCACGTCGCCCGAGGCCAATGCCCGCGTGACCAACCTATCCAGCAGCGCCAGGCTGGCGGCGGGACCGACCTGCGTCAGAACCTCGCCCGCGGCGCCCCGAACCGACATCGAAACCCCGTCCTCGCCCGCCGCGCTGACCTCTTTATCCACAAGCTCCTGGATCTTGGGCGTGGCGTTGAACCTGACCGCGTCCGCCAGCCCCAGAGAGGCGCTTTCGGTCGCGCGCAGCGCCAAATCCGCCACATTCCTCGTCTCGATCCTTTCGACCATTTGAATGGCCTGATACCCGAGCAACAAGGCAAGAAGCAGCGTGGACACCGCCATGACGCCTGCGCATTTCACGAAAACCGACGATTTGAAGATGGAGAACCGGTTTTTCAAGCTGGTCACGGTCATGGCGATATCCCTTTTATGTTCAGACAGGCGTTACATCAGCGAGTCGGCGTTCACGCCGACCGTCATTGCGCCGATCACCTTGCCGGTGGCCGGATCGGTCACCGCGACCGAGATCTGCGCCTGATAGCTCTGACTGGATTCGTCGAACTCGATATCGCCGTAATGCACCGCCCCCGGCCCCATGCCGTAGGTCTTCTGATGCTTGTCCTCGTCCCCCTGCCAGTAATCAGAGGTGACGCCAGAGGTGGCGACGTTCAGCCCGACCGCGTCCATCAAAAAAATCCCGGTGATGGTGCCGCCCGAGCCATTGACGATCTCGCGCAGGAAATCCGAGGTCGGATTGGCCAGGACCGGCGTGATGGTCGGCGTGTCTGCACCGCCGATTTCGCCGCGCCAGGCCTGATCGAGCGCGTCGATCCCGGCGGCGTCGAGGGCCGACGTCATGTCGTTCTGGGCCAGGATCGAGACGACGATGCGCTCATCCCCCGCCCAGGGCATGATGTTGCCGTCAAGATAGCTTTCCAGCGCGGTGCGATAGTCGACGGCTTGCGCCGCCACGGCGCCCGTCAGGACAAGCGCGGAGGCCAGAAGGGTGGATTTCAGCATGATAGGTTCCTCAGGATTCGATTGTGTCCGATGGCGCGCCACAAGGCGGCACACCCGGCGCGACCCTAGACGCCAATCTCCTGCCGCAAGGTTAATCCCGCCGCGATCCCATCAAACTTGATCGATTTTTCGCATTCACGCGCCGAAACGTCGGAAAACGACGTCTTGTCGCATTTTTACAAGACCCCGGGCAAAGCGCGCGGAAGGCTGCGAAGACGTCAGATCGGAAACCGCATGGCCGCGATGCAGAGCACCATCGTTCTTGTTCTCCGCACCATCGGTGCGCGGCGGGGGCGCGCGGCGCGGGGGCGCCCGGACAGGGCCACCGCCCTCTTTCCAACCCTCTGACGGAGAACATACATGAACGCCCAACCCCCTCGCCGCTCCGGTGGACGCGCCGCGCGCCACAAGGCCCGCAACGCGCCGCTGGCCGAGCACCTTCAACCCATTCGCGCCGGCATGCCGGGCGGCGTGCTCAAACCGCTGAGCGACGCCGATTGCGCGCGTATCCACGAAGCGGCGCTCGAAGCGCTGGAAACCATCGGCCTCGCGGACGCGCCCGCCAGCGGCATCGCCGCGATGACCGCCTTGGGCGCCCGACAGGGCGAGGACGGCCGGCTGCGCTTTCCCCGCGCGCTGGTCGAGGACGTGCTGGCCCAGGCCAACCGAAGCGTGACCCTGCATGGGCGCGAGGCGCGCCACGATCTGACGCTGGCGGGCAGCGCGGTGCATTACGGCACCGCCGGCGCGGCGGTGCATCTGGTCGACATGGCCACCGGGACCTACCGCGAAAGCACCCTGGAGGATCTGCACGACGCCGCGCGGATCGCCGACAGGCTGGACAACATCCATTTCCTGCAGCGCCCCATGGTGGCGCGCGACATCCCCGACAGCCGCGAGCTTGACCTCAACACGGTCTATGCCTGCTGCGCGGGCACCACGAAACACGTGGGCACATCGTTCACCGATGCCTCCTTCGTCGAGGATGCGCTGGAGCTGCTGCACCTGATCGCTGGCGGCGAGGACGCATGGCGGGCGCGGCCTTTCGTGTCGAACTCGAACTGCTTCGTCGTGCCGCCGATGAAATTCGCCACCGAAAGCTGCCTGGTGATGGAGGCCTGCATCCGCGGCGGCATGCCGGTTCTGCTGCTCTCGGCGGGTCAGGCCGGGGCGACGGCGCCGGCCTCGATCGCAGGGGCCATCGTGCAGGCCTGCGCGGAATGCCTGGCGGGGCTGGTCTATGTCCACGCCATCCAGCCCGGGCACCCGGTGATCTTCGGCACCTGGCCGTTCGTGTCGGATCTGCGCACCGGGGCGATGTCGGGCGGGTCGGGCGAACAGGCGCTGCTGACGGCGGGCTGCGCGCAGATGCATCGGTTCTACGGCATTCCCGGCGGCGCGGCGGGCGGCATCGCCGACGCCAAGCTGCCCGACATGCAGGCGGGATGGGAGCAGATGTGCTCGAACGTGATGGCGGGACTGTCGGGGCTGAACATGGTCTACGAGGCGGCGGGGATGCATGCGTCGCTGCTGGGCTTCTGCCACGAGTCGCTCATTCTGGGCGACGACCTGATCGGGCAGGCCTTGCGCTGCGTGCGCGGGATCGACGTGGACGAGGATGCGCTGAGCCTTGAGACCATGCGCGCCACCTGCCTCGGCGGGCCGGGGCATTACCTGGGCTCGGACCAGACGCTGTCGCGGATGCAGACCGATTACGTCTACCCTTCGCTGGGGGACCGGTCCTCGCCCAAGGAATGGGAGGAGAAAGGCCGCCCCGACCTGATCGCGCGCGCCACCACCCGCAAGGAAGAGATCCTGTCGCACCGCGCTGCCGCGCGCTTCGATGCCGCGAGCGACCGCGCCATCCGCGACCGTTTCCCGATCCACCTGCCGGCCTGACGCAACCCAACCCCGGGCCCGGCCCCGGGTCCAGGCTGCGCTTGACGCCAGGCGCCGCGCGGTGTGTCTGGAGCCTGCGCAGCCCGGAACGGAGTCCCCAATGCCCTATCTCACCCTCGCCCTGGCCGTTCTGGCCGAAACCATCGGCACCACCGCGCTGCAGGCCAGCCAGCAATTCACCCGGCCCCTGCCATCGATCGTCGTCGTCGTCGCCTATGCCGCGGCCTTCTACCTGCTGGGCAACGCGCTGAAATTCTTTCCCGTGGGCATCGCCTATGCCATTTGGTCCGGCCTCGGCATCGTCCTGATCGCCGTCATCGGCTTTGCCGTCTTCGGCCAAAGGCTCGACCTGCCCGCGATCCTCGGGATGGCGATGATCCTGGGCGGCATTCTGGTCATCAACCTCTTTTCCGGCACCGCGACGCATTAGGGGGTGGCCTTTCCCGCGCTGCCCGGCTACGCCGCGCGCAACCCGAGACAAAGGCATACCCATGGACCTGCGCAACATCGCAATCATCGCTCACGTCGACCACGGCAAGACGACGCTGGTGGACGAGCTTCTCAAACAATCCGGCGCTTTCCGCGAAAATCAGGCCGTGGCCGAGCGCGCCATGGACAGCAACGACCTTGAGCGCGAGCGCGGCATCACCATCTTCGCCAAGCCCACCTCGGTCGAGTGGAAGGGCACGCGGATCAACATCGTCGACACCCCCGGCCACGCCGATTTCGGCGGCGAGGTCGAGCGGATCCTGTCGATGGTCGATGGTGTGGTTCTGCTGGTGGACGCCGCCGAAGGCCCGATGCCGCAGACCAAGTTCGTCACCTCCAAGGCGCTGGCCCTGGGCCTGCGCCCCATCGTCGTGCTGAACAAGGTCGACAAGCCCGACGCCGAACCCGACCGCGCGCTCGACGAATGTTTCGACCTCTTCGCGTCGCTCGACGCCGACGAGGACCAGCTCGATTTCCCGCATATGTACGCCTCGGGCCGCAACGGCTGGGCGGACGCCGATCTTGACGGCCCGCGCAAGGATCTCTCGGCGCTTTTTCAGCTGATCGTCAACCACGTGCCCGCGCCACGCCAGATCAAACATCAGGACGAGGATTTCCGGATGCTGGCCACGACGCTGGGCTCTGACCCCTTCGTCGGCCGTTTGCTGACCGGCCGGGTCGAATCCGGTCGCGTCAAGGTGGGCCAGACGGTGCAGGCGATCAGCCGCATTGGCCAGAAGATCGAACAATTCCGCGTCACCCGCGTGCAGGCGTTCCGCGGCCTCGGCCAGCAGGACATCGACCAGGGCGAGGCGGGCGACATCGTCAGCCTTGCGGGCATGACCAAGGCCACCGTGGCCGACACGATCTGCGCTTTGGCAGTGGACGAACCGCTCGACGCCCAGCCCATCGACCCGCCCACCATCACCGTGACCTTCGGCATCAACGACTCTCCCCTCGCAGGCCGCGACGGCAAAAAGGTGCAGTCCCGCGTCATCCGCGAGCGACTGATGAAAGAGGCCGAGGGCAACGTCGCGATCAAGGTCGCCGACACGCCGGGCGGCGAGGCTTTCGAGGTCTCGGGCCGGGGCGAATTGCAGATGGGCGTTCTGATCGAGAACATGCGCCGCGAGGGCTTTGAGCTGTCGATCTCGCGCCCGCAGGTCATCATGAAAGAGATCGACGGCCAACTGATGGAGCCGGTAGAAGAAGCCACCATCGACGTCGACGACGAATATTCGGGTGCTGTGATCGAAAAGCTGACCGGCGCGCGCAAGGGCGAACTGGCCGAGATGAAGCCCGCCGGCGCCGGCAAGACCCGGATCGTGGCGCATGTGCCGTCGCGCGGGCTTATTGGCTATCACGGCGAGTTTCTGACCGACACGCGCGGCACCGGCGTTCTGAACCGCGTCTTCCACGGCTGGACCCCGCACAAAGGCCCGATCCCGGGCCGCCGCGCGGGCGTTCTGATCTCGATGGAAAACGGCGAGGCCGTGGCCTATGCGCTGTGGAACCTCGAAGATCGCGGGCGCATGTTCATCGGCGCGCAGGCCCCTGTCTATACCGGCATGATCATCGGCGAGCACAGCCGCGAAAACGATCTCGAGGTGAACCCGCTCAAGGGCAAGAAGCTGACCAACGTGCGCGCCTCCGGCACGGACGAGGCGGTGCGCCTGACCACCCCGATCACCCTGTCGCTGGAAGAGGCCATCGCCTATATCAACGACGACGAGCTGGTCGAGGTCACGCCCAACGCGATCCGCCTGCGCAAGCGCTATCTCGATCCGCACGAACGCAAACGGATGGCGAAAAACGCCTGACCCCTTCACTTTCCCTCATTCCTCTGGCTAGACTGTGCTTATGCGGGCGGTTCTGGCGGTGACATTGGGGGTTGTTTCAGGCTTTGCGCAGGCTGGGGAACTGGCCTGCGACAACGGCATCGTGCAGGCCACGGCGGAAAATGCCGACACGGCGGCGGCGATCTGCGCCGCCTCGGACGCGGCGCTGGCGCAGCTTGGGCGCTGCGACCTGCCGATGCCCAAGGCCCCCCTCTCCATCGTCACGCAAGAGGATCTGGGCGACAATTGCGTCGGGCTCTTTCATTGCGGCGAAAGCCTGATCGAAATCCTGCCGCCCGAAAAATTGTCGGAAAAGCGCTCCGAGCTCGGCCTGTTCCAGGCGCTCTCGGACGAGCGGCTTTTCGAAAGCGTGATCCAGCACGAGATCGCCCATGCGGTCTACGACCGAACCCCCTGCCCGATCGACACCTGCATCGCCAGCAGCGAATATTTCGCCTATGTGGTCCAGATCATGGCGCTGACCGATCCCGAGCGCGACGCGGTTCTGGCCGATCTGGACGAAACGGTCCAGATCGGGCGCGACGTGATCAACCCGTTTGTTCTTTTCATGGCGCCGGACCGCTTTGCGCTGTTGTCCTGGCAACACATCAGCCAACGCGGCGACCGCTGCGCCTATCTCCGACAAGTGGTGGACGGCAGCATCGTCTTCGACCGCGAACACCCCTGACCCGGGGCGGCCTGCCCGCGCTTAGAGCGTCGTCCATTTAATCTGCAACATATCCGGCAGCCTTGAAGAGGTTTCTGCACTCGTTTGGCGGGAAGAGAT
>NZ_JAWHTD010000033.1:0-45080 GCF_032586235.1 Aestuariicoccus sp. MJ-SS9
GCTTGTTCATACAACGCGTCTAACGGCATGGATTCACGAAGTGAATCCTTCGCCGACAGACTTTTGCAACAACGCCCGTTCGGGCCGCCAAGATGCGCCCCGGGTTTTTTGGGCCGCTGCAGGGCGCCTTTGGGACCTGCCCCCAAGACCCTGCGTCTTGATGCTCGGGCAGAGGTGTGGCACCTTGCAGCGAAATCTGCGAAATTTAATTTCGCATAGTAAAACGATTGGGCGTCATGAACCGATTGAAACGCGCCGCAATGCGGGGCCGCGCGGACGAGACCGTTGATCCCCCGACCAAAGCGTGCACCAGTTTGCTCCAGGCAGGGCCGATCGCGACGCCGGGCGTCGCCGTCCCGGCGGTGTCGCGCCCGATCCCGCAGGGCACGCCATGACCGACCAGAGCCAAGGCCCGAGCGACCGCAAATTCGCCAAAACGCTGGCGCGGGGCCTGTCGGTTCTGCGCGCCTTTCGGGCGGGCGACAACGGCCTGACCCACCGCCAGATCGCCGAGCGCACCGGGCTGGTGGGAGCGACGGTCACACGGCTGACCTATACCCTGTGCGAGTTGGGGTACCTCAGCCAGCAGAACGGACTTTACCGGCTGGGCCCGGCCACCACGGCGCTGGGATCGGTGGCGGCGGCGGCCTCGTCGTTCCTCGATCTGGCCGGCGCGCCGATGCAGGCGCTGGCCGACGCCACGGGCACGCTGGCGTTGGTCGCGGTGCGCGATGGCGACCGGATGCTGCTGGCCAAGACCTGGCGCCCGCAAGGCACCGCCTCGATCTGGCTCGAACCGGGGCACCGGATCCCGATCCTGGGCTCGTCGTCGGGGCAGGCGGTTCTGGCGGCGCTCGACGACCCACGGTTCGAGGCGCTCCGGCCCGACCCTGCGCTGCGCGATTTCCGGGCGCATGGGTTTAGCCAGCTTGTGGCGCAAGGCTTTGCCATCACGCCCGACGCGCTGCGCTACGCCCGCACGGTCAACGCCGTCGCGGTGCCCTACGTCGCGGGCGATTTCGGCGAACCCGTCGCCTTTACCTGCGGCGCCCTGCCCGATCACCTGACGCGCGAGCGCATGATGGCCGAGGTCGGCCCGAAACTGCGCGATCTCGTGCGCGATCTTGAACGACAGACCGGCACCTCCTCGGCGCTGGCCCGTCGCGGTTAACGAAAGGAAATCCATGTCCGACATCGTCCGTTACGACCGCATCGGCGACATCGCCGTGCTGACCGCAGACAACCCGCCGGTGAATGCCCTGGGCCACGCGGTGCGCGTGGGGCTGGTGACCGCGCTCGACCGTGCCGTGGCCGACGGGGCGCGCGCCGTCGTCCTGACCTGTGCGGGCCGCACCTGGCACGCCGGCGCCGACATCCGCGAATTCGGCAAGCCGCCGGTCGATCCCTGGCTGCCCGAGGTCTGCAACCGGACCGAGGCCTGCCCGCTGCCGGTGGTGGCCGCGTTGCACGGCACGGCACTTGGCGGCGGGCTCGAGGTGGCGATGGGCGCGCATTACCGCGTCGCCGTGCCGGGCACCCGCGTCGGCCTGCCCGAGGTGCATCTGGGCATCCTGCCCGGCGCGGGCGGCACCCAGCGCCTGCCCCGGTTGGCCGGTCTGGACGCCTCGGTCGACATCATCACCACCGGCCGCCACGTGCCCGCCGCTGAGGCGTTGTCGCTGGGCATCCTCGACCGCGTGGCCGAGGGCGAACCGCGCGCGCTTGGCCTGGCCTTCGCCCAGGACCTGCTGGCCCAGGGCGCGGGCCCGCGCCCGACCCGCGATCTGCCTCCGCCCGAGCCGGTGGATTTCGACGCGCTCTACGACCGGGTTCTGAAAAAGGGCCGTGGTCAGCTGTCGCCCGCCACCGCCGTGCGCGCCATTCAGGCCGCCTGCGAGCTGCCCTTCGAAGACGGCCTCGCGCGTGAGAGGGCGCTTTTCAACGAGCTGATGGAAACCGACCAGCGCAAAGGTCTGATCCATGCGTTCTTTGCCGAACGGCAGGTCAGCAAACTGCCCGAACTTGAAGGTGTAACCGCCCGGGATTGCGAGCATATCGGCGTGATTGGCGGCGGCACGATGGGGGCCGGCATCGCCACCGCCGCGCTTTTGGCGGGGCTGAACGTTACGCTGGTCGAGATGTCCAAAGACGCCGCAGAGACCGCCAAAGGGCGGATCGGGGGCAACCTGAAAGGCGCGTTGAAACGTGGCAAGATCACGCCGGAAGCGTTTGATCATATGATGGAAACTGCCCTGACGCTCGCCACCGGCCCCGAGGCGCTGACCGACGCGGACGTCATCATCGAAGCGGTGTTCGAGGACATGGCCGTCAAGAAAGAGCTCTTCGCCCGCCTCGACCAGATCGCCCGGCCCGGCGCGGTTCTGGCGACGAACACCTCTTATCTCGACGTCAACGAGATCGCCAGGGCCACGTCGCGGCCCGAGGACGTGATCGGGCTGCACTTCTTTTCGCCCGCGCATGTTATGAAACTGCTCGAGGTCGTGGTCGCCGACCGCACCGCGCCCGACGTTGTCGCCACCGGATTTGCGCTGGGTAAGGCGTTGAAAAAGATCACAGTTCGGGCCGGAGTCTGCGACGGGTTCATCGGAAACCGCATCCTGTCGGTCTATCGCGCCGCCGCCGACCACATGGTTCTGGACGGCGCCTCACCGCATCAGATCGATGCCGCGCTCGAGGCGTTCGGCTTTGCCATGGGGCCCTTTGCCGTGGCCGATCTGGCCGGGCTGGACATCGGCTGGGCCAACCGCAAACGCCTGGCCCCAACCCGCGATCCGCGCGAACGGGTGCCCACCTATGCCGACAAGCTTTGCGAGGCGGGGCATCTGGGCCAGAAAACCGGGCGCGGCTATTACATCTACGACGGCCGCAACCGAACGCCGAACCCCGATGTGCTCGCCCTAATTGAAGCCGAGCGTGAAGAACGGGGCATAACACCCCGGGAATTCAGCGATTCCGAGATTCAGAGCACCTATCTGGCCGCCATGGTGAACGAGGCGGCCAAGGTCGTCGGCGACGGCATCGCGCGGCGGCCCCTGGATGTGGATATGGTTCTGCTCTTCGGCTACGGCTTTCCACGGTATCACGGCGGGCCGTTGAAATGGGCCGATATGCAGGGGCTGGACAAGGTCCTTTCGAAGATCCGCAAGCTGGCGGAGACCGACAGCTTCTTCTGGCAACCCGCGCCGTTGCTTGAAAAACTCGTGGCCGAGGGCGGCTCTTTCGACGATCTGAACAGGGCGGTTTCCTGACGCGCTGCGGGACGCGCGATTCAGGACCGCAGGACTGATCGAGATATCTCAATGAAAAGAGACGGTTGATGGACTTATCTTATTCCCCGGATGAACAAGCCTTCCGCCAAGAGGTGCGCCGCTTTCTGGCTGACGAACTGCCCAAGGCGCTCTCGGACAAGGTGCGGATGGGCGAGGCGCTCACCAAGGGCGACCACGAAAGCTGGCACGCCATTCTGAACGCCCGCGGCTGGCTTGCGCCGAACTGGCCCAAAGCCTATGGCGGGGCGGAATGGAACGCGGTGCAGCGCCACATCTTTGAAGAGGAATGCGCCCTGCTTCACGCCCCGCGCATCGTGCCCTTCGGTCTGGCAATGCTGGGGCCGGTGCTGCAGAAATACGGCAGCGACGCGCAAAAGGCCCACTATCTGCCGCGTATTCTGAACGGCGACGACTGGTGGTGCCAGGGCTATTCCGAACCGGGGGCCGGGTCGGATCTGGCCAGTCTCAAGACCCGCGCGGTGCGCGATAGCGACCATTACATCGTCAACGGGCAAAAGACCTGGACCACGCTGGGCCAGCACGCCGATATGATCTTTTGCCTGGTGCGCACCGACCCCGACGCAAAGCCGCAAGAGGGTATCTCGTTCTTGCTGATCGACATGGCGACCCCGGGGATCGAGGTGCGGCCCATCGTGCTGCTCGACGGCTCGGCCGAGGTCAACGAGGTTTGGTTCACCGACGTGAAGGTCCCCGTGCAAAACCTTGTCGGGGAAGAGAATAAGGGCTGGACGTATGCCAAATACCTGCTGACGCACGAGCGCACGAACATCGCGGGCGTCGGCTTTTCCAAGGCCGGGCTCGAGGCGGTGAAACGCATTGCGCGGGCCGAGCGGACGAACGGCCGGCCGCTGATCGAAAACCCGCATTTCGCCGCGCGTCTGGCGCGGGCCGAGATCGACCTCATGGCGCTCGCCACCACCAACCTGCGCATGATCAGCAAGGCGGCGGCGGGTCAGGCGCCGGGGGTCGAAAGCTCGATGCTGAAGGTCAAGGGCACGGTGATCCGGCAGGAAATCAACGATCTCGCGCGGCGTGCCTGCGGGCCTCACGCCCTGCCCTTCGCCTCCGAGGCGATCGAGGGCGACAATGCTCTGCCCGGGCCCGACTACGCCCGCCCGGTGGCGGCGCAATATTTCAACAATCGCAAGCTGTCGATCTACGGCGGGTCGAACGAAATTCAGCGCAATATTATCGCCAAGACGATGCTGGGAGGGGGCCGATGAACTTCGATCTGACCGAAGAGCGGCAGATGCTGCAGGACACGCTGCGCCGCTTCCTGCGCGACCGCTATACCTCCGATTTGCGCAACGAGATCGTTGCTGGCGATACGGGCTTTTCGCCTGAAATCTGGGCCGAGCTGGGCGATCTCGGCGTGATCGGCGCGCTTTTTACCGAAGCGGACGGTGGCTTTGGCGGCGCCGGTTTCGACATCGCCGTGGTGTTCGAGGAAGTGGGCCGCGCTGGCATGGTCGATCCCTTTCTCGACACCGCCGTGCTGGGTGGCGGGCTACTGAGCGCGCTTGGCGCCAACGATCAGCGCGCGCTGATAGACGAGGTGATCGGCGGCGGGCTGCATCTGGCGCTGGCGCATGGCGAACCGGCCAGCCGGTATGATCTGACCCATGTCGAGACGCGGTTGAAAACCGACGGCGACGCGGTGATCCTTTCGGGGCGCAAATCCGTGGTCGTGAATGCCGAGGCGGCCGATCATCTTGTGGTCAGCGCGCGCGAGTCCGGCGCGGCGGACGATGCCGAAGGGATCAGCCTGATATTGGTGCCGCGCGACACGGCCGGCGTGACGCTGCACGGCTCGCCGCTGATCTCGGGCGGGCGTGCGGCCGAGGTGACGCTCGACGACGTGCGCCTGCCCGCGACGCAGCGCCTCGGCGCGCCTGGCGTGGCCTGGCCGGCGCTGGACGCTGTTTTCGCGCGCGCGCATGTGGCCATCGCCGCCGAAACGCTGGGCGCGATGGAAACCGCCACGTCGCTGACGCGAGAGTACCTCGGGCAGCGCAGGCAATTCGGCCGGCCCATCGGCAGCTTTCAGGCCTTGCAGCACCGCATGGCCGATCTGCTGATCGAGCTGGAACAGGCGCGCTCGGCCGTGATCGGGGCGGCGGGCCATCTGGACGGGCCACAGGGCGCGCTGCACATCGCGGCGGCGCGTAACCTTGTGGCGCGGGCGGGCCGGATGGTGGCCGAAGAGGCGATCCAGATGCATGGCGGCATCGCGATGACGCAGGAATATGCCCTTGGCCATATCGCCAAGCGTATCGTGATGGCCGAGCATCGGCTGGGCGATGCGGATTGGCATATGGAGCGGTTTATCGCCCTATCGGCGGCCTAAACGGGCATGTTCGGTATTTCATGAAATAGCGAACAAGGCTCACCGACCGTACCTTCGGCGTCAACGCGTCGCTGCGGCCAAGGCTGGTGCCAGGCCCTGGGAAAAACTGGACCGCTTCGTGGCCGAGCGTTTGGCGGGCGACGAGCGGTCTGGGTGTATTGTTCTGATCGGCAGGCTGCCAGAAGAACCTGCCGGATAATTTATTAAAAGCAGTACGTTAGAGTTATTTCCTGAAGCGCCGGGTCGGGATTATCGCCCCTTCCACACCGGGTCGCGCTTTTCGGCGAAGGCCCGCGCGCCTTCCTTCTGATCCTCCGAGGCATAGAGCACATCGACGGTCTCGAATTGCCGTTTGGTGATGCGGTTCAGGGCGTCCTGGAACTTCATATCCTCGGCCTCGCGCACGATCTCTTTGATGGCCGCATAGACCAGCGGCGGGCCGCTGGCGATCAGATCGGCAAGCTTGGCTGCCTCGGCCACGAGATCGCCACCGGGGTAGACGTGGTTGACGATCCCCCAGCGCGCGGCTTCTTCCGCGTCGATCCAGCGTCCGGTCAGCAGCATCTCCATCGCGATGTGATAGGGAATGCGCTTGGGCAACTTGAGGCTCGCGGCATCCGCCACCGTGCCAGACCGGATTTCCGGCAGGGCAAAACTGGCGTGGTCGGCAGCCAGGATGATGTCGGCGCTCAGCGCCAGTTCCAGCCCGCCGCCGCAGCAGATGCCGTTGACCGCCGCGATGACCGGCTTGTTGAGCCCGCGCAATTCCTGCAGCCCGCCAAAGCCGCCGACCCCGTAATCGCCATCGACCGCGTCGCCGTCGTTGGCGGCCTTCAGGTCCCAGCCGGGACAGAAGAACTTGTCGCCCGCGCCGGTCAGCACCGCGACCCGCAAGTCGGGATCGTCACGGAAACCGGCAAAGACCTCGCCCATGATGCGGCTGATCGCGAGGTCGATGGCGTTGGCCTTTGGCCGGTCGAGCGTCACCTCGAACACATGGCCGCGTTTCGCTGTCCTGACCGGAGAGGTCATGCTGCCCTGCCCTTTCTGTCGATGGTTCCTGTCATTGGTCCGCCTCGGTCTTGCGGACCAAGGCGTCGACCGCCACGGCGCGGGTCGGCGTGACGATCAGCGGATTGATCTCGATCTCGACGATCTGCTGCGCATGGTCCGTGACGTAATCCTGCACCGCCATCACCGCGCTGACAATGGCCGCCTGATCGGCCGCAGGCAGGCCGCGATAGCCGTGCAGCAGCGGCGCGATGCGCAAACGATCGAGCGCCTGGGCGATCTCTTCGCGGCGCACGGGCAACAGAAGGTTGACAGTGTCCGCCCACAATTCGGTCAGCGTCCCCCCGGCCCCGAGGGTCAGCACGAAGCCATGCGCGGGGTCGGCCAGAACGCCGATCAAGAGCTCGGCCACGCCGTCGGTCACCATCTCTTCGACAAGAAAGCGCGTGCCGCCGATGCGCCGCGCGGCATTCGTCACCGCCTCCGGGCTGCAAAGGTTCAGCGCCACCGCGCCCGCTTCGGTCTTGTGCGCCAAACCCAGCCCCTTGAGCGCCAGCGCGGGCCGTCCGTGCGCCCAGTCCGCCGCCGCCTCGGGCGTCGCGACCACGGCGCTTTGCGGGGTTTCGACGCCGTATCGCGACAGATCCGTCTTGACTTCGGCCTCGGTCAGGGTGACGGGCGTCCCGATGGCCGGGCCTGGCAAAACCGGCGGCGCAAAGACTTGCGGCGCGCCGAGCGCGATGCAGGCCGCGACCGCGTCCAGCGCCGGCTCCAGCCCGCAAAGCGGGATCAGCCCGGCCTGCGACAGCCGCAGCGCCATCGCTTCGGGCATGGTGTCGGGCAGGGTCGACAGGATGGCCAGCGGCATCCCCACCCGGCGCTGCGCGGCCGTGGCGGCGGCGACCAGCACCTCCCAATCCTGCGTGGCGCAGCGGTCGCTCCGCGGGAAATCGGCCACCAGCAGAGTGATGACGGCCCCGCCCGCCATCATCTCGGCAAAGACCATCTCCATCCGCTCGGCATCGCCCCAGATGAAGGCGTGATAATCCAGCGGGTTGGCCAGCGTCACCAGCGGCCCCAGCGCATCGGCGAGCCGCGCTTTCTGGCTGTCGCCGAGGGGTGCGAATGTCAGGCCGCGCGCAGCGGCGGCGTCGGCGATCAGCCCCGCCTCGCCCCCCGAGCACGACAGCGCGGCCAGCCGGTTGGCGGGCAATGGGCCGATGGCGTGGGCCAGTTTCAGCGCCTCCAGCAGCGCCTCGAGCGACGCGACCCGCGCCATTCCTAGCCGCGCCAGCAATGCCGCCGCCCCGGCATCCGACCCCGCGAGCGACGCGGTATGCGACACCGCCGCCACCCGCGCCGCATCCGACCGGCCGGATTTAAGCGCGATCACCGGCTTGCCAAGGCGGCGCGCGGTGGCGGCCATCGCCTCGAACGCCGCGATGTCGCCGAAGCCCTCGATATGCAGGCCAAGCCCGGTGATCCGGTCTTCGGCCAGCAAGGCCTCGGCCATTTCGGCCATCCCGGTCTGCGCCTGATTGCCCACCGTGCCGACAAAGGCCACCGGCAGGCCACGGGTCTGCATCGTCAGGTTCAGCGCGATGTTCGAGCTTTGGGTCAGGATCGCGACGCCCCGGTCGACCGGCACCAGCCCGTGGATATCGGGCCAGAGCGCGGTAGCGTCGAGCGCATTGATGAAGCCGTAGCAATTGGGCCCGACGATGGGCATGTCGCCGGCGGCTTCGATCAGGTCCCGGCTCAGCGCGCCGCCATCGCCGCTTTCGGCAAAGCCGCTGGCGAAACAGACCGCCCCGCCCGCGCCCATCTTGGCCAGTTCGCGCACGACGCCGATGGTGGCCTTGCGGTTGACGCCGATGAAAACGGCGTCGGGCGGGCTGTCTAACCAGCGCAGATCCGCGACGGCCTTGACCCCTTCGAGCGTGTCCGCGCGTGGATGCACCGCCTGCAGCGTCCCGGCAAAGCCCATCTTTTGCAGCCCGCGCAGCACCGCCCGCCCCCAGGCGCCGCCGCCGACCACGGCAACCGAGCGCGGCCGCAACAGGCGCGACAGATCGCGCGGCACCGGGTCAGGACCCAAGCGGGCGCAAAAGCTCGCGCCCGATGATATGCCGCTGGATCTCGCTGGTGCCGTCCCAGATCCGCTCGACCCGCGCATCGCGCCAGAATCGCTCGATGGGCAGGTCCGACATCAGCCCCATCCCGCCGTGGATCTGCAGCGCGGCGTCGGTGACCCGCGCCAGCATCTCGGTTGCATACAGCTTGGCGCTGGCGATCTCGCGGTTGGCGGGCAGGCCCTGATCCAGCCGCCAGGCCGAGGAAAGGGTCAGCCAATCGGATGCGTCGATCTCGGTGATCATGTCGGCGATTTGAAAGCTGACGCCCTGAAAGCGCCCGATGGGCTGGCCGAACTGACGCCGCTCGGCCGCATGGGCCAGCGCCAGATCAAAGACCCGGCGCGCACGGCCGACAGACATGGTGGCGACAGTGATCCGCGTGGCGTAAAGCCATTCGTTCATCACCGCAAAGCCACCATCCACCTCGCCCAGCAACTGCGCATCTGGCAGGCGGCAATCGTCGAATTCCAGAATGCAGTTCTTATACCCACGGTGGCTGACGCTGTCATAGCCCGCGCGAACAATAAATCCGGGATGGCCCCGGTCGACCAGGAAACAGCTGATCCGTTTCTTGGGGCCATGGGCTGTCTGGTCCTCACCCGTAGCGACGAAAACGATAAAGAAATCCGCGTGATCCGCGCCGGAGATAAAGTGTTTTGTGCCGTTGAGAACCCAGTCGCCTCCATCACGCCGCGCTGTGGTCTTCATGCCGCGCACGTCCGATCCGGCGTCGGGTTCGGTCATCGCCAGCGCGTCCATCCGCTCGCCGCGCACGGCGGGCAGAAGGTAGCGGTCGCGTTGATCGCCCTCGCAGGCCATCAGGATATTCTGCGGTCGCCCAAAGAAATGCGTGAGCGCCATGGACCCGCGCCCCAGCTCGCGCTCGACCAGCGCAAAATCAAGGTGGCCTAGCCCCGCGCCACCCACCTCTTCGGGGAAATTGCAGGCGTAAAAACCCAGCCCGATCACCTTGCGCTTGATCTCTTGCGCGATCTCTTGCGGCACCTCTCCACTGCGCTCGACCGCGGCCTCGTGCGGATAGATCTCGCGCTCGACGAAATCGCGCACGGTCGCGACGATCATTTCCTGTTCGTCTGTCAGCCCGAAATGCATGGTCAGCCCTCCGCGTGGCGTCGGGCCAGCCGTTCGACGGCGGCCTGCACTTTCGGCAGCGGCGGACACGAGCGGCGCGTCTCAAGCGAGACATGCAGCAGGAACTGGTCGCAGGTGGCCATGACCCCTGCATCAGCATCGCGCCGCATCTCGTGGAAAAGACGCAGTTTCTTGCCCTCACCCAAAGTCACCCTTGTGGTCACGTGCACCGTCTCGCCCGCATGGGTTTCGTTGAGGTACTTGATCGTGGATTCGGCGGTGAAATAGCTGTTGCCCGCGTCAACATAAGCCTGATCTGCGCCCACATGGGCCATCAGCACCTCCGACGCGTCGCTGAAGATCTGGCCGTAACGCCCCTCGTTCATGTGGCCGTTCATGTCGGTCCAATCCACCGGGATCACCCGCCGCACCGTGGTCAGCGGCACCTCGTCGGCAAGCGCGGGCCAGCGCGTCTTTTCGTGATCGCGGATCAGCGCGCCCGCTGCCGCGCCCTGCTGTTTCAGCGCGCGCATCATCGCGACAAGGTTGTTGTCACGAAGCCGTTCCAACTGCCGGATCGACATCTGCCCCGATTGCGCGTCGGATTGATCGGCGATCAGATCGACCAGCTCGTCAGTGAACTCGGGCACATCCATCAGCTTGGTCCAGGGCCATTTCAGGCAAGGACCGAACTGCGCCATGAAGTGGCGCATTCCGGCCTCGCCCCCGGCCACGCGGTAGGTCTCGAACAGCCCCATCTGCCCCCAACGCAGGCCAAACCCATAGCGGATCGCGTTGTCGATTTCCTCGGTCGTGGCGATGCCGTCCTTGACCAGCCAGAGCGCCTCGCGCCAGACGGCCTCGAGAAAGCGGTCAGCGATATGCGCGTCGATCTCGGCCCGGACATGAAGCGGATACATTCCGATTCCTGTCAGGATATCCTTCGCCTTTTCAATGGCCTCCGGGTCGGTCTTCACGCTTGGCACCAGCTCGACCAACGGCAACAGGTAGACCGGATTGAACGGATGCGCGACGACGATCCGCGCAGCCAGCGGCTGATCCTGCTGCAGCTCGGACGGTTTGAACCCAGAGGTCGAGGAACCGATCACCACGTCAGGTGAGATATGCGGCGCAATCTCATGATAAACATTGTGTTTCAGGTCCAGCCGCTCGGGCACGCTTTCCTGCACCCAGGCCGCGCCCTGCACCGCCTCGGCCAGAGTGGCGCAAAAGGTGATGCGGCCGCGTTCGGGCATAGGCGCCTCGTAGAGCATGGGCAACGTGCGGGCGGCGTTGGCCATGACCTCGGCCAGCTTGCGCTCGGCCTCCGGGTCGGGGTCGAAGACCCGAACGTCCCAACCCATCAGGGCAAAGCGCGCGGCCCAGCCGCCGCCGATCACGCCACCGCCGAGAATGGCCGCTGTTTGTGTCATGGCGTCAAAGTCTCCGTATGTCCGTCGATGGCCAGGATCTGGCCGGAAATCTTGCGCGCGCCGTCCGAGGCGAGCCAGAGCACAGTGTCGGTCACATCCTGGGCGGTGACCCAGCTGCGCAGCGACACGCCCTTGACGTATTGCGCGCGCACCGCGTCTGGATCGAGGCCCGAGGCCGCGGATTCCATCGCCACGACACGGTCCATCCGGTCGCCCTCGACCGCGCCGGGGCAGATGGCGTTGACGCGGATGCCGGCGGGGCCAAGCTCCATCGCGAGCGTCTTGGTCAGCCCGACGATGCCCCATTTCACCGTGGCATAGGGCGCACGCAGCGGATAGCCGAATTGCCCGGCGGTGGACGAGGTCAGCACGATCAGCCCGGCGCCCTGCGCGCGCATCAGCCGTGCGGCCCAGCGGCAGGTCAGGAAAGCCCCGGTCAGGTTGACGTCGATGCAGGCGCGCCAGCCTTCCAGCGGCAGATCCTCGATCCGGCCTGCCGGGCCGCCGGTGCCGGCATTTGCACAGACCACGTCGATGCCGCCCCAGGCGTCTTCGACGGCCTGCAGGAATGCCTGCATCTGGCCTTCGTCGGTCACATCTGCGACCGCGCCGATGTGACCCGGAAAATCCGCCTGGAACGCCGCCACCGCGCCCGCGTCGGCGTCGCAGATCGCCACCCGGTCGCCGCGCGCGGCGAAACCGGCGGCCATGGCCCGGCCCAGCCCGCTGGCCCCGCCGGTGATCAGAACGCGGCTCATGCGCCGCTCATCCGGTCGAGGTCATAGCCGTACCACGTTAGGATCTTGCGTGCCGCCGCCAGCCGGTCGCCCGGCGCGCCGGTGCGGTCCATGATCCAGACCCGCGATCCGTTGGGGTCGCCAAGCGCGGCGGTGCGGTTGCCGATGTCGAGCCAATGCACCCAGACCGGATCGCCGCCCACGAGCAGACGCCCCTCTCCGGTGTCGGCGAGCGCCAGGGCGACACCGTCCAGCTCCAGCGTCTTGGCCGTCACCCGAACCCTGGTGCCAGGTGCCAGCCCCGCGCCGGAGACGACGATCCATTCTCCCGCCAACCGCTTGAGCGTCACATCAGCCTGTGAGGCGATGGGGGCCGTGGGGTTGCGCAGGGGAATGTCCACCCGCGGCAACGTCGCCGCCGTAGTGCAGCCCGCCAGCACGAGGGGCAAAACCCATTTCATCCGTCGATCCGCGCCAGCTGACCGGCCACCACCCGCGCCATGGCCGCGCCAAAGCTCTGGTGCGCCTCGGCCTCCCAATGCACGCCGTCGGTGTCCGACACGGTGACGTGGTCGCCCGCATTCACGAAGCCACAACCGATCCGGGCGGCGGCGGCCTCGATCTGGCCGGCCATCCCGGTCTGGCGCGCCTCGGCCCCGGCGAAGACATCTGTCAGAACGCCGGTTTCGCGCACCGGCGGCGGCGCGATCAGAAGGTCGGCGGAATGCACGCCCTCGGCCCGCGCCGCGCGGATCATCCGTTCGAGCGAGCGGGCGATTTCATAGGCGCTCACGGTGAAGCGCGGTTTGAGGTCGTTCGTTCCAAGCATGATAATCATCAGGTCGACGGGCTTATGCGAATGCAGGATCGCGGGCAGCACGGCGAGGCCGTTGCGCACGCCGCCCTCGACCGGATCGTCGTGCACGGTGGTGCGGCCCGGCAGGCCCTCGGTGATCACGCGCACCTTGGGGCCCAAAGCCTCAGCCATGACGTCCGGCCAGGGCGTGCCGGGGGCATAGCGGCGCGATTCCCCGGCGACGAGCATCGGCTTGGTGCCGTGACTGTTGCTGTCGCCGTAGATCAGAACGGTTTTCATCCGCGTGGCGCCTGCTTGGTCAGGCCCAGCTTTGTGCGGACCTCCTCGGGGCCGATAACCCGCGCGCCCAGCCGCTCGACGATCCCGACCGCGCGGTCCACAAGCTGGGCGTTGGTGGCCAGGACGCCCTTGTCGAGAAAGAGGTTGTCCTCGAGCCCCACGCGCACGTTGCCGCCCGCCAGGACCGACGCCGCGACAAAAGGCATCTGGTTGCGCCCCAGCGCGAAGGCGCTGAAGGTCCAGCCCGCGGGCACGTTGTTCACCATCGCCATGAAAGTGTTCAGATCGTCCGGCGCGCCCCAGGGCACGCCCATGCAAAGCTGCACCAGCGCGGGGTCGTCCAGAACGCCCTCCTTGACCAATTCCTGCGCGAACCACAGATGGCCGGTGTCAAACGCCTCGATCTCGGGCTTGACGCCCAGATCGGTCATCATCCGGCCCATGGCCCGCAGCATGCCGGGGGTGTTGGTCATGACGTAATCGGCCTCGGCAAAGTTCATCGTGCCGCAATCGAGCGTGCAGATCTCGGGCCGGCATTCGGCCACATGAGCCACCCGTTCGGTCGCGCCGATCATGTCGGTGCCTGCGGCGTCCACCGGCAGAGGTGTCTCGACCCCGCCAAAGGTGATGTCGCCGCCCATGCCGGCGGTCAGGTTCAGCACCACATCCACATCCGCCGCGCGGATGCGGTCGGTCACCTCGCGGTAATATTCGGTCTTGCGCGAGGGCGCGCCGGTTTCGGGGTCGCGAACGTGGCAATGCACCACCGCCGCGCCGGCACGCGCGGCCTCGATCGCGCTGTCGGCGATCTCTTTCGGCGAGCGCGGCACATGCGGGCTCCGGTCCTGTGTGCCGCCCGATCCGGTCACGGCACAGGTGATGAAAACCTCGCGGTTCATGGTGAGTGGCATCGCGTCCTCCGTCCGACCTGCCCGCTCAGCATTGGCGCTGGCGCGGCGGCTCACCTTGCGGTATCAGACAAAACCATGCGTAATCGGACAGAAGCCTGCGACATCGCCTTTTTGCTGCTGCCGCGGTTTTCAAACCTGTGCCTGTCCAATTGCCTCGAGCCGCTGCGCGCCGCCAACAGCTTCCTCAGCGCGCCGCATTACCGCTGGCAGTTTCTCAGCGTGGATGGCGGCGTTGTCCGGTCAAGCTCGGACATGCCGGTTCAGCCCGGCGCAGGGCTGGCGGATATGGCGCCGGTGTCGCGGCTCTATATCATTTCAAGCTATGAACACCTGGCCCACGACACCGCCGCGCTGCGCCGGGCGCTCCGGCGCGCGTCGGCGCGGTCGGGGATGGTGTTGGGGCTCGATTCCGGGGCCTGGCTGATGGCGGCGGCGGGGCTGCTGGACGGGCGGCAGGCAACGATCCACTGGGATCTGCTCGAGGCCTTCGACGAGCGCTTTCACCGCGTGCAAGCGCAGCGGCAATCCTATGTGCGCGACGGCGACCGGGTGACCTGCGGCGGTGCGATGGCGGCCTTCGACCTGACGCGCGACATGATCCGGCGCGACCTTGGCCCGGCGATCACCCTGGACGTCGAGGGGCTGTTCCGGCCGCGCGCGCCCGCGCCGGACGTGCCGCAAGGCGATCCGCTGGTGGCGCGGATGGTGGCGCGGATGCGTGCGCGGATCGAGGACCCGCAGCCCCTGCCCCAGCTCGCGCGTGATCTGGGCACCACGCCGCGCACGCTGGCGCGGCGCGTGCAGGCGGCGACGGGGCAAAGCCCCTCGGCGCTCTATCGTCACCTGCGCCTGACCGCCGCGCGGCAGATGATCGAGACCGGCGCGGCCTCGGTCACCGAGGTGGCGCTGCGCTGCGGCTACGAAGACCCCACGGCGCTGACCCGCGCGTTCAAGGCGCGTTTCGGGCAGAGCCCGCAGGCGCTTCGCCGGACGATGGCCGCAAACCGGGCATGGTAACGCTTAAAATCGGCCGTATTCATCGGCGATACACCGCGCTGGGGCATCATCATCGCCGGGTTCACCGGCCGGAGCGCGCCATGCGTCACAGTCAAGAAATCGGTCCGCCGCCGTCGCGCCGGTCTCGTTATGCCCGGCTCTTCGCCTTGCACCGGCAGGTCTTTCCGACCGCCGGTGCGAACGCGGGTTTTCAGGAAATCCGGGTCGTGTCGCCGCAGTTCGCGCGGTTCTTTCAGCAGACCGCCATCGCGTCGCTGATGGCGCCAAAGCAGCCCGTCACTCCGACCCGAACAGAAGATTGAGTGCGGTGGCCTTCTGCACCGCCTGCACCGAGTTGGTGACCTGAAGCGCCTGGCGCGCGCCTTTCAGGTGCTTTTCGATGGTCGGTGCGCTCAGCCCCATGATGACGGCGATGTCCTGGGTGGTCTTGCCTTCGGCCATCCATTCCAGCACCTCGCGCTGACGGGTGGTCAGCGGACGGCTTTGCATCGGCTGCGGCAGCGACGCCACGCGCAGCTGGAAAAGGTTGCAGAGCAGCACGATCTCGTCCCCGTGTTCGGCCCAGAGCGCATCTGCCACGTCCTGCCCCTGCCCGCCGCCAGGCGAGAGGCCCATCACGGCCCCGCCCCGCCCGCCGGTGGACACCAGGCTGATCACATAGCCCCCCATCAACCCGTGTTCGGCATTGAGCGCCAGCATCCGTTTCACCTCGGGCCGCTGCGCCCAGTCGGAATATTGCCGGCCGACCTCGGCCCAGCTGGCGGCACCGGTGTGATGCATGGCCCAGTCGTAGGTCGGCGAATGCAGATAGAGCTCTTCGCCCAGATAGGCGTCGGAATAGCTTTGCGGCCCCTGGTGCAGGATCAGCGCCTCGTCGAGCTGGCCGACAATGCCGCGATGCGCGATGCGCGAGCCGCCGTAGATCAGGCTGGGAAAACCGCATTCGGTCATGCGCGTGGCCAGAATGTCCCAGGCGCCGACAACCTCGCGGGCGGCCATCAAACGGGTCATCACATCGTGCAGCGCGGAATCCATGGGGTCTGCGGTCCTTTCCGTGGCGGAAAGTACCAGCATTGTGCCCGTCGGGATAGGGTCAGTCGGCGGCTCCGCGGAACCCGGTGGCGACCACGAACTTTTCCGAGGAATCCTGCCGCGACGCCGGCGGCTTGACGTTGGCGACCTTGGCAAAGCGCTGTTTCAGCAGCTTCTGCAGCTCGCCCTCGGCCCCGCCCGCCAGAACCTTGGCGACAAAGGTGCCGCCCTCCTCCAGCACGTCGAAGGCGAAATAAGCGGCGGTCTCGCACAGGTGGATGATGCGCAAATGGTCGGTCTGTTTGTGCCCCGACGAGGCCGCGGCCATGTCCGACATCACGACGTCGGCCTTGCCGCCGAGCCAGCGCTTGACCTGCTCTTCCGCATCGTCGGCCAGAAAGTCGAGCACATGCAGCTCGGCCCCGGCGATCGGTTCGACCTCTTGCAGGTCGATGCCCAGCACTGTGCCGATGGCCTTGCCGCTTTTCTCGCCAAGCGCGTTGACGCGCTTGACCGCCACCTGGCACCAGCCGCCGGGCGCACAGCCCAGGTCGACGACGCGCGCGCCGGGCACGAGAAAACGGAATTTCTCGTCCAGTTCCAGGATCTTGTAGGCCGCGCGGCCGCGATAGCCCTCGGCCTGGGCGCGCTTGACATACGGGTCGTTCAGCTGCCGCTGCAACCAGCGGGTCGAGCTGAGCTTGCGCCCGCGCGCGGTCTTGACCTTGACCTTCAGATCGCGCTGCCCGCGCCCCGATGTGTTCTTGCCGTTCGGCCCCTTGGCCATATCGCGCCTCTTGCTGTGATCGCCTGCCCCTAGCGTATATAGGGCGGAATGCCAAAGACCCTAAGCCCGCAGGGGCGTCAATAGGGCCCGTCCTCCAGCACGCCGTCGGCGGACATCTGGGCATAGAGCAGCCCCTCGCGCAGGCCACGGTCTGCCACCGACAGGCGGTCGGTGGGCCAGCAGCGCAAGAGCGCCTGCAGAATCGCCGCGCCGGACATAATCAGCGCCTGCCGGTCCTGCCCGATGCGCGGATCGCGGCGCCGCCCGGCCGGACCCAGCGCCAGATAACGGCGGATCACCGCCTCGATCTGGTCGCCGGTCATGCGCAGCCCGTCCACCTTGGTGCGGTCATAACGCTTCAGCCCCAGATGCGAGGCCGCAACGGTCGTCACCGTGCCGCTGGTGCCCACGATCTGAAAGCCCTTGCGGGTCTGTTCGTCCTTGTAAGGCGCGAATTCGGCGAGGTTTTCCTCGAAATACCAGCTCATGAGCGCATAACGCGCCGCGTCGTCCTCGACATCCGAGAACTGGTCGCGCAGGGTCGCCACTCCCAGCGGTACGCTGATCCAGTCCACGACCTTGGCGGCGGGAAACGGGCTGTTGGTGGTGTGAAACCCGGCGTGAAGGCGCATGATCGCGCGCGGCCTTTCGCGCGCCGGAACCGAGCTGAGGTCGATCCAGACCAGTTCGGTCGAGCCGCCGCCGATATCGACCACCAGCAGCTGATCGGTCTGCGTGCTGACCAGCGGCGCGCAGGAAATCACAGCCAGCCGCGCCTCTTCCTCGGGCTGGATGATCTCGAGGCTGAGCCCGGTCTCGCGCTTGATCTGGCGGATGAATTCGGCGGCGTTCTTGGCGCGGCGGCAAGCCTCTGTCGCCACCAGCCGCATCCGGTGCACGTTGTGACGGCGGATTTTCTGCTGGCACACCCGCAGCGCCGCAACCGTGCGGCCCATCGACCCACGACTAAGCCGCCCGGTACGCTCCAGACCATAGCCCAGCTGAACGGATTTCGAAAAGCTGTCCACGACGTGAAATTGACTGCCCTTGGGCTGGGCAATCAGCATGCGACAGCTGTTCGTGCCCAGATCCAGCGCGGCATAAAGCTCGCTTGGATCCGGCGGCTTTGGCGCGGGGCTTTCGACCGGCTTCGGGAACGCGCCCGCACCAGTGGGACGCTTTGGCGCCATGATTTCGCGCCTTTCAATATCAAGTTGCCTCCACACTACGCAGAGCGGCATTGCGTCGCAAGGGATTTGGGCGGGGCCTAAAGCGGATTGTCGTAATAGCCGGATAGATGGGCATATTCGCGGTCCAGATGCGGCAGGATCGCCGCAAAGGTGCGCGGTTTCAGATCGTCCAGCGTCAGTTTGAACGAGCTTTTGTTTTCGCGCGGCATTTCAACGGGTTGCCCGCTGATTTCGGTCAGCTTTCTGGCCAGTTCGTCCATTTCTTCGACCTTATAGACCCGGCTGTAGCGGGTCAGATCCGGGCCGGTGAAAAGCCAGCTTCCCAGCGCGTGATGCTTGATCGACGAGCTGGCCTCGCGATAGGCCTTGAGGTTCTGAAAAAAGAAATCCGGATCGGGGTCTTTGGGCAGATCGACACGGCCGCGCAGGATCTTCCGGCAATTGTGCAGCTCTTTCAGCTCGACCACCCGATTGACGTAACACGACATCAGCCGCCGCACCGGATCGCGCACCACGGTGAAGCGGAACCAGTCGTCGTCCTCGAAAGCTTGCCAGCGCTGCGGGCGAAATCGTTTGGTGGGATAAATGGCGTGCCAGGTGTACACGTCACGCTCGGCTTCGGGCGGCAGCGTGACCGACGGGTCGATATGCGCCAGCGCCCGTTTGACCGACGAACAGCCTGCCTTGGGCACCGCCATATAGGCGATTTTATGCGCGTCTATTGCGATGACCATGACTGCCCGGCCCTTTTTCTCGCCTTTGCGCCAGCCTATCTGTGGCAGCCGCCGCGCGCAAGTTAGCCTCGGAACCCTTGCCAGTTGATGAAAATCGCTCAGCTTCTGGCTGAGGATTTTTCCACTCCGCCCCGGTGGCGCCCCCGGCCCGGGGCGCCTATTCTTGCTGACGTCGCTCATGTACGCAGCGGTGTCGAAATTCGACCCCGGCGCGGTTCGGGGGGCGGGTAAGTAAGCCCATCGGATAAGGGAATCAGGCACATGCCCGACGTCACAATCGTATACTGGCGCGACATCCCCGCTCAGGTGATCGTGGGCAAGGGTCGCCGCGGAACCAAGATGCCGCTGCCCGAACGTTTCGAGCAGGCCATCGACCGCGCCGCCATGAAAACCGGGGCCGCGGGCACCGACGAATACCTGGCGGAATGGCGCAAGGCCGCCCCCTATCCGGTCGAAGGCGAGGCCGAAGCCGTCGCCGCATCCGAGGCCGCGCGTCTCGATGCCGAATACGATCAGGACCGCATCAAGCACCTGATCGCCAACGATGGCTGGGCCTGAAACCCGTGACCCTTTGGGAGAGAGCGATGGCGCTTTTGAATTTCCGTAAACGTGCAGAAGCCCCCCGCGCCGTCAGCGGCGATCTGGAGGCGTTTCTGAAGGATTACTCGATCGAGGTGATGCCGCGCACCGCCGAGAAGGTCGAGGATTTCCGCGCGCTCCTGCCCGAGGGCACCCGCGTCTACATCGCCCATATCGAAGGCACGCCGATCGCCGACATGGTGAGCACCGCCGCCCGGCTGGCGCGCGACGGCTACAAGGTCATGCCGCATTTCCCCGCGCGCATCATCAAGGACAAGGCGACCCTGGCCGACTGGATCGCGCGCTATCAGGGTGAGGCGGGCGTCGATCAGGCGCTGCTGCTGGCGGGCGGCGTGGCGCAGCCGGTGGGCGACTTCCACTGCTCGATGCAGCTGATGGAGACCGGGCTTTTTGACAAGGCCGGGTTCAAGCGTCTGCACGTGGCGGGCCACCCCGAGGGCAACCGCGACATCGACCCCGACGGCGGCATGAAGAACGTCACGGAAGCGCTTCGCTGGAAACAGAAATTTTCCGAAACCACCGACGCGCAGATGGCGCTGGCGACGCAATTCGCATTCGACGCCAAGCCGATCATCAAATGGGCCGACGATCTGGCTTCCGCCGGCATCACCCTGCCGATTCACATCGGCATCGCGGGCCCGGCCAAGCTGCAGACCCTGATAAAGTTCGCCATCGCCTGCGGCGTGGGCCCGTCGCTCAAGGTGCTGCAAAAGCGCGCGATGGACGTCTCGAAACTGCTGCTGCCCTACGAGCCGACCGACGTGCTGACCCAGCTTGCCGCCCACAAGGCCGCGAACCCCGGGTTCAACATCGAGCGGGTGCACTTCTTCCCGCTGGGCGGCATCAAGACCAACGCGCAATGGGCCATCGACAACGGCGGCGCCTCCGCCGCGCCCGCAGCCCAGACCGCCTGAGGAACCAAGCCCGGAATGCCCTTTGCCCTGCTCTTCGATCTCGACGGTACGCTGCTGGAAAGCGACGGGATCCACGAAGCGGTGTTCCGGGAACTGTTGGCCAAAAGGGGCATCGACATGGACGAAGGGTTCTATGCGCGCCATATCCACGGTCGGCTGAACGTGGATTTCTTTGCCGAATTCCTGCCGTCCGAGCCTGACCCGCAGGCTTTGTCCGAACACAAAGAGGCGCTCTTTCGCGACCGCCTGCCGCGTGACTACCCCGCCATGCCGGGCGCTCAGGCGCTGCTGGACCGGGCGCAGGCGCAAGGCTGGCGTGTGGCGGCGGTCACCAACGCCATGCGCGCCAATGCCGAGGCGATGCTGGCGGCCATCGGCCTGCGCGAGCGTTTCGACACCATCGTAATCGGCGAGGAATGCGACCGCGCCAAGCCGCATCCAGATCCCTATCTCGCCGCGATGGCGGCCCTTGGCGCGGCACCCGGCCAGACCCTCGCGTTCGAGGACAGCCCCTCGGGCCTCGCCTCGGCCCGCGCCGCGGGCGCGCGCGTGGTCGGGCTGCGCTCATCGCTGGACGACGCCGCGCTCTGCGCCGCCGGGGCGCACGTCAGCATCCAAGATTTCACCGACCCCGCGCTGGAAACAGAATTGCAGCGCCTTACTGGAGTTCCCGCATGACCCGCACGATTGTCGAATCCAAATCCAAGACGGCCATCATCGGCTTTGACCAGCCGTTCTGTGTGATCGGAGAGCGCATCAACCCCACCGGCCGCAAGAAGCTGGCGGCCGAGCTGGAGGCGGGCGATTTCTCGACCGTGGAAAAGGACGCGCTGGCACAGGTGGTGGCCGGGGCTAGCATTCTCGACATCAACGCGGGCGTGGTCTACAACTCGAACCCCAACCCGAACGAGACCGAACCGCCGCTGATGACCGCGATTATCGAGCTGGTTCAGGGGCTGACGGACATCCCGCTTTGCATCGACAGCTCGGTGCCCGCCGCACTTGAGGCGGGGCTCAAGGCAGCCCACGGTCGCCCGCTGCTGAACTCGGTCACGGGCGAGGAAGAGCGGCTGGAATTCGTGCTGCCGCTGGTCAAGAAGTACAACGTACCGGTGGTGGCGATCTCGAACGACGACACCGGGATCTCTGAAGATCCGGACGTGCGTTTCGCCGTCGCCAAGAAAATCGTCGAGCGCGCCGCCGATTTCGGCATCCCTGCGCATGACATCGTGGTCGACCCGCTGGTCATGCCCATCGGCGCGATGGCGACGGCCGGCAAGCAGGTCTTTACTCTGGTCCGCCGCCTGCGCGAAGAGCTGGGCGTGAACACCACCTGCGGCGCGTCCAACATCAGCTTTGGCCTGCCCAACCGTCACGGCATCAACAACGCCTTCCTGCCCATGGCCATGGGCGCGGGCATGACCAGCGCGATCATGAACCCGGTCGCCCTGCCCGTCCCTGCCGCCAAGATCGCCGAGAAGCGCGCCGAGGTGGCCGCCGCCGGGATCGTGCTGCCCGAGGACATGGACGACGAGGCGTTCTGCCAGTTGTTCGGCCTGGGCTCGACCCAGCCGCGCCCGGGCAAAGAGATGGAGGCCATCCGCGCCGCCAACCTGCTGACCGACAACGACGCCCACGGCGGCGCATGGATCGAGTTCAACAAGGTCGCGCCCAAGGCCGGGCATGAAGGCCGCGGCCGCGCCGGTCGCACCGGCGGACGCCGCCGCCGGGCGTGACCCGGGACCTCAACGCCAAACGAAAGGCCCCGGATCAGATCCGGGGCCGACGCGAACGTCCCGTGATCGCGCGTCTCAGGGAATGATGCGGGTGTATTTCACGCCTTCCAGCGTCGCGCCCAGCCGCAGGCCGGACTGGCCGAAGATCACCGCGATCACCGGCGCGGTCGAGGTCGTGGTTTCCGCAGCCAGCGTCTCGCCCCCTTCGGGGATCGCATATTCGATGTTGGCCCCTGCGGCCCAGCCCGGCGACCGGCGGAAGTTCAGCAGCGCATCTTCGGTCATGAAGAACAGCACATGCGCATATTGCTGCGCGCCGATCTGCAGGCCGCCGCTGGCCTTGGTGACGGAATAATAATCCACCGTCACGTCGCTGACCCGCAGCGCGCCACGCCCGTATGCCCCGCCGACACCCAGACCCGCCTCGGTCACAAGCGGCATCACCAGGATGCCGGTGGCCTTGTCGCGCAACGTCTCGGTGCCGGGATATTGCGCGTAAAGCTGGCTGAGCGTCGCATCGACGCGCGCGTCGATGGTGGCCCCGCCGTTGCTGCCGATGCCGTTCCCGCAAGCGGCCAAAAGCCCCGCGGCCCCGAGCCCCAGGGTTACACTGCGTCGTGTCAGGTTCATGATACTGCCTCTCTTGCCGATGCCTCTGACCCGGCTGTACCGCCGGTTTGCGCGCTATCATAGCGGCGCGGCGCGGCCCTGTCACGCGAGTTGACGCCCGCAGGCGACAACCCGCTAGCCGTTCAAGAGCCGCGAGGCCGCCGGCGCGAAATAGGTTAGCACCCCGTCGCAGCCCGCCCGCTTGAAGGCCATCAGGCTTTCCAGCATCACCTTCTCGCCATCGACCCAGCCGCGCTCGCCCGCGCCCGCGATCATCGCGTACTCGCCGCTGACCTGATAGGCGAAGGTCGGCGCGCCAAAGGCGTCCTTGGCGCGGCGGCAGATGTCGAGATAAGGCATCCCGGGCTTGACCATCACCATGTCCGCCCCTTCGGACAGATCGCGCTCGATCAGGCGCAGCGCCTCGTCGGAATTGGCCGGGTCCATCTGATAGGTCTTCTTGTCGCCCTTGAGCGCGCCCGACGCCCCCACCGCATCGCGGAAGGGGCCGTAAAACGCGCTGGCGTATTTCGCGGCATAGCTGAGGATCAGCACGTTTGAATGCCCCTCGGCCTCGAGTGCGGCGCGCATCGCGCCGATGCGCCCGTCCATCATGTCCGACGGCCCGATGATATCGGCCCCGGCGGCGGCCTGGCTGAGGGTCTGCTTGACCAGCGCCTCGACCGTGCGGTCGTTCACGATCTCGCCGTTTTCGACAAAGCCGTCATGGCCGTTGATGTTGTAAGGGTCGAGCGCCACATCGGTCATCACCGCGATATCCGGCACCGCGTCCTTGATCGCGCGGGTGGCGCGGTTCGAAAGGTTCTCAGGGTTCCAGGCCTCGGCGCAATCCTCGGTCTTCAGCGCGGGGTCGGTGTAGGGAAAAAGACAGATCGCCGGGATCCCCAGCGCATGGGCCTCGCGCGCGGCCTCGACCACCTTGTCGACCGACAGCCGGTTCACCCCGGGCATCGAGGCGATGGGTTCGACCACGCCTTCGCCGTCGCGCACGAACACCGGCCAGATGAAATCCGCGGGGCTGAGGGAATTCTGCGACACCATCGCGCGGATGGCGGGGGATTTGCGCAGGCGGCGCAGACGTGTGGCGGGAAAGGCGGCAATCGTGGGTTTCATCGCGGTGGTCCTTGTCATCGTGCGACTTGGGTGGCATGGAATGCCGATCATCACAAGGGCCGAGCGCCCGTTCGCTACCTCGGGGCAGGCGTTGGACTGGTACGAAACCGTCTTTGAAGTCATCGACATGCGGTCGTTCTCGAACCTGTGGTTTTGGATCGCGCTGGCGGTTGTGTGGTCGTCGGCGGCGCATTGGGTGCTGGGCGTTCCCTTCGACATGGTGACGCGGGCCAGGCGCAAGGGCGGCCAGGCGACCGAAGACCTGCACGACATGGTGCGCGTCAACACCACCCGCATCCTCTTTATCGCGGCCGAGGCCGGGGTCTGGATCGTCGCACTGGGGTCCGCCTTTGTGACCGGGTTGGCGGTGCTGGGCTTTTACTACGGGATCGAGCTGGCGCAGGCGGTGTTCCTGCTGGCCTTCCCGATGTCGCTGGTCGGCCTGCTGAGCGTCACCACCGCCCGGCGCATCCGGCGCGAGGCGCTCGAGGGTGCGGCGCTCTGGCGGCGGCTCTGGCTGCACCGGGTCTGGACGCAGGTCATCGGGATGGTGTCGATCTTCGTCACTTCGCTCTGGGGGATGTACCAGAACCTCAGTCTTGGCGCGTTGCACGGTTGACGCCCGCCCCCACAAGGCCCATTTGACCGCCTCATGGCAGAAACCCGACATATCACCATGGGCGGCGCGCCCGAAGGTTTCGACGCGCGCCTGATCCTGCAAGAGCTGGAGCGCGCGGGCGGTCCGGTGATCCATGTCGCGCGCGACGACAAGCGGCTGGCGCAGACCCGCGACGCGCTGGCGTTCTTTGCGCCCTCCATGCCCGTCGTCGCCTTCCCCGGATGGGATTGCCTGCCCTATGACCGGGTGTCGCCCAACCCCGACATTTCCGCCGCGCGCATGGCGACGCTGGCGGGGCTGGTGCACGGGATGCCCGACCGCTTCGTGCTGCTGACCACGCTCAATGCCGCAACCCAGCGGGTGCCGGCGCGCGAGGTGCTGCGCGAGGCGGCCTTTACCGCCCATGTGGGCGGCCAGTTGGATGAAGAGGCGCTGCGCAACTTCCTGGTGCGTATGGGTTTTTCCCAGGCCCCCACGGTGCTCGAGCCGGGCGATTACGCCATTCGCGGCGGCATCATCGACATCTACCCGCCGGGCGATCTGGGCCCGGTGCGGCTCGACCTTTTCGGCGATGTGCTGGACGGCGCGCGGCGCTTCGACCCGGTGTCGCAGCGCACCACCGAGAAACTCTCGGTCGTCGAGCTCGCCCCGGTCAGCGAGGTGATCCTCGACGACGCCGCGATCACCCGCTTCCGCCAGAACTACCGCATTGAATTCGGCGCGGCGGGCACCGACGATCCGCTTTACGAGGCCGTCAGCGCCGGGCGCAAGCATCAGGGGATCGAGCACTGGCTGCCCTTCTTCCATGAGCGGCTCGAGACGCTCTTCGACTACCTGCCCGGCGTACCCGTTTTGCTGGACGACCAGTCGACGCCATCGCGGCTTGCCCGCTGGGACAGCATCGCCGACCAATACGACACCCGCAAACACGCGATGACGCAGAAGAACCGGATGGGCAGCGTCTACAAACCTGCGCCACCCGCTCTGCTCTATCTCGACGACGACGCCTGGGGCGCGGCGGTGGCCGACCGGCGCGTGGTACAGTTTCATCCGCTGGCGCAGGCCTCGGGTCCTTCGGTGGTGGATGCCGGCGGACGCATCGGGCGCAATTTTTCGCCGGAACGCCAGCAGGAATCCATCAGCCTTTTCGGTGCCTTGGCGAGCCATGTTAAGGAAAGACTCGAACAAGGCCCCGTCGTCATCGCCAGCTATTCCGAAGGCGCGCGCGAACGCCTGACGGGCCTGATCGAGGACGAGGGCCTGGCCGAGGCGATCCCCATCCCCGACGCCACCCGCATCGGCAAGCGCGGCCTGCATCTGGCGGTCTGGGCGCTGGAACACGGGTTCGAGGCCCCGGGCCTCACGGTAATCAGCGAACAGGATGTGCTGGGCGACCGACTGATCCGCAAGCCGCAAAAGCGCCGCAAGGCCGAAAACTTCCTGACCGAGACGCAATCGCTCAGCCCCGGCGATCTGGTCGTGCATGTGGATCACGGCATCGGCCGCTATCAGGGGATGGAGGTGATCACCGCCGCCGGTGCGGCCCATGAATGCCTGCTGCTGGAATATGCCGAGAGCGCCCGGCTTTACCTGCCGGTGGAAAACATCGAGCTGCTGTCGAAATACGGCCACGAGGAAGGCCTGCTCGACCGGCTGGGCGGGGGCGCTTGGCAGGCCAAGAAGGCCAAGCTCAAGGAACGCATCCGCGAGATGGCCGACCGGCTGATCCGCATCGCCGCCGAGCGCGCCCTGCGCAAGGCCCCGGTGATGGACCCGCCGCCGGGGGCATGGGACGCCTTCTCGGCCCGCTTTCCCTACCAGGAAACCGACGATCAGCTCAAAGCCATCGAAGACGTGATGACCGACATGCATTCGGGCCAGCCGATGGACCGGCTGATCTGCGGCGATGTCGGCTTTGGCAAGACCGAGGTGGCCATGCGCGCGGCCTTCGTCGCCGCCATGTCAGGGGTGCAGGTGGCGGTGATCGCCCCCACCACCCTGCTCGCCCGCCAGCATTACAAAAGCTTCGCCGACCGCTTCCGCGGCTTTCCGCTGGACGTCCGGCCCTTGTCGCGCTTCGTGTCCGCGAAGGACGCCGCCGCCACCCGCGACGGGCTGTCGCGCGGCACGGTGGACATCGTCATCGGCACCCATGCTCTGCTGGCCAAGGGCATCCGGTTTCAGAACCTCGGCCTGCTGATCATCGACGAGGAACAACATTTCGGCGTCGCCCATAAAGAGCGGCTGAAGCAGCTGCGCTCGGACATCCACGTGCTGACCCTGACCGCCACGCCGATCCCGCGCACGCTGCAGCTCAGCCTGACGGGCGTGCGCGATCTGTCGATCATCGGCACACCGCCCGTGGATCGCCTCTCGATCCGCACCTATGTCAGCGAGTTCGACGCGGTGACCATCCGCGAGGCGCTCTTGCGCGAACATTACCGCGGCGGGCAGTCGTTCTATGTCGTCCCCCGTATTTCCGATCTTCCCGAAATAGAGGAATTCCTGCGCGAACAGGTGCCCGAGGTGTCCGTCGTTGTGGCCCATGGCCAGATGGCCGCGGGCGAACTCGACGACCGCATGAATGCGTTTTACGACGGCAAATACGACGTGCTGCTGGCCACGACGATTGTGGAATCCGGTCTCGATATCCCCACCGCCAACACCATGGTGGTGCACCGCGCGGATATGTTCGGGCTGGCGCAACTTTACCAGATCCGCGGCCGCGTGGGCCGGTCCAAGACCCGCGCCTACGCCTATCTAACAACGAAACCGCGCGCCAAACTGACCCCGGCGGCCGAAAAGCGGCTGCGCGTTCTGGGCAGTCTCGACACGCTCGGCGCAGGCTTCACACTGGCCTCACAGGATCTGGACATTCGCGGCGCGGGCAACCTGCTGGGCGAGGAACAATCGGGCCAAATGCGCGACGTGGGCTACGAACTCTACCAGTCGATGCTGGAAGAGGCGATCGCCAAGATCAAGGCGGGCGAGCTCGAGGGGCTGTCGGACGCCGACGACCAATGGGCACCGCAGATCAATCTCGGCGTGCCGGTCCTGATCCCCGAGGACTACATCCCCGATCTCGACGTGCGCCTGGGCCTCTACCGCCGCCTGTCGTCGCTGTCGACCAAGGTCGAGCTCGAAGGCTTCGCCGCCGAACTGATCGACCGCTTCGGCAAGCTGCCGAAAGAGGTCAACACCTTGCTTCTGGTCGTCCGGATCAAGGCGATGTGCAAACGCGCCGGCATCGCCAAGCTCGACGGCGGGCCCAAGGGCGCCACGATCCAGTTCCACAACGACAAGTTCGCCCGGCCCGAGGGTCTGGTGGAATTCCTCAAGGATCAAAAGGACCTGGCCAAGGTCAAGGACAACAAGATCGTGGTGCGCCGCGACTGGAAGAACGACCGCGACAAGATCCAGGGCGCCTTCGCCATCGCCCGCGACCTGGCCGAGAAGGCCGGCAAGATCAAGCGCAAGCAACCGGCCTGAGCGCCCCCTGCCGAGGAAAGGCCGCAAGGGCTTGACGAGGCGCGCCCCCCGCCCTCAGTGGTAGTTGAATTCGCCCACCACCTGCCGCCATTCCCCCGGCGCGATCATCTTGCGGTGGGTAAAGCGCACCGAATGCAGCGGGCCCTCGATCTCGTCCTGCCAGAACTCGATGAACTTGAAGAGATTTGGATGATCCGGGGCCAGATCGTAATCCTGCCAGATATATGTGTTCAGCACATTCCGGTAATCGGGCATCCGGTAAAAGAACTCTGCCGTGGTCAGCCCGTATCCGCGCAACATCAGCTCTGTCTCGCTTGGTGTCATATCGCACCTTCATCGTTGACTGTCGATATTTCGAATCATGCCAAGGTGATCTTTACTTTTCAATAAAAACAGTGTGTTAGCAGGCGCTCCCCTTGGCTGCCAGAAATAGCCCTCCGATGGCATTGCGCCCCATATCCTGTCTCTGATATACCTTTTGCAACTAAATATGGCAGCATCCCAGGACAGGCCCTTCACGTGAGCGATACGCCCGAACCCCCTGATAACACGGACGAAACCCGCCCGGAAAAGCCTCTGCACGACGGACCGTCGATCTCGATCACCGACGAGATGAAGGCCTCCTACCTCGATTACGCCATGAGCGTGATCGTCAGCCGCGCCATTCCAGATCTGCGCGACGGCCTGAAACCTGTGCACCGTCGCATCCTTTATACGCTCTGGGAAAACGGCCAGACCAAGTCCAAAAGCTACCGCAAATGCGCGACCGCCGTGGGCGACGTCATGGGCCGCTATCACCCCCATGGCGACAGCGCGGTCTATGACGCGCTGGTGCGCATGGCGCAGGATTTCTCGATGTCGCTGCGGCTGATCGACGGTCAGGGGAATTTCGGCTCGATGGACGGCGACCCGCCCGCCGCCTACCGCTACACCGAAGCCCGGCTCGAATCCTCGGCTGAAAGCCTGTTGACGGACATCGACAAGGAAACCGTCGATTTCGTCCCGAACTACGCCAACGAACGCCAGGAACCCACCGTCCTGCCCGCGCGCTATCCAAACGTGCTGGTCAACGGCGCCGAGGGGATCGCGGTGGGCATGGCCACGCGCATCCCGCCGCACAACCTGGGCGAGGTGATCGACGCCACGCTGGCGCTGATCGAAAACCCCGATCTCAGCTCGGAACAGCTGATCGACTACATTCCCGCCCCGGATTTCCCGACCGGCGGCGTGATCCTGGGCCGTTCGGGCGCGCGCAAGGCGTATCTCGAGGGCCGCGGCAGCGTGATCATCCGCGCCAAGACCCGGATCGAGGAGATCCGCAAGGACCGCTACGCCATCGTCATCGACGAGATCCCCTATCAGGTCAACAAGGCCACCATGATCGAGCGGATTGCCGAAACCGTTCGCGACAAGAAGATCGAAGGCATCGCCCATGTTCAGGACGAATCCGACCGCTCAGGCGTGCGCGTGGTGGTCGAGCTCAAACGCGACGCCACCGCCGAGGTGGTGCTGAACCAGCTTTTCCGCTTCACCCCGATGCAGACCTCGTTCGGCTGCAACATGCTGGCGCTGAACGGCGGACGGCCCGAACAGCTGACCCTGCGCAGCTTCCTGACCGCCTTCCTCGACTTCCGCGAGGACGTGGTCGCCCGCCGCACCGCCTATCTGCTGCGCAAGGCGCGCGAACGCAGCCATATCCTCTGCGGTCTGGCCGTGGCCGTCAGCAATGTCGACGAGGTCGTGGCGACCATCCGCGCCTCCGCCGACGCCGCCGAGGCGCGCGAAAAGCTGATGACCCGGCGCTGGCCCGCGGGCGACATCCTGCCCTATATCGCGCTGATCGACGATCCGACCCACAAGGCCAACGACGACGGCACCTACAACCTCTCCGAGGCGCAGGCCCGCGCCATCCTCGACCTGCGCCTGCAACGCCTGACCCAGCTCGGCGTCAAAGAGGTGACGGACGAGCTCGAGGAACTGGCAGGCAAGATCAAGGAATATCTCGACATCCTCTCCAGCCGCGAGCGGATCATGGAGATCATCTCGGACGAGTTGACCGAGGTAAGAGACAAATTCGCCGTCCCGCGCCGGACCGAGATCGTCGACTGGGCCGGCGACATGGAAGACGAGGACCTGATCGAGCGTGAAGACATGGTCGTGACGGTCACCCAGTCGGGCTATATCAAACGCACCGCACTGGCCGACTTCCGCTCGCAAAAGCGCGGCGGCAAGGGGCTGTCAGGCATGGCGACCAAGGACGACGACGTGGTCACCACGCTCTTCGTCGCCAACACGCATACGCAGCTGTTGTTCTTCACTACCGACGGGATGGTCTACAAGCTCAAGACCTGGCGTCTTCCGCTGGGCGGGCGCACCTCGCGCGGCAAGGCCATCGTCAACATCCTGCCGATCCCCACCGGCGTCAGCATCGCCGCGATCATGCCGGTGGACCGCGACGAAGAGGATTGGGTCGACCTGCAGATCGTCTTTGCCACCAGCGCCGGCGACGTGCGCCGCAATGCGCTGTCGGATTTCACCAACGTGATGCGCAACGGCAAGATCGCCATGGACCTGCCCGAAGGGGTCGAGCTGGTGAACGCCCGCATAGCGTCCGAGGATGACGACATCATGCTGGTCACCGATTCCGGCCGCGCGATCCGCTTTCCTACCACCGCCGTTCGCGTCTTCAAGGGGCGCAAATCCACCGGCGTGCGCGGGATCCGGCTGTCGAACGGCGACCGGGTCGTGTCGATGGCCGTGATCCGGCATTTCGAGGCCAGCCCGGACGAACGCGCCGCCTATCTGAAGATGCGCCGCGCGGTTGCGGGCCTTGCCGACGATGCCGAGACCCCCGAGGAAGAGGGCGTCAGCGCCGACGCCACCATCAGCCAGGAACGCTATGCCGAGATGTCGGCGGCCGAGAACCTGATCCTGACCATCACCGCCAAGGGCACGGGCAAGCTCAGTTCCAGCCACGATTACCCGGTGCGCGGCCGCGGCGGCCAGGGGGTCATGGCGATGGACAAGGCCCTGCGCGGCGGCCCGCTTGTGGCCTCCTTCCCGGTCGAGATGGACGACCAGATCATGCTCGCCACCTCCAAGGGCCAGTCGATCCGCGTGCCGGTCGAGGGGATCTCGTTCCGTTCGCGCAACGCCGGTGGCGTCAAGATCTTCAACACTGGCGCGGGCGAGACCGTGGTCAGCGTCGCCTGGATCGCCGATCAGGGCGAGGCCGAAGACGGGGACGAGGGCGAACCCGTCGAATAACGCGAAAAGGCCCTCGCCACATCGGCGAGGGCCTTTCGGTTCCGGCGAAGCCCGGGGCGTTACAGCCCGTAAATCGCGCCGAATTTATCCTCGAGATAAGCCAGCAAAGGCGCCTCGGACGGCGCGCCGCCGCAGGCCTGTTCGATGACCTCGCGCGGGTGGTAAAGCCCGCCGTGCCGCTGCACATTCTCGCGCAGCCAGCCGGTCGCCGCCTCCAGATCGCCCGCGCCCAGCTTGTCGTCCAGATCCGGCACCGCGCGGCGCAGCGCCTCGTGCAGGCAGCCGGCATAGACATTGCCCAGCGAATAGGTCGGGAAATAGCCGAAAAGCCCCACCGACCAATGCACATCCTGCAGCACGCCGTTCGAGGGCCGGTCAACGGCAAAGCCGAAATCCGCCTCGAACCGGTCGTTCCAGGCGGCTTCCAGATCGTCCACCTCGAGCGCGCGAGAGATCAGCGCGCGCTCCAGATCGAAGCGCAGCAGCACATGCAGATTGTATTGCACCTCGTCCGCCTCGGTACGGATAAAGCCGTTCTGCACGCGGTTCACCACCGCATAAAAGCTGTCCTCGTCCGGGATGCCGAAATCGCCGAAGGTGTCCACCATCTGGCCATAGAGCCAGCCGCAAAACGCGCGGCTGCGGCCCAGCTGATTTTCGTAGATGCGGCTCTGGCTTTCGTGCACGCCCATCGACACGCCCTGCCCCAGCGGCGTCAACCGGTAGGCCGGGTCGATGCCCTGCTCATAGGCGGCGTGCCCGACCTCGTGGATGGTCGAGTAAAGGCAGTTGAAAGGATCGGTGGGATTGGTCCGCGTGGTGATGCGCACATCGTCGCCCGAGCCCGAGCTGAACGGATGCACCGCCTTGTCCACCCGCCCGCGCGCCATGTCGTAGCCAAAGGTCTTGGCCACGGCGCGTGTCAGCTTCATCTGCGCGGCCTCGTCGAATTCCTGCCCCAGACCGTCGGGGATGGGATGCGCCAGCACCTTTTCGCGCAGCTCGACCAGGCGCGGGCGCAGCGCACCGAACATCGCCTCCAGATTGGCGGCGGTGGCGCCCGGTTCGTAATCGTCCAGCAGCGCGTCATAGACATCGCCTCCGTCCGACAGCGCGGCACCCTCTTCACGTTTCAGCGCCAGCACCTCGCGCAGGGTCGGCGCGAAAGCGTCGAAATCGTCCGCCGCGCGGGCCTCGGCCCAGATGCCCTGCGCGGCCGAGGTGACGCGGGCGATCTCGGCGGCCAGCCGCGCGGGGATCTTCGACGTGCGTTCAAAGCTGCGCCGGATCTGGCGCAGTTGCGCCTGCCCGACCGCGTCCAGCGCGCCGTGGTCGATCGCCGCCAGCCAATCGCCGACCCGTGGGTCGGTGCGGCGGGCGTGCAGCACGCCCTCCATCGCGGCCATTTCCTCGGCCCGCTGTCCGGCCGCGCCGCGCGGCATCATCGTCTCTTGATCCCAGCCCAGCCGACCGGCGATCTGCGACAACGCGACCGTCTCGCGGGTGTGCTCCATCAGGGCGTCAAAAGCGTTCATCAGCGGGATCCTTTCAAGGATTGAAACACGGGGTATTGCGCGGCAAAGCGCGCGCGCAGGATCAGCACCCAAAGCAGCACCGCCCCGAACTGGTGTACGATGGCGATCTGCCACGGCGCCATGTACAGCACGGTCACGATGCCCAGCACCATCTGCAGCACCATCATCGCCATCACCGCGTTGAAGCGATAGCGCGTGTCGGTGTTGGGCGAACGGCGCGCGCGCAGCCAGACGACGATGCCGAAGGCCATCAGCAGATAGCCCGCGATGCGGTGCATGAACTGCACCAGCCCGGCGTTTTCAAAGAAGTTGCGCCAGACCGGCTCGATATCGAAGGGGAACGGCGGCAGGAACGCACCCGCCATCAGCGGCCAGTCGTTATAGGTGCGGCCCGCGTCGATGCCGGCGACCAGCGCGCCCAGCAGGATTTGCAGAAAGGCGAAATGCATCAGCCCCGTGGACATGCTGAAAAGCCGCGCCTCGCGCGAGCGGCGCGCCTGCATCAGCGCGCGCTCTTCTCGGCCAAGCTGGAAGACATACCAGGCGATCAGGCCGAGGATCACGAAGGCCAGCCCCAGATGCGTCGCAAGGCGGTAGCTGGCCACATCCAGCATCTCGCCCCCCAGCCCCGAGGCCACCATCCACCAGCCGATCGCCCCCTGCGCGCCGCCAAGCGCGCCGAGGCCCAGCAGGCGAGGCGTCCAGCCGGTGGGGATCTTCCGCGCGATCAGGAAGCCGAAGAACCCGATGGCCCAGACCAACCCGATGAACCGGCCCAGCTGGCGGTGGCCCCATTCCCACCAGTAGATGAACTGGAATTCCGCCAGCGACATGCCCTTGTTCTGCAACTGGTATTCCGGGATGGCGCGGTATTTCTCGAATTCCGCCTCCCAGGCGGCGGCATCCATGGGGGGCAGCGCGCCGGTGATCGGGCGCCATTCGGTGATCGAAAGCCCGCTGTCGGTCAGCCTTGTGAGGCCCCCCACGGCGATCATCACCACCACGAGCGCGAAAAGTAGCATCAGCCAGAGGCGGATCGCCCCGCGCGCGCCGCGCTTGCCTGCGTCGATCATGCCGCCCGCGGGCTTGTCACCGCGCGAGGATTGCGTGCCAACCTCTTCGAAAAGCTTGCGATTTCCGCTCATGCCTCTCTCCTTGTCTGGGCCGAAGATAGGGCCGCCGCGGGGCGGCGTCCAGTCATCCGCCGCGCTCTTTCCAGCGCACCATTTGCCGCAGGATGCCGTGCAGCATCTGCACATCCGCGCGCGTCAGGGGCATCCGGCTCCAGAGGTTGCGCAGGTTGACCTTCATGTTCTCGGCCTTGGCGGCGGGAAAGAAGAACCCTGCCTCCTCCAGCCGCTCTTCGTAATGGCGCGCGAGATGCGCCATCTCGGACGCATTGGCCCAGTCGGTGCCCGCCAGCTCATGGGCCAGCGCCGTCACCTCGGCGGTGTTGCGCCGCCATTCGTAACCGGTCAGCAGCACGCATTGCGCCAGGTTCAGCGACGGGAAATCGGGGTTCACGGGGACGCTGACGATGGCGTTTGCCAAAGCGATGTCCTCGTTTTCAAGCCCCGCGCGTTCGGGTCCGAAAAGCACCGCCACCTTTTCGCCGCCCGCGATCTTTTGCGCCGCGACGCGCATCGCCTCTTCGGGGCTGTAGACGGGCTTGGTCAGCCCCCGCTGCCGCGCCGTGGTGGCGAAGACATAGGTGCAATCGGCCACCGCGCCCTCAAGCGTGTCGGTCAACATCGCCTCATCCAGCAGACGCCCGGCCCCGCTGGCCATGGCGTCGGCCTTGGGGTTGGGCCAGCCGTCGCGCGGCGCGACGATGCGCATCCGGTCGAGCCCGAAGTTCCACATCGCCCGCGCCGCCGCACCGATGTTCTCTCCCATCTGCGGGCGCACCAGAACGAAGGCGGGTTGAGGCGTGTCGCTGGGCATGGCTCCTCCAAAAGCTTTGATGGCGACTTACGTCGGCGGCCCGTAAAGAACAAGGCGCGTGCGAAACTTCTGGGGGATCGACATCCCCCGGCGTATGGTTGGCCACAAAGAAAGGGACACCATGCCAGCAGACCCCGGACTTGTGGACCTGATGCGCGACGATATCGGCGCGCGCCCCGGCCTGCGCGAAAAGCGCATGTTCGGCGGGCTGTGTTTCATGCTGGACGGGCATATGTTCTGCGGTGTGCACAAGGACGGCGCGATGTACCGCGTCGGCAAACCGCGCGAGGCGCAGGCCATGGCCCTGCCCGGCGCGCGGCCCATGGCCTTTACCGGCCGGCCCATGAAAGGCTTCGTCGAGGTCGCGTCCGAGGACATGGGCGATGACGCCGCCCGCGCCGAATGGCTGCGCCTGGCGCTGGAGAACGTGGCCAGCCTGCCGCCAAAATCGGCCTAGCCCCTTGGCACCGCTCCACTTTGCGCGGTATAGCCACCGCAACCGCAGGAGCGCACCATGGCAGAGCCCGAGCAGCCGCAGATTTACCTCATCACCCCGCCCGAATTCGACCTCAGCGCCTTTCCCGCGCAATTGTCGGCGGTGCTGGAAAGCGCCGACATCGCCTGTCTGCGCCTCAGCCTCGCCACCCGCGACGAGGATCGCATCCTGCGCGCCGCCGACGCGGTGCGCGAGGTGGCCCATGCCCATGACGTGGCGCTGGTGATCGACACGCATGTTGTTCTGGCGCAGCGGCTGGGGCTTGATGGCGTGCACCTGACCGATGGCGCGCGGTCGGTGCGAATGGCGCGCAAGGAACTGGGGCCCGACGCCATCGTCGGCGCGTTCTGCGGCCAGTCCCGCCACGACGGTATGAACGCGGGCGAGGCGGGGGCCGACTACGTCAGCTTCGGCCCGGTCGGCGCCAGCACGCTGGGCGACGGGGCCGTCGCACCGTTCGAACTTTTCGACTGGTGGTCGCAGATGATCGAGCTGCCGGTGGTGGCCGAAGGCAGCCTTGACGCCGATCTGGTGCGCGCGCTGGCCCCGGTCACGGATTTCTTCGGCATCGGCGAGGAAATCTGGGGCACGGACGATCCCGCCGCCACGCTTAGGGCGCTGACCGAGGCGATGGGCTGACCGTCAGTCCTCGGTCGCCTTGATCGCCAGCGCGTGCCCGTCGCGCACCTGGCCCTCCAAGTATCGGGCGAGCGATTTGCGGTTGGGAAATTCATCCACCGCGACAGGCGGATGATAGATCAGCTCGACCCGGCCCTGCCGTCTGGCCGCGAGCATGGTCACCAGATGTGGGCCAAAGTCCATATCCCCCCACCAGCCGTAGAACCGCGGATCGGCGCCACCGGGCGCGTGATAGACGACACTGACCGGCTGGATGCTCATGTCATGGCGCAGGTTTTCCGCGAAGAACGCCGCGAAGAGCGTTGATTTGAATGGCAAAACCCGCATTCCGTCGGTCGACGTACCCTCGGGGAAAAACAGCAGCCGATGCCCCTGCAACAACCGCTCGCGAAAGGTCTCGGTCTGGGCGGCGGCCTCGCGCGGGTCGCGGCGGATGAACACCGTGCCGGTCGCGCGGGCCAGCCAGCCGATCCCGGGCCAGCCCGCGACCTCGGATTTCGACACGAAATAGACGTTCTTGCGGGCGTTGAGCGCAAAGATATCCAGCCACGAGGAATGGTTGGCCACCACCGCGCCCGGCCCCTTGATGCGCGGGCCGCGCACCGTCAGCGGCAGCCGCAGGATAACAAAGGCCATCCGGCAGACGCCTTGCGTGATCCAGGGTGTGACCGGGCGGCGCATCCCGAAAACCGGACGCTCGACCAGCCGCACCAGCAACAAGAGCCCCAGACCCCCGAAGGTCACCGCCCCCAGCGCCCCGCCGCGCCAGGCCACGCGCCACCAGCCGCCCGGGCCGATGCGCGGCGGCGGGGGCGGGTCCTCGTCTGACCATGTCGGGCTCATGACGCGGCGTCTTTCGCGTAAAGCGCTTTTTGCCGGGCGTTCAGGCGGGCGGTGTCCATCACCATGCAAACATCGGTCGTGTTGAAGCCGTGGTCGACAAAGGCGCCCTCGCCCACCATGCCGCCCAGCCGCAGATAGGCCTTGATCAGCGCGGGCGTCTCGAGCATGGCGCGGCGGCGGTCGACCTTGTCGGCGGGCAGAATGTCCATCCGTTGGGCCACGCGGGCGCGCACGCGCAGCGCCTCGGGCGCGCGGTATTGGTGATGCAGGTTCGACAGCGGATGCGCCAGCGCCTGCGGATCGGTGCCGTGAAAGCTTGCCACGCCAAAGAGGATCTCGATCCCGTGGTCCTTCACGTAATCGGCGATCCCCTGCCAGAGCTGCATCATCGCCGTGCCGCCGCGGTATTCGCGGCGCAGGCAAGAGCGGCCCAACTCGAGCAGGCTGCGGCCCGAGCGGTAGAGCGGCGACAGGTCGTATTCCTCTTCGGAGTAGAACCGTCCGGCGGCCCGGGCGTGGTGGCACTGCATCAGGCGGTAGACGCCCACCACCGGATCGCCCGCCCGCTGGGTGTCGAGGACGAGCAGGTGATCGGCGACCTCGTCGAAGCGGTCCCGCTCCAGCCCCAGCGCGTGATCGACCGACCCGCCGGTCGCGCCCAGTTCGCGCGCGAAGACCTCGTAGCGCAGCCGCTGCGCGGCGCGCAGATCCTCTGTCGTTCGCGCCAGCCGGACCGAAAAATCGATTTTTGACAAGGACATGACAAAAGCCCCGTAATATTTGCGTCAATCCGGCAACGCGGCAGTATGGTTAACAATTCTTAAACCTTCTGGGGTCTAAGACGACGCATCGAATACCGGAACCAGAAAGACCCTTGTGCCGTCAATTGTCACTTTTCCTTCCTCGCGGAAGTTGACGGTTATGCGGCCGCCGATGTTCGATTGCACCTGGCCGGTGCCCCAATCCGGCCTGTCCGGATGCTGAACCAGCATCCCGGGTTCCAGAAGTGCGTTCATGTCTTCCATTTCTCACCTCTCGCTGCCGGAGCATGTGATGACCCAGGATACCATAGCGCTCGCCGCCCTGATCGGGTCGCGCATCTGTCATGATCTTATCAGCCCGATCGGCGCGATAAACAATGGGCTCGAGCTGATTTCGCTGTCCGGTCAGGCCGGGGCGAGCGGGCCCGAGATGGAACTGATCCAGCAAAGCTGCGACAATGCCACCGCCAAGATCCGGTTCTTTCGGATTGCCTTTGGCGGCGCAAGCTCCCAGCAGATCGTGCGCCATGCCGAGGCGCGGGAAACGCTGGAACAGCTGGCGGCGGGCAGCCGCATGCATCCGCATTGGGAGGCAGAGGTGAACCTGCCCCGCGCCGAGGTGCAGCTGGCCTATCTCGCCTATCTCTGCCTGGAAACCGCCCTGCCCATGGGCGGCGAGCTGACGGTCCGCCACGACGGCGCGCGTTGGCTTTTGACCGCGCACTCGTAGCGCATTCTGGATCTGGCCGATCTCTGGGCCTCTCTGGACGCCCCCGACGACCTCGGGCTCGCGGCGCCGGGCAACGTGCAATTCGCGCTGCTGGGCCTCGTGTCGCGCGCGACGGGGCGTTCGGTCAGCCTTGATCTCGGCGAAGACCGGATCGCGCTGACGGTCTGAGGGCGCTCAGCCGCGCGTCACGCCGTCGCCGGTCACCACGTATTTGAAGCTGGTCAGCTGCATCGCGCCCACCGGGCCGCGCGCGTGCAGCTTGCCGGTGGCGATGCCGATCTCGGCCCCCATGCCGAACTCGCCCCCGTCGGCGAACTGGGTCGAGACATTGTGCATCACGATGGCGCTGTCCACCCGCTCGATGAACAATTCGGCGGCGGCGGGATCCTCGGTCAGGATGCAATCGGTATGATTCGAACCATGCTCGCGGATATGCGCGATGGCGGCGTCGATATCGGGCACGACGCGGGCGGCGATGATCTTGTCGAGGAATTCGCGCCCCCAATCGTCGTCGCTGGCGGCGGTGGTGCCCGGAATGACCTGCAAGGTCTCGTCGGCACGCACCTCGACCCCGGCGTCGAGCAGCGCGCGAATGACGCCCTGCCCGACCGTATCCACCGCGTCGCGGTGGATCAGCAGGCATTCGGCGGCGCCGCAGATGCCGGTGCGGCGGGTCTTGGCGTTCAGCACCACGTCCAGCGCCTTGACCGGGTCGGCGGCGGCGTCGATGTAGATGTGCACGATCCCCTCGAGATGGGCAAAGACCGGCACTCGCGCCTCGCGCTGCACAAGGCCCACCAGGCCCTTGCCGCCACGGGGCACGATCACGTCGACATACTCGGTCATGGTCAGCAGCTCGGACACCGCCGCGCGGTCGCGGGTGGGGATCAGCTGGATCGCGTCTTCGGGCAGCCCGGCGGCCCTCAGCCCTTCGATCAGACAGGCATGGATCGCGCCCGAGCTGTGAAAGCCCTCGGACCCGCCGCGCAGGATCACCGCGTTGCCCGATTTCAGGCAGAGCGCGCCCGCATCGGCGGTCACGTTGGGGCGCGATTCGTAGATCACGCCGATCACACCCAGCGGCGTGCGCACGCGCTTGATGTGTAGCCCGCTGGGCTGGTCCCATTCCTCCATTACCTGGCCTACCGGATCCTCCTGCGCCGCCACGGCGCGCAGGCCCGTCACGATGGTCTTGACCCGGTCCTCGTTCAGCAAGAGCCGGTCCATCATCGCGTCCGACAGCCCCTTGTCACGGCCATAGTCCAGATCCTTGGCATTGGCCGCGATGATCGCGTCGCGCTGCGCCCAGACCGCATCGGCGGCCACCTCGAGCGCCTTGGCGCGCCGGTCGGCCGGGGCGAAGGCCAGCGTGGCGGCGGCGGCCTTGGCGCGCTGGCCGATGTCTTGCATCAGGGCGGGGATGTCTGCGAGGTCTTTCATGGGACGTGTCCAGTCGTCTGGCTTGGGGTGTGTGAGTGCGAAACCGGCGGGCGGATCAGAGCGCCATGTCGTCACGGTGTATTACCACGGCGCGGCCCGGGTAGCCCAGAATTTCCTCGATCTCCGACGAACGATGCCCCCGGATCGCCTGCGCCTCGGCGGCGGTGTAGCGGCTGAGCCCCTGCCCCAGCGCGCGCCCGTCGGCGGCGCGGATGGTCACCGGATCGCCGCGCCCGAAGCTGCCTTCGACCCGGGCGATCCCGGCGGGCAAGAGCGACGTGCCCCGCGCCAGCGCCGCCACTGCACCGTCGTCGAGCGTCAGCGTACCCTGCGGCTTCATCGCCGCGATCCAGCGTTTGCGGGCGGCGTGCGGGTCGAGCTGCGGGGTGAACCAGGTGGCGTTGGCCCCGTCCTGCAGCGCGCGCAACGGATGCAGCGGCGCGCCGTCGGTGATCGCCATCGCGCAGCCCGCCGCCGTGGCGGTCTTGGCGGCCATCAGCTTGGTCTTCATACCGCCCTTGGACAGGCCCGAACCGGCGTCGCCGGCCATCGCCTCGATCTCGGGGGTGATGACGTCGATGGTGTCGAAGCGGCGGGCGTCCGGGTCGCTGGAGGGGTTGGCGGAATAGAAGCCGTCCACATCCGACAGCAGGATCAGCTGATCGGCCGCCACCGTCACCGCCACCTGTGCCGCCAGACGGTCGTTGTCGCCATAGCGGATCTCGTCGGTGGCGACGGTGTCGTTCTCGTTGACGATGGGCACGGTGCCGAAGCCCAGAAGCGTCTCCATCGTGGCGCGGGAATTGAGATACCGGCGGCGGTCGGCGCTGTCCTCCAGCGTGACCAGCACCTGCGCGGTGGTGATGCCGTGGGGGGCCAGCGCCTCTTCCCAGGCGCGGGCCAGCCGGATCTGCCCGACCGCGGCAGCGGCCTGGGATTGTTCCAGCGGCAGATGGGCCGAGGCCAGCCCCAGCACCCCGCGCCCCAAGGCGATCGAGCCCGAGGACACCAGCACCACATCCGCCCCGCCGGATTTCAGCGCGGCCACATCGGCGGCGATCGAGGTCAGCCAGTCGCGGCGCAGCTGGCCGGTGACCTTGTCCACCAAGAGGGCCGAGCCGATCTTGACGACCAGCCGTCTGGCGTCGCTCAGGGTTGCCATGTCCCGCCCTCGTCCTCGTCTTCTTCGGCGGCCTTGGGGCGGCGGTTGCGGTCGACCCAGGGCCGCAGCTCGCGCAGCACCTCGGTCACGCCCTCACCGCTCGCACCGGACATATGCAGGATCTTGCCGGCACCCGCGGCCTGCAGCTCTTCGGTCAGGAACGTGCGTTCCTCGGCATCCAGCGCGTCGACCTTGTTCAGCACGGTCACCCGCGGTTTGTCCGCCAGCCCCGCTCCATAGGCGTCGAGTTCCGACAGGATGGTCTGGTAATCCTCGATCAGCGTGCCCGACGTGCCGTCGATCAGGTGCAAGAGCACCGCGCAGCGTTCCACATGACCCAGGAAGGTGTCGCCCAGGCCCCGTCCCTCGCTCGCGCCTTCGATCAGGCCGGGGATGTCGGCGACGACGAATTCGGTGTCGTCCACGCCCACGACGCCCAGATTGGGATGCAGCGTGGTGAAGGGGTAATCGGCGATCTTGGGCCGCGCGTTCGACGTGGCCGCCAGAAAGGTCGATTTGCCCGCGTTGGGCAGACCCACGAGACCCACATCGGCAATCAGCTTGAGCCGCAGCCAGATCGTGCGCTCGATCCCAGCCTGGCCGGGGTTGGCGCGGCGCGGGGCCTGGTTGGTCGAGGTCTTGAAATGCAGGTTGCCCCAGCCGCCATTGCCGCCCTTGGCCAGCAACACGCGGGCCCCCAGCTCGGTCAGGTCGGCCAGCACGGTTTCCTGATCTTCGTCGAGGATCTCGGTCCCGACGGGGACCCGCAGCAGGATATCCTCGCCGTCGCGCCCGGTGCGCTGACGCCCCATGCCCGCCTTGCCGTTCTCGGCGAAGAAATGCTGCTGATAGCGAAAGTCGATCAGCGTGTTGAGCCCGTCGACCGCCTCGACCCAGACGTCGCCGCCATGGCCGCCGTCGCCACCATCGGGGCCGCCGTATTCGATGTACTTTTCGCGCCGGAAGCTGATGCATCCGTTGCCGCCCGAACCGGAGCGGATGTAGACCTTGCAGAGATCGAGGAATTTCATGGAATGCGCTTTCAGGGCTGGGACGGCGGGGCAGCTTTAGCCTGCCCTGCCCGCGGCCTCAAGCGGCAGAGCGATGGCAGGGTCAGGCCGCCGCTGGGGTGTAACGTTTGATGTAGGTCCAGGTCGGCACAGTGGCGCCGCGCGCCACGCTGAAGGCCTCGGCATCGCCGATGTAGTCGAAGCCGCAGTTGGTCAGCACCCGGGCCGAGGCCGGATTGTCCTGAAACACCGACCCGAAGAGCGTGGCGTTCTGCATCGGGTTGGCATGCACAAGCGCACAGACCGCATCCGACGCAAGGCCCGTGTTCCAGAACGCGGGCGCGACCCAATAGCCGATCTCGCACTGGTTGCGATCCATCCGCGTCAGCGAAATCAGCCCCAACAGCTCGGACCCGCCGGATTTGGTGGCATCCATCGCCCAGACGTCTTCGTCGCGTTCGGCGGCCTGAGCGCGGGTCACGAAGGCCTCGATCGCGCCGGGCGGCATCGGGTGCGGGATCGACGTGGTCATGCGCGCCACGCGTTCGTCCGCGGTGTAAAGGCCGATCAGGCCCGCATCCGAGGCGCGCACCGGGCGCAGAGTCAGTCTTTCCGTTTCGACAACGGGCTGGTTCGAAGTGGTGTCGAGGCTCATGTGCATCTCCTCGGAAGCACGGGGGCGGGGGTCATCCGCCGCTTGCTCTGCTCCTCCACAGATGGGCACGGCGGCCCTGAATTACCATGGCGGGGGCGCAGGCCTGTGCGCCAAATTCACGCCGAAGTCGTTAATTCAGAAACGAAAAAGGGGACCGGCTGTGCTGCCGATCCCCTGTCTTGATTGCCTTCGGGTCGGCTTACTCTGCGGCCTCCGCCACTGGCAGGACCGAAATGAAGGTGCGGCCCTTGAGGCCCTTGTGGAAGGTCACAGCGCCATCGACGGTCGCAAAGATCGTGTGATCCTTGCCCATGCCCACGCCGTTGCCCGGCCAGAACTTGGTGCCGCGCTGACGCACGATGATGTTGCCGGGGATGGCGGCCTGACCGCCGTAGAGCTTCACGCCGAGGCGGCGACCCGCAGAGTCGCGACCGTTGCGGGAGGAACCGCCTGCTTTTTTATGTGCCATGAGTGTCTCTCCTGATTTCTACGGGCCCTCAGGCCAGTTCCTTGGCCTGCTCAACCCACTCGGGCTTGACCTTGGGGCCCTCGAAGGTGTCCGCGTCGATGGCGGCCAGCTGGGCGAAGGTGGTGATGCCCGCCTCGTTCAGCTTCTTCGCGGCGGCCGGGCCGACGCCGGTGATCTGGGTGAGGTCGTCACCTTCGGCGGCAGTGGCGGCGGCGGGCGCTGCGGCGGCTTTCGCCGGGCCCGGTGCGGCTGCGGCGGCCTTGGGGGCCGAGCCGGCGCCGATCGCGGCCTTGACGCCCGACTTGTCCGCGCCCGAGGCCAGAATGTCGGTCACGCGCACCAGCGTCAGCTGCTGGCGGTGGCCCTTGGTGCGCTGCGAGCTGTGCTTGCGGCGGCGCTTGACGAAGTGGATGACCTTGTCACCCTTGATCTGGTCGATCACCTCGGCCTGGACGGCGGCGCCGTCGACCGTGGGGCTGCCGACCACGACAGTGTCGCCGCCAAGCATCAGAATGTCGTTGAACTGAACGGTTTCACCCGTGTCGGCCGCCAGCTTTTCGATCCGGAGCGTATCGCCCGACTGGACCTTGTATTGCTTGCCGCCGGTTTTCATCACCGCAAACATGCGTCTATCCTTTGCTTCCGCGTCCTGTGGCCCCCGCCCTGCGGGTGTTTCGGCTTTCGCCGCCTCGAACAGCGCGCCCGGGTCCGGGCGTTGTGTCAGAAAATCATACGCCGGGCATGACACCCGGCGATGAGCCGCGCTTATCGGGTGCAGTGCGCCGATTGTCAAGCGTCTTTGTGCCGCCCGGCGAGGGCGTCCCGCCCCGCGTGGAACGGCGTACCGCTACAGCTCCTGCGCCTGCATCTGGCGCGCCGCCGCCAGACCCATCATGTAGGAAATATCGTTATACATCCGGTTGAACGCTGCAAAGAGCGCTGCGTTGAGCGCCCGCCCCGAGCGGGTCTCGGACAGGGCGGTGTAATCCTCGACCTCCTGGTCGGACAGCGGCCCATAAGCGAGGTTCAGATAGGCGTAAAGCCATTCGCGCGTGTCGGCGCCCGTCTCTTCCTCCTGGCTCCAGACGTCCGCCAGGATGTCCTCTTCCGACATCTCGAAGCCGCCGCCGTCGACGAGCCCGAGGAAAAAGCGATAACTGGCGTTCAGCGCCCCGACGACATTGGCCTCCAGCAGGTCGTTCGCCGCCACGAAGGCCCTCAGCGTGTCGAGCCGCGGGTCGTTCTCCATCTCCATCTCTCGAAAGACGGCGCGGGCCTCCTGCTCGACATGCGTATCGACCATGGCCCGGCGCGCGCCCAGTTCCAGCGACACGATCCGCTGGCCCAGATCGGACGAGAAGAACGCCAACATCGGCGGAATCGAGTCCTCGGGCATGGTCTCGCCAAAGCTTTTGCGGACGGCGTCGTACATCAGATCGGTGTCGTAGATGCGCGAGATCGTCCGGGCCCAGTCCGGCCCCGCCTTCCCGACCATCAAATCCGCCTCCATCTCGGCGCCGTAGGCGAGGCCCTCGTCGCGCATGATGTCGATGATCGCCGGCACCTGAAGCGCCTCCAGAAGATCGTCCGCCGGTTCGGCCGGCGCCGCAAGCGGCACGACGAAACAAGCGGCGATCACAAGGCATTGAACCAGGAACATGGGGAGGTCTTTCGTGCCGGAGACGCGTTGCATCCAACCTAGGCGCCTTGCCCGGCAATGCCAACCGCGCCGCCGCCCGGACGGGGCGAAATGACGCGCATAAATTCATGGTTGCGCACGGCCGCGCATGCCGCTAAACGCACCCCGACCCCCGCGGAGAGGTGCCGGAGTGGTCGAACGGGGCGGTCTCGAAAACCGTTGTGGGCGCAAGTCCACCCAGGGTTCGAATCCCTGTCTCTCCGCCACCAAGGCATAGAAACGTAACTATTTCCAAAGTCTTGTCTGGAAATGGGATTACATATCCACACATAATCCCCCACGCTGACGTGGACTGCCCCGGAAATTGCTGGATCAACGTGGCAAGTTGACGTCAAGTTGGTTCGTTTGAGAGGATTTGGGTGAGCAGGCTTATTCGGCGGCCAACAACAGAAGTTTATCACGGTCTTCTCTTTGCCGTTCTTAGGCTCAGGACCTATTGATTTCAGCGGAAGGGCATGATTCACCGCGCGAAAACAGAGCGGTGATATGTCTGATC